>DATJPX010000013.1:0-2613 GCA_035506155.1 Anaerolineales bacterium
CTGGTCGGCGATCCAGAAAGAGGAACTCGTGCTCGGCTCCGACTGGAACGCTGAGCGTGTTTCCATCAGCGGCGTTCCGGCCTACGACGGATATTTCCGCGGGGAATGGCTCATTCCTCGCCAGGAATACTTCCGCCAACAAGGTCTTGACCCGCAACGCAAGCTTCTTTCCTATGCCTGCAGCTTCGAGACCCTGCATCCCAACTTCCCCAATATGCAGGCCCTCGCCGACCTGGTTCATGGGGACGAACTGGCCGAACCGTGCCAGCTGCTCATCCGTTTCCATCCCAACCACTTCATCAGGGGTTCGCGTTTCGAAGAAGAGAGGCTGCGAACGGCCGAGTATGTCAAGGACATGCCGCACGTCCATATCGTAGAGCCGGTCCCGCTGGGCAGTGGGTTGGGCCACTATTCCGGCGAGGACATGCCTGAGAAGGCCTCCATGATGGCGTATTCCGACGTGTTCCTGACGGTCTACTCGACCATGGTGGTGGAGACGGCCATCCACGACAGGCCGATCGTCAGTGTGACCATCGACACACCCGGCGGTTGGAACAGGAAAGACGTTTACTCCCTGCCGCTGACGGCCATCGGCGACTGGCCCACTCACCTTCGCTTCCGCCGATCCGGAGCAGGCAGGGTGGCGGATAATCCGGAGAAGGTAAAAGAGATCGTCAACTACTACCTGCAAAACCCCACTGCCGACAGCGACAACCGGCGCAAGTTCATCGCGGATGAATGTACCTTTACAGATGGCAGTGCTGGAAGGCGCACCGGCGAATATCTGTTGTCCCTGATCGGGGAGCAGAAAGATAAAGCATAGGATTACGATGGGCAAACCCGAAGTCCTCGTCCTCATTCCGGCGCGCGGCGGCTCGAAAGCCATCCCGCGCAAAAATATCCGTCCCTTCGCCGGGCACCCACTGATCGCTTTCAGCATTGCTGCGGCCCTGCAGGCGGAGGCCGTAACGCGCCTCATTGTCAGCACCGACGACGAGGAGATCGCCCGTGTCTCCCGTAGTTACGGCGCCGAGATCCCTTTCCTGCGCCCGGCCGAACTGGCGGCCGACCGTACCACCGATCTGCCGGTTTTCCAACACGCCCTGAACTGGCTTGCCCAGAACGAAAACTACCGGCCTGAGATCGTCATCCATCTCCACGCCACGAGCCCGGTCCGGCCGTGCGGATTCGTCGATCGGGCGATTCGCTTGTTGCTGGAGCATCCCGATGCGGAATGCGTGCGCAGTGTCGTGGCGCCCGGACAGAATCCATACAAAATGTGGCATATTGACGAGCAATCGGGCAGGATGATCCCCCTGCTGGCCGTTCAGGGGATTGCCGAGCCGTACAATACCCCTCGTCAACTGCTTCCGCCCGTATATTTGCAAACCGGCCACGTCAACGCCATCCGGCGGGAGGCCATCCTGGGCGGCTCGATGACGGGGAAAACCATCCTGCCGCTCGTGGTTGATCCCAGGTATGAGGTCGATATGGACACCCTGGCGGATTGGCAGCGCGGTGAATGGGTGGTCGCCCATGATACCCTGGAAATGGTTTGGCCAGAGATGCCAGCCGCCTAGACTATGAGGTCGAGCATGAAGAAATTCAAATTAAGCTGGGGCTGGTTTGGAATCGGCCTGATCGTGTTAAGCCTTCTCTTGCACTTGTACATCGCGCTGAGCCCGGCGAACAGCGTGATGCACTGGTATACCAGCGACGATGCCTTTTTCTATTTCAAAGTCGCCGCGAACATCACCAGCGGTCATGGAGCAACTTTTGACGGTATCAACCATACGAACGGCTTTCACCCTCTCTGGATGCTGATTTGCATCCCCGTTTTCATCCTGGCGCGTTTTAATTTGATCCTCCCGTTGCGAATACTGGTGTTGATCTCTGCCCTTTTGAATGCCGGGACCGGTTATCTGCTCTTTAGTTTGCTGCGGAAATTTATTTCCAACATCACTGCCGCGGCGGTGGCGGTCATCTGGGTGTTCCTGCCAACGATCCAGGGAGGGGTAACGTGGGGGGGCATGGAGACGGCGGTCAATGCGTTTTGTTTGATGTTGTTGCTTACCCTGGCCGTTCGATGGCGTGGGGAAAGCATTGGCATCTGGAAGATGCTCGCCCTGGGATGCGCGGCCGGTCTGGCTGTCCTGGCGCGGCTCGACAATGTATTCGTCGTCCTGCTGCTGGGCGTCTGGTTCGTCTTCGGGTCCGCCAGTGGTTATCTGCGCACGATCGTCGTAGGCGACCTGGCGCTGGTCTTCCTTTCGGGCATGTTGAGCTATTTCATCCGGTTGCGCACGGGGCCCTTTTATCAGCGATTCTCGGTCTCCCTTCCGGCGCTCATCGGCCTCGGTTTTGTCATCAAGCCGTTGATGCTCTTCCTGTTCAAGCTTTACCCGCCTCTGCGGGAGCGGCTGTCGATGAAGATGATCGCGCGTACGCTGCTGGCGATTTCATTGTCCGCCCTGATCATCGGTGGTTCGCTGCTCCTTTTGAAGGGTGTGGGCATTTTCAAAGATCTGCCGCGTTCGGTCATCATCATCGACTGGGTCGGCACCCTGCTGGGAGTCCTGGGGCTGCGATTCTTTGCCTGGTTGATTTCTTCCG
>DATJPX010000014.1:0-14878 GCA_035506155.1 Anaerolineales bacterium
CAGGCCGGCCTCGAACTTGTCGTCGATGACCTTCTTGGGGCACTTTTCCCAGCAGATGCCGCAACCGGTGCAGTCCTCGGTCTTGATGTAGCGGGCGCGCTTCTTGATGGTGACCTGGAAGTTGCCGACGTAGCCGTCCACCTTCTGGACCTCGGAATAGGTCAGCAGGGTGATGTTAGGATGGTTGCCGGCATCCACCATTTTCGGGGTCAGGATACAGGCCGAGCAGTCCAGGGTCGGGAAGGTCTTGTCGAACTGGGCCATATGCCCGCCGATGGAGGGTTCGCGCTCCACCAGGTAGACCGGGAAGCCCGCATCGGCGATTTCCAGGGCCGCCTGGATGCCGGCGATGCCGCCGCCGACGATCAGCGTGGCCGGATGGATCGGCACTTTCAGAGGGGTGAGCGGTTCGTGGTGAACGACGCGCGAGACGCCGCCGGCGACGATCGCCTTGGCCTTCTCGGTGGCGGCGGCCTTGTCGGTGTGGACCCACGAGTCCTGCTCGCGGATTGAGACCAGCTCGCACAGGAAGGGGTTCAGACCGGCGCCCCGACAGGCATTGCGGAAGGTCTTTTCATGCAGGTGAGGGGAGCAGGCTGCCACGACCACGCGGGTCAGCTTTTGCTCCTTGATGTCCTTCTGGATCAGTTCCTGGCCGAGGCTGGAGCACATAAACTTGTAGTCACGGCTGACCACCACGCCCTGGCCGGCCAGGTTCTCGCCAGCCCACTTGCTGACGTCGGCCACGTTGACGATGCCGGCGATGTTGGTTCCGCAATGACAGACGTAGACGCCAATTCTTTCCTTGGGCTTCTTCTCTTCGGCGCTCATTCAGCAGCCTCCTCTTTACCGGTAGTGGCGGGTTGTCCGGCCCGGATGCGCGGGGGCGGCATGGGCAGGCCGGCAGGTTTCCTGGGCGCCGGGGTTGCCGGGGCTGGCTCAGGGGTCTGGATGCCGATGCGTTTCATGGCTTCATGGGCGCTGACCAGTTCGGAGCCGAAGCCGAGCTTCTCGGGCTTTTCGCCGAAGGCAATTCCCATCAACTGGGTGAAGAACAGGATCGGCATATGGTAGTTGGTGTGGAAGAAGGCGTTCATCTGCCCCTGGAAGGCGTCCAGGTTCATCTGGCACATCGGGCAGAGCGCCACCAGGAGGTCGGCTTTATATTCGTCTGCGGAAGAGATCAGCCGGCGGATCAGCTCGAAGGCGGTCTCGGGTCCGATCTGGGTCATGTGGCCGCCGCAGCAGGCCGTCTTGAGTGGGAAGTCGATCACTTCCGCGCCCAGAGCCTTGAGCAGCTCATCCAGCTCGTAGGGGTATTCTGTATCCGACAGGTGGTTGTTGTAATCGGGGCGGGGGACCATGCAGCCGATATAGGAGGCCACGCGCAGACCCGTCAGCGGCTTGACGACCTTTTCCTTGATCTTGTCCAGGCCGATGTCGTTCATGATAACGTCCAGGAGGTGGCGCACCACCAGTTGGCCGGGATCGTAGTGCAGCCCGCCGGCGGCCAGGGCTTCGTTGATCTTCTTGCCGAACTTCTTGTCCTCGGCCATGTAGTGATCGGCCTTGGAGAGGTTCAGGTAGCAGGCGCTGCAGGCGGCCATCAGGGTGTTCGTGCCGTTCGCCTGCTCTTCGGCCAGGGCCAGGTTGCGGGCGATCAGGGAGTAGGCCGGGGTCAGGTCGAGGGACAGGTACTCGGTTGCGCCGCAGCAGTTCCAGTCCTCGATCTCCTTGAGGTCGAGACCGAGCGGCTTGCAGACCGATTCCAGGGAGGCCAGGTAGGCTTTGGCGCTCGATTCCATCGAGCAGCCAGGGTAAAAGAGATACTCGCTCATTCTGCCTCCAATTCCTTGGCGCGCTTGAGGATCTTCTTGAGCTGGTCCATGCCCTTGATGCGCTTGGGCGGCAGGGGCGACATGCCTTTTTTGGTGACCATGCCGACCGCCATGGGGGTCATACCGGGCAGGCGGGTGGCGAAGTGCTTCAGGTTGTGAACACCCGCCAGGCCGATTTCAAAACTGCGCCCGTAGGTTTCCACCAAACCGATGAAGGTCTTCGAGAAATCGGGCGCAGTCGAATTCTTGATCAATTTCGATTCAAGCGACATGTTTTTCAGGGTGTACATGACATCGGTGATGTGGATGTCCTGCGGGCAGCGCACTGTACAGTAATAACAGGCTACGCACATCCAGGGCGTGTTGCTCTTCATGACGTCCTCGCGCATTCCGGCTCGCAGCATGGCAAAGATGGCCCTTGGCGTATGGTCCATAGCACTGGCTGACGGACAGGACCCGCCGCAGGTGCCGCACTGGATGCACATTTCCAGGTGCGATTCTCCCGGCGTGCGCAGGATCACTTCCTGCATCAGGGAGAGGTCCTCGTGCTTGACTGGACCTGCGGAGGGGGCCTCGCTTACATTCACTTGTTCGGTCATAGCATGCTCCACCTCGTGAAATGGTTCCCGGGCCCGCGCAGAGACTCCCGGGTCTGGGCTGAGTTCTCCATGTAGTATGGTTTCCTAGGGAGATCTACACCAGTGCGAGAAGTCATCCGTTTCCGTGACAAAACTCACAACCAAAAAGGAAAGGACTGCTTCGCCCGGATTCAAGTATAATCAGCCCGTTTTCAACCCGTTCCACGTTACTTTGCAAATGATTCGGTGTTCTGACTAAGGATTTAAGCTCGGCCATAATTATCTGGTAGAGAATCCCTAAGGAGTAGCGACTATGAATTTCGCGATGTGGAAGAAAGCCCTTACGGTCATTCCGGAAGTGTCCAAGGACGAGTGGACCAAACTGGACCTGGTCTCGAAGTGGTTGATCTCGACCCGGGCCGCAGTGCTGCTGATGACCTTCCTTTCGGCGGTCCTGGCCGGCTTGTTCGCCTGGCATGACAGCCCCAAGAACCATGTCAGCGTGAACCTTCTGGCTTGGCTCGTCCTGGCCCTTGGGTTGGTCCTGGCGCACGCTGCCAACAATATCTTCAACGATTACACTGACTACACCCGCGGCGTAGACAAGGACAATTATTACCGGACGATGTATGGCCCGCAGCCCGTGGCGGATGGCCTCATGACCAAGCGCCAGCACCTGACCTATTTCGCAGTCACCGGCCTCCTGGCGCTGCTGTGCGGGTTCTACCTTGTGTTCTTCCGCGGCAACAGCCTGACGGTCTGGGTCCTGCTCGGGTTGGGCGCTTTCTTCGTCCTGTTCTATACCTGGCCGTTGAAATACATCGCCATGGGGGAGATCGCCGTCTTTATCGTCTGGGGACCGCTCATGATCGGCGGCGGATATTACGTTCTGACGGGCATCTGGAACTGGACGGTCGTCTGGGCCAGCATTCCCTACGTCCTGGGCGTCACGACGGTCATCTTCGGGAAACACATCGACAAGGTCCTGATCGACAAGGCCAAGAAGATCTTCACCCTGCCTGTCCTGATCGGGGAGAAGGTTGCCCGCTACGCGGTCCTGGCGATGATGATCCTCCCATACGTCCTGGTCCTTGTCCTGATCGGGATCCGGTACTTCACCCCGGTGCTGCTGATCTCCTTCGTCGCCATCCCGACCTCGATAAAACTCTACCCCCAGTTCCTGAAGCCCAAGCCCGAGTCCCGGCCGGCGGATTTCCCGGATGGGCAGGGAGGCTGGCCGCTCTATTTCGCCCCGCAGGCTTTCCTGAATACGCGGGCCTTCGGCACGTGGTTCGTCCTGGGGTTGATCCTGGATATCGTCCTGCGGCTGCTCTTCCCACACTTCTGGGTGATATAAGGTCTAAAGCGGCGCATTTCATAAATGCGTCGCTTATTTTATAATTGGGAAACGTACCCAACCTGGAGGAAAAGCATGCGCCCTGACTGGGATTCGTATTTCATGAAAATCGCTTACGCCGTTTCCGAGCGCAGCACATGCGACCGGGCCTTCGTGGGCTGTGTGCTGGTCCTGGACAAGCGCATCCTCACGACCGGTTTCAACGGATCCCCCGCCGGACAGCCGCATTGCGACGAAGAGGGTCACCTGATGGTGGATGGGCATTGCGTCCGCACCATCCATGCCGAGACGAATGCGATCATCCAGGCGGCGCTGCACGGGGTATCCACCAAGGGTTCCACTTGTTACGTCACCCACATGCCTTGCATCAATTGCACGAAGGCTCTCATCAATGCGGGCATCGTCCGGTTGGTTTACAGCGTGGCTTACCGGGCCGACGAGAATGCCTTGAATTTCCTGAAAGCCGCCAGGATCGAGGTCTGCCAAAACGAGTTCGATCCGAAAGCGCAGACAGGGAACGGGTGAGGATCTACAGGAAATCCCCGTACTTTCAGGTGCGGGGATTTTTTTATTTCAGGACCAGTTCCTTCTGCCCGGCGCTGAGCAGCGTCGCGCCGGTCTCTGTCACGAGGACGTCCTCCTCCAGGCCCACGTAGCCATACCCCGGGACGGCGATCCCCGGCTCGATGGTATAGACCTGCCCGGCCTCCAGGAGTTGGTTGGGCAGGTCGCCATATTTCTCCCAGCGTGGACCGAGCATCCCGCCGCCGTCGTGGGCGGCGCGTCCGAGCCCGTGGCCCGTGCCGTACATGTATTCCGGGTAACCGGCGTCCGTTACGGTCTTGCGGGCGGCTTGGTCGATCTCGGCCCCGATTCTTCCGGGCCTCATGGCCTGGAAGGCGGCCTGCACGGCTGCGTAGACCGTCCCGAAGGCTTTCCGAACGGGTTCAGGGGGTTCAGCCTCGCCGGGCTTCAGCAGGTAGACCATCCGCTGGATGTCGGAGCAGTACTCGTCCTGCCGGACGCCGAAATCGAAATGGACCAGGTGGCCGCGCTCGAGGACGATCCCCGTCGGGCCGGCATGGCCCACTTCGGACTCCGGTCCGGAGTTCACGGCCGGGCAGTCCTCGTAATCCCATGCCTCGCTGAGGCCGAGTTCGCAGATCTGGTTGTGCATGAATTGGCTGACCTGGATTTCGGTCATCCCCGGCTGCAGATATTCGAACGTCCGGCGGTAGATCTCTTCGGTCGTATCGACTGCTTTTTGGATGCGCGCCACTTCGGCGGGAGTTTTCCGCCCGCGCAGGGCATTGATGACCGGCTCTGCAGAGACGAGCCGGTCGGCGAAGGGTGTCTTGAGCAGGTAGCCTTTCAGCACCTGGTACATGCCGTGGGTCAGTCCGTCGGCGGTCGGATCGTTCAGGGAAGTGTTGACAGCGATCTGCTTCGGGTTCAGCCGCTCGAGGATGCGGACCAAATCCGCCTGGATGGATTTATCGTACCCGATCACTTCGGCATACGCGCCTGTCCGGCGGGCCGCCTCGGCCTCCAGGTTGCCCAGGATGGCGATGCTTTCCCCGGAGCTCGTCAGGATCAGGGCCGAATGCCAGGTCAGGGTCGCGCCGTAAATGAGCGGCTGGACCGGGTCGAGGACCGCGCTGGTCTCCCGAACGAACGTCAGCCAGGCATCGATCTGCTTTTCTTTCATGATCCCGATCGCCTGCTGGACTTTTTCCTGGACGAGACTGGGCATAATCATCTCCTTGGCGGGATTAGGTGGTAGCGGTGGGCGGAATCGGTGTGTCGCTTGGGACCGGCGTATCGCTGGGGGTGAACGTATCGCTCGGCGTTAATGTTGGGAGAGGCGTTGGGGTGGGCGGGAAGGGCGGCCAGGGTACGTCCACCGGGGAGGTGTAGCCGTGCTTCTCGACCGTGTAGAGTTTGGCCCAGGAGGGTTGGCCGCAGCCGCGCTCGTCGGTAAAGGCTGCCGAGAGGTGGTATTGGTCCGGCAGGGCGGTCGGCACCCACACCAGGTGGCCTTTCTGGCAGACCCACACATCCAGGAAATAGCCGCGGTCGTCGTCCACGGTCATCGCCACCTGGTCCCAGCTGATCGAAACGGTATTGCCGTTGCGCTCGGCCTTGACGCCGGTCGGCGCATGGTAAAGGGCGTTCGTGATGGGCAGGCGCACCGGTTGGACGAGCAGACGATTGACGTTCCCGTCCACGGTCACGACCGCCGGCGAGAGCCAGCACGGACCGGGCCAGCGGTCCATTTTCACATACAACCAGTTGCTGTTGGCCGCCCGCCCCCAGACCACCCCGGTATCACCCAGGGCCAGGTCGTACTGCCAGAGATAAGCCTTGGCCGGACCGTAGAGGCAGGCCGCCATGTTCACGTTCACGGTAACCTTCGGGAAATCGAAGGTGGGGGTGAAGGTCTTGGTGTTCGTGGCGGTCTTGGTCGGTGTGAAGGTGATAGTGGGAGTGAACGTTTCGGTCGGCGTATAAGTGCTGGTGAACGTAAGTGTGAACGTTGACGTGTCAGTGATCGTCGCAGTGGCGGTCTTCGTCCACACGGCGGCGGTTGCCGTCTCGGACGTGGCGGTGCCCGTCGCTTGCTGCTCCGGCGAGGGCGTGCAGCCACTCAGGATGAGACCGGCGGCAATCAGGAGGAGGATGTAGGCTGGAAGGGTCCGTTGAAATCTGCTCATTTTGTTATTCCCGATGATGGATGGATTTTTATTACTATACAACAACTTTGCCTTTCGCCGGTTTACAGTTCTGTGAATATAAATCAAAAAACCGGCAGCACTGGATCGGCTGCCGGTGGATTGCCCTAGATGGAGTCCTGGATGAATTTTGCCAGGTTTTCCCTGAGACGCCGGATGGAAGGCAAGTGCAGGTACATCATATGCCCGGCTTCATAGTAGCTCATGCTGATGTTCGCCTGCAGACTCTTCTCGAGGCCCATGTGGCTGAAAGTGTATTGGGTGGCCAAGTAGGGCGTCGCCATGTCGTAATAACCGTTGGCCACATGCACTTTCAGGGCCTGGTGATTGGAGATCGCCTTGCGCAGGGTCTCGGCTACATTGACGAAGCGGTTCTCGAACTCGGCATATGACCAGGGCGAGACCTTCGGCGTCAGGATTTCGTAGGGCAGGTCGCTTTCGTACTTCAACTCACCCCGGATGTAATCGTAGAAGGTCGCCGTATACGGACCCATGATGGCGCTCATGCTCGGGTCTTCCTCGGGGAATTCCCCGGCGGAGTCCCGGTCGATGCCGGTGAAACGGCTGTCCAGCCGGCCGACGGTCCGGCGCCGGTCGCGCAGCAGCTCCTTGCAGAAGCGGAAGATGTTGATCCGCAGGTCGGTCCGGTCGAGGTAGTCCTCGGAAAGGCCGGTGTAGCGCGCCAGCTTGGCGATCACCTGCCGGCGGTCCCGGTCGGTCAGGGCCGCGCCTTTTCCCAAGGCCAGGCTGTACTCGTTCAGGGAGAATTTCTCGACTTCCTTCAAGAGACTGGCGAGCGGTTTCCGGCTGCGGAGCTTGCCGTGGTACCAGGCTGTGGCGGCGTACGTGGGCAGGAACATGATGTATGGCAGGTCGTGGCCGGGAAAGAAGTCCGCCGTCCCGAAATCCAGGATCGACGAGACCAGCATGATGCCATTCAGGTACAGACCGTGCCGCTCCTGCAGGTAGCCTGACAGGCCGGCGGCCCGGGTCGTCCCGTAGCTTTCCCCGGCCAGGAACTTGGGCGAGGTCCAGCGCTGGTAGCGGGTGGCGTACAGCCGGATGAAGTCCCCGACCGATTCGATGTCCTTCTTGAAGCCGTGGAACTCCTTGGCTTTCTGTCCCTCCGCGGGACGGGAATAGCCGGTGCTGACCGGGTCGATGAAGACCAGGTCGGTCAGGTCAAGCAGGGTGAATTCGTTGTCGACCAGGTGGTAGGGCGGCGGCAGCAATTTCCCGGCGTCGCCCATCTCGACCCGCCGCGGTCCCAGCAGCCCGAGGTGCAGCCAGACGGATGAAGAGCCTGGACCGCCGTTGAATGAAAAGGTGATCGGGCGTTTGGATTTGTCCTCGACCCCATCCTTGACATAAGCGATGAAGAAGAACTGCGCCTTGGGCTTTTCGGTCTCGGTCTCCTTTTCCCGGTCGCCGGTCTCCTCTTTGAGAACGATGGTCCCGGTCGTGACCGTATAAGCCAGGTCCGTGCCGTGGACCTTGATCGAATGCCTGGTCTCCACCAGGTTGTCCTTGGGTTCTGGCTTTTTCTCCGTTTCAGGTTTCTTCCCTTCCTCGGCCATGGGTCCTCCTTTGATACGGATAAAGGGATCAATCGAATTGGTATCCGCGGGCTTCGAGCGCCGACCGGGCCTGGTCGAGACTCCCGGCCTTCACAAGAAGATAATCGGTGTCGAACGTCGAGATGGCGAACAGGCTGACTCCCGCCTTTGCCAGCGCTTCCGAAAGCCCGGCCATCACGCCGATCATGCCCAGGTCCAGGGGACCGTTGACTTTGATCACGGACCAGCCGGGGTCGGAGCGGATGCCTTCCCCGAGCAGTTCCTCCCGGACGACGATCGAGAGTTCCTCGTGGGTGGATGTGATGGAGTAGAACGGACTCGTGAATACGCTCACCGGGATGGTGGTGCCGGGTGGGAGTCGATGGATGGTGTATGTACCTTCGAGGGCGCGTAGCGTGGGAATGGTCATGATCTCCAGCCCTTCAATTATACGGCAGTCTTTCCGCCGGTTCGATCAACTGAATTCCCCGATTTCGATCCCTTCCAGCGCCTGCTTCAGGTCAATGGTTTTCAGGAGGATCGCCAGGCCGCGCACTCCCGAGCCGAGTGAGATTTCCTCCGGTTGGAAGACACTCTCGTCGGCCAGCAGGTGCATCGGGGCGGGCAGCCCAAGCGGGGTGACCGCTCCCCGCACGAAACCAGTCGCGGCCAGGACTTCCGCCTCGCTGGCCATCGAGATCCGCGATACCCCCAAGTAAGCGCGCACTTTCTTCCAAGAGATCTGACCCGGCCCGGCCATCAGAACCATGACGAACTGTCCCTTGGCGAGTCGAAAGACGATGCTGCGGATCACCTGGCCGGGAGTCTGGCCGCGCTGACTGGCGGCCTCTTCGAGCGATCCCGGAGGTTGTTCGTGGCGGAACACACGGTAGGATATGCCCAGATTGTCCAGGGCACGGCCGGCGGGAGATGAGTCTGTCATCCTTCCTAAATATACAATCCTTCTGTGAGTCGGGCAATCCCCGCTCCGGGCGGGCAGATAGTACATTCTTCCCTCCCCCGAATGGTGGGATGGAGGATGGCTACCCGGGCGATATAATTATGACAAATTATATCCTATTCGGGCATTGCCCGATTGTCCCACCCTGGCAAGCCGGAATGGGAATTCGATTATCGGAGGAGAGAGATGAGTCGGCGGTCCATACTTTACACGATCCCACTTGCCATCTTGGTGTTGTTCGCCCAGGCTTGCAGTATGCCTGGCACCGGCACACCCACGCCCACGGCTTCGGGTCCCTTGACACTGTATGTCTCGACGACCGGGAACGATGCCAACAACTGCCAGAGCCTTGCAACTGCCTGTCAGACCCTCTACCGCGCCATCAGTTACGTGGCGATGCCCGGCAGCACGATCCATATCGGTCCGGGCAGGTTCGACAATTACACCTCATGGGAGCCGCGCTTCAGCCTCAACCTGGTCGGCGCGGGGGTGGACAGCACGACCCTGGTTGCCAACGGGGGCGATGTGCTCCAACTGGCCTATCCGGGCAATTTCGATATCCGTGACCTGAGCATCGTCGGAACCAATCCGGCGACGGGCGGGGGCAACGGGATCGAGGTCCGCGCCGGGGTGACCCTGACCCTGGAGAACTGCCACATCAGCGGGAAATACTGGGGCCTGCGCCTGTTCGCCGAGGCGACAGCCACAGCCAGCAACTGTAGCTTCACGGGAAATTACTACGGGGTCGCGAATTTCGGCAATTTGGTCATGAGCGCATCGACCTTCACGACGAACCAGGTCGCCATGGATAACCAGGGAGTGGCCCAGGTACAGACGACAGATTTCGATCGCAACGGCAGCTTCGACACGACCAGCTTTGCAGCCAGTCCGACCATCTCCACGGAAGGGAGCGGCCGCCTGACCATCGCCGGCGGAAGCCTCTCCAACAGCCGCGGCTACGGGCTCGTCCTCGATGGCGGTTCCGCCCTTCTCGACGGCGTGGATGTCCATGACAACGCCGGGATGGCGGTCTGGCAGCAGCAGGGGACCCTGGAAATCCGCTCGAGCCAGATCCGGGACAACGGATCGTACGGGCTGGCGGTTGGCGGCCTTACAGGGGTTACATCCGTCGGTTTCGCCTACATTCATGAAACGGCGATCGTCCGGAACGGCACCGCCGGTGTGCACCTGGATGGGGGAACCGTCCTGCTGCAGAATGTCACCGTCAGTGGCAACCGGACCGGCAGCACGGGCGGCGGTGGGATCTGGATCGATGGAGGCGGACTGCTCCTGCTGGATTCTACGGTCGCCTTCAATACCGGCCATGGGATCCAGGCCGGCCCGGGCGAATTTCCGGCCTCCATCCTTGCCCGTCGGTCCGTGGTGGCCTTGAACTCCGCCCAACAGTGCCAGGTGGATAGCCGGGTTAGCACGTCATATGACCATCCCACCTTCATGTGCAACGAATCCTTCACGGCGGCGAGTTTGGGTCTGGGTCCGTTGACCTCCCAGGCCGGCACCCTGGTCCATCCCCTGCTGTCCGGAAGCCCGCTGATCGACGCAGGTGGACCGGTCGGACTGTGCGGGTCGATCGACCAGCGCCATTACGTCCGCCCGGCCGGTGCGACTTGCGACGTGGGGGCGTATGAGTGGAATGCCGTTCCCGCGCTGGTGTACGTCCCGCCCATCACCACATTGCTGCCCTTGCGCCCGACCGATACACCCGCTCCGACTGTCCTGGCGGCATCCAGGGCGACGGACACCGGCCCTGCTGCGACGGTAGCCCAGGTGATCCCGACGCTGAACGCCTTCTGCCGGAAAGGTCCCGGCACCCTTTACGACCAGATCTCGGTCCTGCAGAAAGGCACTGCCTACAATGTAATCGGGCGTAACGGCCAGAATACCTGGTGGCAGATCCAGGGGCCGGACGGCAAAGACTGCTGGGTGGGGGACGCAAATGTTTCCAGGCAGGGACCGGTCGATCAGGTTTCGGTCGGTCTGGCGGCTCCGCTTCCGGCGACCCCGACGAAATTCGTCGACTCGTTTACCTGTGATATCAAGGCCAAGACGCTCGGCGTGTCGTTCAACTGGGCGATGACAGCCGGTGCAACGGGCTACCGGATCTATCGCAACGGCAGCCAGCTTGTGACTGTGGATGCGACCACCACGTCGTACCATGACGACGCGCCCCTGGCTGTCGATCTGACCTACGAACTGGAGGCATTCAATCTCAACGGGGTGGCGCCGCGCCTTTCGGTCACCGTTCCCGCTTGCAAGTAAAGGGGAAATCCCCAGGTCCCTCCCGGATGGGAGGGACCTTTTATGTCATCCGTAGATTGGGTGAATCGTCCATTTTCCGCCGATAGTACCGAAGAGTACTTCGGAAGCGGTTCAATTCGGATTGACGCGCAGTTTTTATAATGTTACCATTAAGATATATATCATCGACTTTATAAGAAAGTTTGAGTGAAATGGGCATGGAGGGGCTCGAAAACAGGGGCGGCGCGATCGATGACGGATGGGACAAGTTGCCCTCCGGTTTTTTTCAGATTGGCTTGATCGAAGACAGGGCTTGTTGGATGCTTGCGGTTACGCGGCATCCATTTTTTATCGTCCCGGCTTTTCTCCCTTAAGCCGGTGAATAGACCTTTTCATGTAAGGATTATTGAGAGGCGATTTGATGAAAAAAATTGTAATGATCGGTATGCTTCTATTGACCTTTCTCTTGAGCGCGTGTTCTCTCCCGACCCCGATCCCGGCGGGACCTCTCACGATCACACTCCGACCGAGCGTCACCACGGTCAAGTATGGCGGCTGCGACCCGCATGTCATGCAAATGGACGCCAGCCTGCATGGGGATACCGGCTCCGTGTCCTATGTGGCCCTGATGTGGTCCTTCCACTACCCGGACGGCAGCCTGACGCCCGGCGCGACCGGGACGAGCGAGCTGCCCATGACGCCAACGACGCCGGGGAATTACACCTGGTCCTACGATTTCGGCGCCGGGCCGGGCTTCCCGTACCAGGATTTCGTTCTCGACTTTGATGTCCGGGCGTACGACCATTCCGGCAGCCTGATCACCCACCAGCCGCTTCAAGGCGTCCAGTGGCTGTCCTGCACCCACCTGAGCGCCGTCCCATCGGTCGCCCACATTTACATGACGGCAACCCTGACGGCGTGGGACGATCCGCTATACTACGGCGATTGCGACCCGCATGTGCTCGGCATCCGACTGGAGTTGGGCGGCGACGTGACCACCCGGGCGCGGGTTGCCCGGGCGGAGGCCCAGGTCACGTTCACCAATCCCGACGGGAGTCCGCTGGCAGCCCCGATTGCCGGTGAAACAGTCCCATTGACCCAGGTGGCTGACGGTGTCTATACCGGAACGGACGATTTCGGCGCTGCCCATCGTGGGACACTACCTTGGACGCTGCCGATGGCCTTGCATGTCGAAGGCTTCGATTATGACAGCGCAGGCGTCCAATTGAACGGATCGTATCGGGACAGCAGCGGCAACCTGGTCTCGGAAGCCTCGGATATTGCCATCCTCAAATTCCTCCCGTGCGGTTCGGCAACTCCGACAAGCGCTTCCGGCGGCGCCGGGGCTGCGGCGGACGCAACGCCCACGGCGACCGCCCAGCTGGCGGCTCAAGTGATCCCTAACCTGAACGCCTTCTGCCGCAGGGGACCGGGTACGCTCTACGACCAGGTCTCGGTCCTGCAAAAGGGGACTGCCTACACCGTGATCGGGCGGACCAGCCAGAATACTTGGTGGCAGATCCAGGGACCGGGTGGAAAGGACTGCTGGGTGGGGGATGCCAACGTCGGCAAGCAGGGAGCGGTCGAGACTCTGCCGGTCGTCGCCGTGCCTCCGCTTCCGGCGACGCCGGCCAAGTTCGTCGACTCGTTTACCTGCGACATCAAGGCCAAGACTCTCGGCGTATCGTTCAACTGGGCGGCGGCAGCGGGCGCGACGGGCTACCGGATCTATCGCAACGGCAGCCTGCTGGCGACCGTGGACGCCAATACAACTTCATATCATGACATTGCGCCGTTGGGTATGGACCTTACTTACGAATTGGAGGCGTTCGACGCATTTGGGGTGGCGCCGCGCCTCTCGGTCGCCGTCCCGGCCTGCAAGTAATCCGGCTGTTTTCCAAAGTCCCTCCCCGGCGGAGGGACTTTTCCTACGCTTGGGATGAATTTCACGGATTTCTAACATTAAAATGATAAATATTGGATATAATTGGTCTGATATTATCATCACATCGCACTCTCTACGGGAGTTGGAATGGACAAGCAAAAAATGCTCGACTTGTATTACCAGATGGTGCTCATTCGCCGGATGGAAGAGAGCGCCGCGGAACTTTACCAGGCCGGCAAGATCGGGGGATTTCTTCACCTTTACATCGGCCAGGAGGCCGTCAGCACCGGGCTGATCGCCGCCCGCCAGCCCCAGGACCGGGTCATCACGGCCTACCGGGATCACGGCGTGGCGGTCAACTGCGGCATCCCGGTCAATCAGGTGGTGGCGGAGCTGCTCGGCAAGGCCACCGGAATCTCGAAGGGCCGCGGCGGGTCGATGCACATGGCCGATGTGACCAAGAACTTCTGGGGCGGGCACGCCATCGTCGGCGCGCACCTGCCCCTGGCCTCCGGCCTGGCCCTGGGCGACAAATACGCCGGCCGGGACGGCGTGACCATCTGCATGTTCGGCGAAGGCGCCACCAACATCGGCTTCTTCCACGAAGCCGTCAACCTGTCCAAGGTCTGGAACCTGCCGGTGCTGTGGGTCTGCGAGAACAACCACTACGGCATGGGCACGGCCGTGGAACGGGCCTCGGCCGTCTCCGAGATCCAGCAGAAGGCCGACGGGTATGGGATCCCGCACAGCCGCGCCGACGGGATGGACCTGATGGCGGTGTACGAAGCCTCCAGGGAGGCCATCGGGAAGGTCCGGGCCGGGAACGGTCCGTACCTGCTCGAGATCATGACCTACCGCTTCCGCGGCCACTCGATGGGCGACCCGGAACGCTACCGCAAACAGGAGGAGGTCAAGAAGTGGGAGGAGCAGGATCCGATCGGTATTTTTCGCAATTATTTGACCGCTCACAAAACCGCCTCCGCCAGGGCCCTGGACGAGATCGAAGCCCGCGCGGCCGAGGACTCGAAGAAAGCCGTCGAGTTCGCCGAGGCCAGCCCCGAGCCGGCCCTGGATACGCTGCTTGACGATATCTATGCAGACTAAACACAAAGGTCACGAAGGTCCACGAAGGAAAATAAAGCGTAGTGACCCTTCGTGTCCTTTGTGTTGAAAGGACTTATTATGAGCAGATTAACCATGCGGGAAGCCATCTCCCAGGCCATGTGGGAGGAAATGGAACGCGATCCGAACGTCTTCATCATGGGCGAGGAAGTGGGCGTCTGGGGCGGCTCGTACGCCGTCACCAAGGGCTTTTACGACCACTTCGGGGGAGAGCGAGTCCGGGATACCCCCATCGCCGAATCCGCCATCGTCGGCGCGGCTATCGGATCGGCCATGACCGGCCTGCGCCCGATCGCCGAGCTGATGACGATCAACTTCGCCTTCGCGACGATGGACCACATCGTCAACGAGGCTGCCAAGCTGCACTATATGTTCGGCGGACAGTTCGTCCTGCCGATGGTCATCCGGGCCGTCACGGGTGGGGGGCGCCAGCTGGCAGCAACCCATTCGCAGACCCCCGACGCCATCTTCGCCCACTTCCCCGGGCTGAAGGTGGTCGCTCCCGGGACGCCCGAGGACGCCAAGGGGATGATGAAAGCCGCCATCCGCTCGAACGACCCGGTGCTGTTCCTCGAGCACGCCACCCTCTA
>DATJPX010000015.1:0-12403 GCA_035506155.1 Anaerolineales bacterium
GGCGGCCGAGTGCGTCTTGTGAGCCAAAGCCCTCGTCGATGACCAGCATCTGCAGGCGGGCTCCCTTGCGGGCGGCCAGCACCTCCGAAAGCGCCAGGCGGATGGCAAAGTTGACCCGGAAGGCCTCCCCGCCCGAGAACATCTCGTAATCCCGCAGCCCGGCTCCGTCGCTGACCTGAATCTCGAGGGTCTCGCGCAGGTCCTTCCGTTTCTCGTCCTTGTATTTCCCCTGGGTCTCGAAGTGCAGGCGCATGCTGTCCTCGCTCAGCCGGCCGAGGATCTCGTTCGCCTTCAGCTCGATCTCCGGCAGGGCCTGCTCGATCAGCAGGGCGGGGACGCCGTCCTTGCCGAAGGCGCGCTCCAGGGCCTTGTACCTTCCGATTTGCAGGCCCAACTCGCCGCGCTCGCTCTCGTACTTCTTCTTGCGCTCGCGCTGGACGTCCAGCACGCTGACCTTCTGGCGGGCGGCGCCGACTTCCTGGTTCAACCCGTTCTCGCGCTCCTGAAGGTCGAAGAGGGCCCGTTCGGCCGCGTCCAGGTCGGGGGACTGGGATTCGACCGCAGCCAGGGCGGCGGCCGTTTCGTCGTATTCCTTCTGCTGGGCGCCGAACGCGGCAGACTGCTGGCCGATCTGTTCCTTCAGGTTGGCAATCTCGTCATCCAGGGGCTGGGTGGCGGCCCGGGCGGACTCGAGGGCCCGGTAGGCCGCTTCGGCGGTCCGGCCCTGGACCTCGGTTTTGCGGGCGGCGTCGTGGGATGCGGCGTCATATCCCAGGGCGGCCAGTTGCTTGTCCACTTTCGCCAGTTGCTTGCGGGCGTCGACGGCGAACTTCTCGCCCTCGAGCAGCCTGGCCACCTGCGCCAGGCGCTTCGCCCCGCCCTTTTCCCACTCCTTGACCTTCTTCTGGTCGGCCTCCAGGCGCTCGGCGAGCCTGGCGACGGCGTTCGACTGGGCCAGCCGCTCGGACTCCGCCGGGGCGAGCTGCTTGAGGCGGGCTTCGCAGTCCGTGATCCGGCCGGCCAGTTCCTCGGCCGTGGCCTTGTTCGTCCGCCAGCGGTCGCCCATCTGTTTCCCCTCGGCCTGGAGCTGTTCGAGGGTGGACTGGCGGTGTTCCGGGTTGAGGGGCTGCCCGCACAGGGGACAGGATGCGCCGTCGGCGGCCTGGAGTTTTTCGATGCGCACCTTGAGCTCGTCCATCTCGGCTTTCAGGGCGGCATTCTCGGCTCGCAGCTCGGCCTGTTTCTCGCGGCTTTCCTGGGCCTGTCCTTCCAGGCTAACGCGCTCCTCCAGCTTCGCTTCCGCCTCCGCGAGACTCTTTTGCGCCGCATCGATTTCGGTGGCTAGCCGGCCCAGGGCGGCCTGCTTTTCCTCGATGGCCGACTTTTCGACCAGCAAGGAGGACTGCTCCTGTTCCAGCCGGGCCTTTTCGGTGTTGATTTCGTCCAGGAAGGGCAGGCGCAGTTTTTCCTGTTCGTGGAATTGGGAGGCGACGCCGTCCCAGCGCTCCAGCTCCTGGCGGGAGGCCTGCCAGGCGGCGTATGCGGCTTCGACTTCTTTTGCCCGGCCGAGCAGGTCGGCGTGGGCGAGCCGTTCGGACTCCCGCCCGGCCAGGCGGGTCTGCAAGGCGGTGAGGCCCGCATTCGAGCGCTCCAGGCTTTCGGCGAGCTTGACGACCAGCTGGCGTTGTTTGTCGAGGGCGAGGTGGGCCTGGCGGGCGGTGGCGAGGGCCGCCTCCTGGATTTTCCGGCCGGCGGCCAGCGCCCCCAGTTGCATTTCCAGGTCGGCCAGGTGGGCCTTGCGGGGCTCCTCCTCGGCCAGCTCCGCCTCGATCTCGGCGATGTGGCCGTCCACTGCGCCAAGGGAATTCTCGATCGCCTTGCGCTGTTCGGCGGCCCTTTCCCGGTAGACCTCCCAGGTTTCCAACCCGAGGATCTTGCCCAGGATCTCCTTGCGCCGCGCCGGCGGCTGCTGGGCGAACTGGTCGGCGTGCCCTTGCAGGAAGAACGAGACGTTGACGAAGGTGTCGTAATCTAGGCGGAGGACCTGCTCGAGGCGTGCCTGGGTGTCCCGGTTGGTGCGCTCGGTGAGCGGACGCCATTCGGCGGATTTTTCAGCCTTCCCGGATTGTTGGATCTGGAATTCGAGCGCGGTGGTCTTGCCGCGGGCCAGCGAACGGATGACCCGGTAGATGTTGGCCTCGTAGGCGAAAGTGAAAGAAACCTCGGCGGCCTGCGACTGCAGGTTGACGACGGACTCATCCCGCTTGCGGGCCTGCCCGAAGAGCGCCCAGGTCATCGCGTCCAGCAGCGAGGATTTCCCGGCTCCGTTCTGGCCCGAAATGCAGGCCAAGTCGAAGCTGCTGAAGTCCACCTCGACGGGTTCGTGGTAGGAGAGAAAACCGGAGATTTTCAAGCGGAGTGGGATCACGGGATTATTTTATCATTCCTGAAATGGAATGCAGTGTGCCAGGCGCCAACTGCTTGCCCAACCTTCTGTCTGATGTTATCATATTCGTGTGTTCACGAACCCCGCAAACCGCAACCGCACGCGCCTGACACTGGCCATTGTCGTCCTCGTGACCATCCCGTGCTATTGCCTGGGCTTTGCAACCGTCCAGTGGGTTCGCGGCAGCGCGACCGCCACGGCGACCGAGACGTTTACGCCGTCCGACACATTTACCGGCACGCCCCTGACGCCCACCGCCACATCGACGCCGACTCCCAGCCTGACCGCCAGCGTGACCCTGACTCCGAGCGAGACATTCACCCCCAGCCTGACGAACAGCGCCACCTGGACCGTGACCCTGACCCCCAGCGAAACCCCCAGCATGACGCCTCCGCCGACGTTGACGCCGAGTTTGACCCTGACGCCGGTCCCGCCTCCTTCGGACACCCCGATCCCGTCCGATACCCCTGACCTGACTCCGACGACTTAGAGTTGTCCAAAATGACCGAACTCCTGCCTTTCCTCAAGCAACTGCTTTCCGTTCCCGGCCTTTCCGGCTACGAGGATCCCGCCGCCATGCTCATCGAAGAACAATGGCGGCCCTTCGTTCAGCAGTTCAGCCGGGGGAAACTCGGTTCGCTGCATGCCTTACGGACCGGAACCGGGGCGGTGCCACGCCCGTCCGTGATGATCACCACTCACATGGACGCCATCGGCCTGATGGTTACCGGGGTCGTCAACGGATTCCTGCGCCTCACCCAGGTGGGCGGCGTCGACCCGCGGGTCCTGCCCGGGACGAGCGTCAGCGTGTACGCCAGCGGCGGCGGAGAGCCACGCATCTTGCCGGGCGTGGTCGTCCAACCGGCCGCCCACTTGCTGCCTCCCGAAGCCCGCGACGGGGTGGTGCCGCTCGAGAACCTGTTCGTCGACACCGGCCTGCCGCCTCACAGCCTGGCCGGGCTGGTCCGGGTCGGGGACGTGGTCTCCTTTGCTCAGCCTCCGGTCGAATTGAGCGGCGAGACCCTCTCGGGCCATACGCTGGACAATCGGGCCTCGGTGGCCGCCCTGACCGTCTGCCTGGAAGAACTGCAGAGCCGTCCGCATGCCTGGGATGTCTGGGCGGTCGCCAGCACCCAGGAGGAGGTCGGCGCGCTGGGGGCGGGCGCCTCTGCTTTCGAGCTGCACCCGAGCATGGCCATCGCCGTGGACGTCACCTGGGCGAAGGGGCCGGGCGCCTCCGACTGGAGCACCTTCCCGCTCGGCAAGGGCCCGACTATCGTGATGGGTCCCAATATCCACCCGGCCCTGCACGAGGCGATGAAGGAACTGGCCGACCGGCTCGAGATCCCGTACGCCGTGGAATACACCCCGACCCATTCGGGGACGGACGGCGTCGCCACCCAGGTGGCCGCGGAAGGCATCCCGACGCTGGTGATGGGCCTGCCGCTTCGCTACATGCACACGCCGGTGGAGCTGGTGGCCGTCAAGGATATCCAGCGGCTCGGCCGCCTGCTGGCCGAATTCATCGCCGGCCTGGAGCCGGATTTCATGCAAAAGATCACCTGGGATGACTGACATGCCCGCGATTGGAAACGCCCAACTCAAGCTGCTCGAAAAACTGTGCAATGCCTGCGCCGTCTCGGGGGACGAGGCCGAGGTGCGTCGGATCGTCCTGGAGGAGCTCCGCGGCGTCGCCACCGATGTCCGGGTGGATGCCCTGGGCAACGTACTGGTCACAATGCTTGCCAGCGGGTCGAAACGCCCGCGGGTCATGCTGTCGGCCCACATGGACGAGGTCGGTTTCATGCTGGTGGCCGACGACGGCGACGGCCTGTTCCGCTTCGAGACCGTCGGCGGGATGGACGTCCGCCAGCTTCCCGGCAAGGCCGTGCTGGTCGGCCGGGACCATGTGCCGGGGGTGATCGGGGCGCGCCCGATCCACCTGACCACCGCCGACGAACGCCGTCACAAGATCCCCCTGGACTCGCTGCGGATCGACGTTGGCCCGGGCAGCCCGAAGGTCAAGCCCGGCGACCGGGCGACCTTTGCCACCCGTTTCCAGAAGAGCGGTCCGGCGCTGCTTTCCAAGGCGCTGGATAACCGCCTGGGCGTGGCCACCCTGATCGAACTGCTCAGGAATGCCCCGGCCGGGATCGACCTGCTGGTCGCCTTCACCGTCCAGGAGGAGATCGGCCTGCGGGGCGCCAAAGTGGCCGCCCACGCCTTCGGCCCCGACCTGGCGATCGCAGTGGACGCCACCCCTGCCAACGACCTGCCGACCTGGGACGGGGAGGAGAATGCCGCCTACAACACGAAGCTCGGCTTCGGCCCGGCCATCTACCTGGCGGACGGGGCGACCTTTTCGGACCCACGCCTGATCCGCTGGCTGGACGAGGCCGGTACGGCTGCAAAGATCCCTCACCAGTTCCGCCAGCCGGGCGGCGGCGGGACGGACGCCGGGGCCATCCACAAGAGCCGCGCCGGCGTGCCGAGCGTCTCGGTCTCGGTGCCGCACCGCTACAGCCACACGGCCGTTTCCATCGCCCGCCTCGAGGATTGGAAGAACACCTTTGCGCTGCTGTTCGCTGCGTTGTCTCACGTACCGTCAAATTTATTGGTTTCGGAGCGTAAATAATATGAATGGATTGATTGCCCTGGTTGGCTCGGGCGAATACCTGCCCGTGATGGATCCGGTCGACCGCTACCTGCTGGAGCACTGCGGCGCGGATGGGAAGAAGCCGCGGGTGGTCTGCCTGCCGACCGCGGCCGGCGAGGAAGGCGACGCCTCGGTCGATCGCTGGCTAAGGATGGGGGTGGAACATTTCACCCGGCTGGGCGCGCACGTCCAGGCCGCCCGGATCACGAACCGGGCGGAGGCGGACGAGCCCCAGTACGCCGAGATGCTCGAGCAGGCCGACCTGGTCTATTTCTCCGGCGGACACCCGACCTACCTGTACCAGACCATGCAAGGGAGCCAAGCCTGGCAGGCAGCCGAAAAAGCCTGGGGCCGCGGCGCGGTCTACGCCGGCTGCTCGGCCGGCGCGATGATCCTGGGCGCCAACATCCCGGATTTCCGCTCGCTTGGCCTGCGCCAGCAGGCCGCCTTCGGGGTATTCCCCAACAGCGTCATCTTCCCGCATTTCGACCGCATGATGACCATGCGGGGCGTGGTCATGCCGCTCCTCCAGTCCCGCCTGGGGAAAGAGGAATACTCGCTCGGGATCGACGAGGAGACCGCCCTGGTCGGCAAGCTGGGCGGCGAGTGGACGGTGATGGGTCGCAGCAAGGTCTACCTCATCACCCGCAAGGAAGTGAAAGCATTCAGCGCCGGCGAAACTGTCCCGGTACCGGCGTAGCCGGTTTCTTCGAGGAGTTTTCATGAAAGCTTTGATCCAGAAATTGACCGAGACCTTCAGCCCCTCCGGCTTCGAATCCGTCATTCGGGAGGTCATCCGGGGGGAGGTGAAGCCCCTGGCGGACGAGATCCGGGTGGACGCGCTCGGCAACTTGCTCGTCCGGAAAGGCGCGAAAGCTGCGAATGGCCTGCGCATCATGCTGGCCGCCCACATGGACGAGATCGGCCTGATGGCCACCCACATCGACGAGAACGGTTTCGTCCGCTTCACTGGCGTGGGCGGCATCCGCCCGGCCGGGCTGGCGGGCAGCCGGGTCCGCTTCATGGACGGAAGGCCCGGCGTGATTGGCTCGGACAGGCTGCCGGACGCCAGCAAATTGCCCGGACTGGAGCAGTGTTACATCGACGTGGGCGCTTCGAGCCGGGCGGACTGTCCGGTCAAGGTCGGGGACGTGTGCGCCTTCGAGCGTCCCTTCGTCGATCTGGGCTCGCGCTTGGTTGCCAAATCGATGGACGACCGGATTGGCTGCGTCGTGTTGGTCGAGACCCTGCGGGCGTTGAAGAAATCCCCGCACGAGATCTATTTCGTCTTTACCACCCAGGAGGAAGTCGGAACGCGCGGCGCGACGACCTCCGCGTTCGGCGTCGACCCGGACCTCGGCCTGGCGGTGGACGTCACCGGCACCGGCGATACGCCGAAGTCGTCGAAAATGGAAGTCGCCCTGGGGAAGGGCCCGGCCATCAAGGTCAAGGACAGCGGGATGCTCTCCGACCCGCGCGTCGTCGCCTGGATGGCGCGCACCGCCGAAAAGGCGCACCTCCCTTACCAGCGGGAAGTGCTCGAGGGCGGCACGACGGACGCCCGCGCCATCCAGCTGGCCCGGGGCGGCGTCCCAGCCGGCTGTCTCTCGGTCCCGACCCGCTACATCCATTCACCATCCGAGATGGTCGATTACGGGGACGTGCAGAATTCCGTCAAACTGTTGACGGCCCTGTTGAGCGGGCCAGTGGGATTGTAAAACGTGTGAAAACCAAAAAGGCGCAGCTTTTTTAGGGCTGCGCCTTTTTTATCCTAGTTCGATTAGGGGGAAACGGTAATATTGTAAACTTCCACGTAATCCCCGACCGGGTAATCGTTCCAGCCATCGTTGATCTGCTGCCGGATTTTCTGGCCGAACTGGGCCTGTGCTTGCCCGCCAGGTTGTTTCCCTTTTTGGACGGAAGCTAATCGGGTCGGGTGTCTGCTGCGCCTGGGAGCTGGTCGTGGTCGGGCAGGAGTCTCTCCACCTGGCGGATCGCCGGGAAGGCGTAACCTGCCAACAGGGCGGTGATGGTCAGCCCGCCAAAGACGATCATCTCGACCGCCATCCCGGAACCGCGTCCGGTTCCGGCCATCCAGCCGAAGGCTCGCGCCAGGCCTGTCCCGGACTGCATGGCCGGCTCGAGGAGATGATCGGCCAGCAACCCGCCGAGGATGGGGGTGAACATGTCCGGCGCCCAGGTCAACAACCGCCGGGCGGCGAAGACCCTCCCCTGTACATCCGGCGCCACCTTGGCTTGCAGCAGAGATTGGCTGGAGGCGTTCCCCAGGGTCGCCCCGAGGCCGCACAAAAGCGAGGTTGGGATCCAAACGCCCAGGCCGCGGCCCAGCCCGAAGAGGATATTCCCTACCAGGCAAAAGAATGACCAGCCGACCAGGGTGCCATGGATGCGGTTTTTCAACCCGCCCCAGGCTGACATAATCAGCGAGCCGAGCACCCAGGAAACCGCCCCTGCCGTCTCGACTGCTCCCAGAATGACGCTGTTATTGCCGGTCCGGGAGAGGACCAGCGGTACCTGGACGCTGTTGGGAAAACCGAGGAACAAGTTCGCCGCGAACAGAATGATCACGATCCCAAACAAACTGGGACGCTGGAAGATGTATTTGAAGCCGAAGGTGGCCTCCTTGAAAATGTTTCCCTTGCCGGCCTGACCTTCGACCGTTTGCCTCGGCGGCGGGACCCGGATGAGCATCAACGCCCCGATCGCCAGCAGGAATGTCGACAGGTCGATGATCATGACTCCGGTGAGGCCGATGTGCGGCATAAGCGCCCCGGCCAGCAGGGGGGCGATGGCTGACGGGCCGGCCTGTACAAGGGACATCATCCCGTTGGCCCGACCGTACTGTTCCTTCGGAATCATCGTTGTGATGGCAGCCGAGTAGGCCGGCCACTGAAAGGCGCTGCCCAGTCCGATGAAGCCATTGATGATGAAGAAGTGCCAGATTTCCAGCTGGTGGGTGGCGAAGAGAATGAAGATGGAAAGCGTCCCCAGGGCGGCGGTCAGGTCGCTGACCATCATCATCAGCTTGCGGTTGTACCGGTCCACGAAAACGCCTGCCAGCGGGATGAGCAGCAGGTACGGAACGGTGAAAGCCGACTGCATCACGCCCAGGTCAGTTGCGCTGCTGGTCTTCTGGAAGACCCAGATCGACAGGGCAAAGCTGGTCATATTGGAGGCCAGGATGGAAATCGCCTGGCCAGCCAGGACGATCATCAGGCCGGTCATCCCGGATGGGCGCCTGGATGGGGCAGTCGGACCGGTCACGCCAGCTCCTTCTCCGTTGCCAGGGTCCGGCCGAGCTGGTAGGCCTGCTCGAGCAGCTCGGGATGTTTTTCGACCTCGCCCATGTCGTTGACCGAGCCGTGGACGACGGCGACCAGTTCGCTCTTCAGGAAGCGGCACATCGTCTCGAAGGTATGGATGGCGTTGATCCCGCCGGAAGTATACAGGTCGGTGTCGCCGTAGGTCAGCAGGATGCCGAACCGTTTGTGACTCACTTCCTGCCACTGGTGTCCCTGGAAACCGTACCAGCGGTCGATGCAGAGCTTAAGTTGGGCGCTGAAGGTGAACCAGTAGACCGGGGTGGCCAGGACGATGGCGTCCGCGGCCGCCAACTTGGGATAGAGCGGCGTCATATCGTCTTCGATGACGCATTCACCGGATTCCGTGCACAAGTCGCAGGCGTCGCAGGCGCGGATGTCCAGGCCGTGCAGGTAGATGCTCTCGACCTCGGCCCCGGCTTCCTGTGCGCCCGCCGCGGCCCGGTCGGCCAGGGTGGCGCTGTTGCCATGCTCACGCGGACTGCCTTTAAGGATCAGAATCTTTTTTGTCACAGGGTCTCTCCCTATCCGTGTTCCACACGCGAATAAGAATATGCCGTCGCAGCCAGGTTGATGAAATAGGTGACCAGGCTCAAGAAGCCGAACGGCTTGCCAACCAGAAAGCAGTACCCGATCATCCCCATCAGGGCCAGGTAATATAGACCGAGATATGGACCCAGCCAGCGGGAATGCCGGAAGTCGAATTTGAGCAGATAGTCGAGCAGGAATTCGAGCGCATCGTAGACCAACAGCAGCCCGGGCAGGACGGTTGTCCACCACGCTCGCTGGAGGGCCAGGTTGAAACCGACCGCTGCCAGGAGCGGGATTCCCAGGCCCAGGCTGGCCAGCCCCACCCGGAACCCGGCTTTCGTCTGGCCGCGCCCCCGCAGAAGGAACATGACAGCCAGCAGCAGGTTCGTCAGGTTGGCGATGCCCACCACTGCCCAATCGATAGCCGGGAATAATCCGGTCATGGTTTCCACTCCCACGCATCATCTTACCTTAAATTTCAGGAATACACACGGGTCTCAACCAGGGTCTTCCACCCTTCCAGGGACGGATACGCTATAATCCGGTATTGGATATCGAAAGGGATGATATGAACGCGATCACCGAGTTTGAAAACCGCCTGCCGCAAACCCACCGGACGGTCTTCCGCAACCTGAAGAGTCCGCTCGCCATCCAGGAATACCTGGACAGCATTCCATACAAAGCCGAGGAATTGGACCGCTCGCCGGTGCAGGTGATGACCGATGGCCAGGCCCATTGCCTGGACGGAGGCATCTTCGCCGCCCTGGCCATGGGGAGGATCGGCTTCCGCCCGCTCATCCTGGACCTGGTGCCGGCTCCCGGGACCGACGACGACCACGTCCTGGCCGTCTACCAGATCGACGGATGCTGGGGGGCGTTGGCCAAGTCCAACTATCCCAACCTGCGCTGGCGCGAGCCGGTCCATCGCGGCCTGCGCGAGCTGGTGATGACCTACTTCGAATTCTATTTCAATCTCGAGCGTGAAAAGACCCTGCGCGGATACACCCGCCCCCTGGACCTGTCGCAATTCAAGGATCCGACCTGGATGTGGGATGAAGAGGGGATCAAGAAGATCTCGAAGCGACTTTATGCATTGACGCCGATTCCGCTGGTCTCCGAAAATGGCGCGGCCCGGCTCAGCGTGGCCGACGAACGCTCGTACAAGGCCGGCACTTATGGGACGGATTTCAACTGGTCTTTCGGAGCGCGACCTTAACCCTCCCGGTCTGAAGGGCCCTAATACTAAATTAGGGCCGGCCGGGAATCGAGCCCCTGACCAGCCCTAATTGCCTTTGGGTTGAGCAACGATCTCAGCGCAACCCTTCAGTAATGGCGCCAAGCATGACGGTGGTTTCGAAATCGATGGTTTTGGCGCCTGCCAGTTTGGCCTTGCAGGTTTCGATCACCCTGCCCGAGAATTGGTTCCACTGCTGGTCGGTCAACAGGTAAATTTGATCCTTGAAATGCAAATGGATCCTGTTGCCGCCTTTTATGCCCAGGTCGAAAGCCTGTT
This sequence comes from Anaerolineales bacterium, assembly GCA_035506155.1. Lineage (GTDB taxonomy): Bacteria > Chloroflexota > Anaerolineae > Anaerolineales > Villigracilaceae > UBA877. Next base: position 10,488 of record DATJPX010000015.1, read on the forward strand.
TTACCCCGACCTCAGCCTTTGGCATCACGGCTGCTTTTAATGACATCCCTGCAGCCGCCAGGTCTTTTTCCGTTGCGGCCTGAAGCTTGTTCCTTTGAATGAATTCGCCGATCTGGGAAGAGTATTGGACCCAGAAGGGGATGGGTATACCCGGGAATATCCACCCGGGCCATAGCGCAACAACTTTATTTGCAACCATATTTTCCTCCTTGAGCAGACATCATAAGAAATGGGCAAAAAAATAGTCAATCCTGGTCGCTAGGCGGGGAGCGTGTCGCCATCGTATTGACCTCCTTTGGCTGTTGCCAGACTGTTCCACTGGGGTATGCCGGACAGGTGGTGAATAAATACCGGTCCCAGCTGACTCTCCAGTTTCGTAAAAACATCCATCGCAATTCGAATAATGGCATGTTCGGACGCACACAAAAATGGTCCAACCCGGTTGTAATAGCCGGTCATGAAAACGTTCGAGCAGCCGCACCAATTCATGCACATGTCCTTCAGCGAACACTCACTGCATTCCCGATTATGGCTCCCATCGGGAGCGCATCGTCTCATCATTCGGGAAATATCGACGCCGTGTTCCACCGAACCGATGCAGTGTTCATGGTTGCCAGCGGTACTGATCAAGCGTTCGCACGGGTACAAGCTGCCATCGGGAGTGATGGTCAATTCCCCGGTGCCCATCTGGCAGCGCTCCAGGGGATGATAGCCGCCCCGGATGACAACTGCGACCTTTGTGTCTATCAAACTTATAAAGTGGGGGTCATGATCCAAATACCAGGCCACGTAACGGTCTGCCAGGGCGCGATAGACAGTCGGTAAAGCTTCCGCGTCTGCTTGAGTCCAATTGGCGGAAAAATCCGGGTTCAGGAATATCCTCCGCAGACCCAGCCCGGAGAAATAATCCAGGGTCTCGGGCAGGTATCGAAAGGTTTGTGGATGGTAGACCGCATTGACCAGGACGACAGGCAAGGCCTGCTGGGCAGCCATGAGGGTGTGTACGACCGCCGAGGCCGTCTCCTGGCCTGCCGGCGTATGCCGGAACAGATTCTGTACATGTGGAGGTCCATCGCAACTGAAACAGACCTTGAACGCATGCTCGTTGAAAAAGGCCGCAATCGCATCTGAAAATATCGTGCCGTTGGTAGTGATCGTCAATCTGACGTGGTCGGGATCATACGCGGGATGATCCTCGATCATCGAGGTGATGTCTTTAAGAAGGGAGAATTCCAGAAGCGGCTCGCCGCCAAAAAAGCCGATCTCGATATTGCTTTTTGGGGGAGCATGATGAAATATAAAGTCAAGCGCCTGCTGGGCGGTCTCTATGGACATGACGGCTTTATTCTTCCGGACATAGCAATATGAGCATGCCAGGTTACACTGAAGCGTTGTACAGAGGGTATAACGACGCGGCCGACTGTTCAGGTCGACCAGATTGTTTCCATTTGTGGGCGGTGGTGTGTTAGTTGGTGCGGCCGGCATGTTTCCCCCAGGGATTTCTGAGGAATGAGCTTACTGCAGAAGACAATTTGTTGATCGGAACATCCATAGGTTACCCCTTCTTGCTATTCGATTTTCTTCAACTGCCAGGCTCCAGAAAACACAAAAAATCCATCGACTATGACGGAATGCCACAATGGAAAATGCGAAAAAATTTTGGAAACTATGCAATTGTTTGGAAAAAGGCTATTGCTTCTGTAATCTCCACACCCTTAACTTACTCGAGCCACTCCAACTATACAACGAAACAGCCTCGAATTCAAGGCAATATTTCAGATTCTGAATGTTCATGAAAGGGTAAACCCTTCCGCAAACCTGATCCATATTAGACTGTCGGGCAAGATATTATCTTGCCCGACTTGCCCTACAATTTTATCCCGAGCACCATCTCGACCGGCAGCCCCCACATCGGC
>DATJPX010000016.1:0-9904 GCA_035506155.1 Anaerolineales bacterium
CGGGACGAAGCATAAGTGGTGGCAGAAGCTCCTCCACCTGGCTGCCGCAACCTCCCTGCTCTTGGTCGTCGCCTTTTCCTGGGCTGCCGCCGTCGACCTCGTCCCGGCTGCGGACCGTCCCTACGTCGACAGCACCCAGCACAACACCGTCATGGAGCTCATCTTCGGCCACAACGGCGCGGAACGCTTCATGGTCGATTTCGCCTCTGCCCGAACGCTGCGGCTCTTCACCCAGCCGCTTGCCGGAGAAGCTTCGTGGCTGCTGCCGTTCGTCCTGGGTGGGCTGATCGTCCTGGCCCTGACCATGTGGAAGAAACCTTTCGGGCCCGAACAGACCGCGGTCATCCTGTGGGCCGGCTGGCTGCTCCCGGAAATGGCCTATTTCACCTATAACCAGGAGTTGATGCACGCCTATTACCTGATCATGATGGGCGCCCCGATCGCCGCCCTGGCAGCCATGACTGGCTGGGCCGGCTGGCAAATACTCCAGAAACACACCTTGCTGGGATTGGGACTGCTGGGCCTGCTCTCCGGGGGGACGCTGGCGTTCCAGGCGGGCATTTTCAGTGGGGCGACCGACCTCGCGCCCTGGGTGCTTAGAATCGGCATCGGCTTGTTTGGCCTGGGACTCATTGGATCGACGGCTTCCATTTGGAAGGTCCGGTTCCGGCCGGTTGCTGCGGGGTTGCTGTTTTCCGCCTTGCTGGTTGCGCCGACCGCCTGGTCGGCGTTGACCACATTCAATCCCGCTCCCGACGGGGCGCTGCCGGCCGCCGGCCCTGCTCGATCTCAAGCGGCGGGCAGTTTCACCGGCGGGTACGGTCCGTCACCCGCCATGGGGAACGGCTTGAACCGCTACCTGCTCTATTATCTGTCTGCCAATACCCCGCCGGCGACGTATCTGATGGCGACGAATTCCGCCAAAGACGCCGCCCCGTACATCTTGGCCACCGGCAGGCCGGTGCTGGCGTTCAGTGGATACCTGGGCCAATATGAGGAAGTGACCGGAGACAAGCTGGCTGCGCTTGCGCATGCCGGCAGGCTCCGCTTCGTGGCCGGAGGAAGTTTTCTGCAATATCCGGATATCCTCCAGTGGGTTCAGCACAACTGCACCATGGTGGACATCTCCGGTCTTTTGGAGGTCAACGGAGGCATGCTTGGCAGTCCCGGATGGACCGGGGTGGATACGGTTCTTTTCGATTGCCAGAAATGATGAGGAATTTTCCCGCCGCATCGTTGCTAGCACGGAACCAATCCGGCCGAGACCTTTGCAAGAGGATCACCGATGAAAACCATTTTGATCGTAGACGATAAAGCCAACGTCCGCACGCTTGTGCGGGAATACCTGACCGAGGAGGGCTTCCGGGTGGCGACGGCCGAGAACGGCCAGGCCGCCCTGTATGCCGCCCGCCAGGAAAAACCCGACCTGATCCTGCTCGACATCATGATGCCCGAGATGGACGGTTTCGAGTTCATTCGCACCTACCGGAAAGAATCCAATACACCCGTCATCCTGCTGACGGCCAAGTTGGAAGAGTCCGACAAGGTCGTCGGCCTGGAGCTCGGGGCGGACGACTACATCACCAAACCGTTCGGGATGCGCGAGCTGGTGGCGCGCATCCATACGATCATGCGCCGCGCCGGGCAAATCCCTCACCCGAGCGACCGGCTGCAGGCCGGGGCGATCAGCCTCGACCGGGAAACCCATACGGTCACCGTGGGAGGCAACCCGGTCCACCTGACGCCTTCCGAGTTCGACCTGCTGGCGCTCCTGATGAACGCCCCCGGGCGGGTATTCACCCGCCTCGACCTGCTCGAGGACCTGCAGGGCACGTCCTTCGAAGGGGTCGCCCGCACGATCGACGTGCACATCCGCAACCTGCGCACCAAGATCGAAACCGATCCCGCCAATCCTCGCTACATCGAAACCATCTTCGGGATCGGATACCGCTTTGCCGAGGATTGATATGACCCGTTCGATCACTCTTAAACTCATCCTGGCATTCCTGCTCGTCAGTGTGACCGTCGTGGCGCTGGCTTCGGGAATCACCTACTGGCTGACGGTGGGCGAATTCAAACAACTGGTCTTCAACCAGTCCCGCGACCGTTTCGTCGCCGATGCTGCCCTCTACTACCAGATCAACGGCACCTGGAACGGGGTCCTCGATTACTTCGACCTGCGGAACGTCTCCCCCCAGCCGGGCGGCGGCCCGGGACCTTCGCCGGACCAACCGTCGTTCGGACCCGGAAACGGGCAGGGACATTCCCCGGCATTTGCGTTCCTCCTGGCAGACTCGGCCGGGAAAGTGCTCGTCCCGGCCGGAACATACCAGGCCGGCGACCTGGTTCCGCAAGCCAGGCTGGCCCAAGGCACGGCCGTCGAGGTGAACGGGAAACGGGTCGGCACCGTCCTGGTGCTCGGCAACCCCCCTCCCCTGGGCACGCTCGAAACCCAATACCTCAACCGCACCAACATGGCCCTGCTGTATGCCGCCCTGGGCGCGGCACTGGTGGCCCTGCTGTTGGGAATCATCCTGGCCCGCACCCTGACCCACCCGCTGCGCGACCTGACGGCAGCCATCCACGCCATGGCCAAAGGTGACTTGAAACAACATGTCGTCGTGAACACGCAGGACGAGATCGGGGAGCTGGCGGCCGCCTTCAACCAGATGAGCGCCGACCTGGACCGTCTCAATCGCTCGCGCCGGCAGATGACCGCGGATATTGCCCACGACCTGCGCAGCCCGCTGACCGTCATCGGCGGCTACGTCGAGTCGATGCGCGACGGCGTCCTCAAACCCACCCCGGAGCGGCTGGACACCATCCATGCCGAGGTCGATCACCTCCAGCGCCTGGTGGAGGACCTGCGCACGCTCTCCCAGGCCGACGCCGGCGAGCTCAGCCTCAACCGGGAGGCGGTGGATCCGCTGGCCTTGCTCGAGCAGATCGCCAAGTCGTACGGACACCTGGCCGGGCAGAAAAAGGTCGCCCTGGAGGTGCAGGCCGACTCCGGCCTCCCCAAGGTCCGGATCGACCCCGACCGCATGGCGCAGGTCTTCGGCAACCTGGTCACCAATTCCCTGCGCTACACCCCGGAAGACGGCCGGATCGTCCTTTCGGCGGGGCAGGAAGCCGGGAGCCTGGTCTTCACCGTCCGGGATACCGGCCAGGGGATTCCGGCCGAAGCCTTGCCGCACATCTTCGACCGCTTCTACCGGGCCGACCCGGCCCGCTCCCAGGGGAGCGAATCCGGGCTGGGGCTGGCCATCGCCCGGTCCATCGTGGAGGCGCACGGCGGGAGCATCTCCGCCGAGAGCGAGGTGGGCAAAGGAACGACGATCCGGATCGCGTTTCCCGTCCAATAAAACTTCGGGCAGCCAGGTGGCTGCCCGATAATTTTTCTTTTGGCCGCAACTTTCTCAGTTGCAACTGCACTCGGCTTCCTTCTGTCCCTTGAGGGCAGCCTGGATCATGGCCGAGGCGCAGCCGACCCCGCTCTCCACGCGGATGGCGCCCTGGATGCAGTTCAACTGGCAGGCCCCACATTCCATACATTTCTGGGGCTGGACCAGCCTCGCCAGGCGACCATCCATCTCGAAAACGGTATGGGGGCAAACTTCGACGCAGACGCCGCAGCCGTTGCACAGGGCAGAGTCGTAAACGAGCGTGTTCTCCAGATAGGCATTGAGCATTCCCATTCTCCCTTTAGCGGACGAAAATAAAAACGACGGCGAGCAGGATGCCGGTCCCGAAGGTCCAGGCCATGGCCGGGATGTAGGCGAACATCTCCCGCCTGACCCCGCTGCGGGAGGTGAAGGTCGTCGAGCCGGTGAAGTTGAGGGCGATGAAAGCCGTCACAGCCGGAATCGCCAGCAGGAATTCGAGCGCCTGTCCGGTTTTGTGATACCAGGTCCAATCCGGGTGGCGGAGGAAAGGCGCGAGGGCGAAGGGCAAAGCCGCCAGGAGGCCGAGGAGGAAGCCTTTCGTGCTGAAATTGTGGGTCGGGATCCAGGGCAGCAGGATCGGGAAGAGCACGGTACCGGTCAAAACGGCCGCGATCGCCGCCAGGCTGGAAACCCACCCGCCTATAAAATACAGAACTATGGCCGCCGCCAGCATCGGCAGGAAAACCTGGGTCAGGTCGACCGGGATCAATACCAGCCGGTCGCGCAGGGGGAATTCGACCTGGCGCATCCGGGGAGTGGCCTTATGGGTCTTGAGATATTCCGGCAGGTCGGCCGCCCGCACCGGGCCGTATTCCACCCAGAAGCCGGTCCGCTTCTTGACCTCGTGGGCGGCCACACCCGGCGCGCCTAGCTGCGGCAGGATCAGCTTGCGGTGGCTGACCACATCCTTCAGATGGGTCGCCATCACCCGGGTGACGACCTCGTCCGTGCCAAAAGTGCCCTTGCCGGCCGCGCACCAGACGTTGACACCCTTGGTATCGAGCACCAGGATGTAACCATCGATCCCCGGCAGCGACGAGCGCAGGGCGTCGAAGCTGAGAGTGTAGTTGGCGGAAACGAAGACCGGCGAATCCGGGGTCGGATTCCCGAGCGCGTACAGGCCGGGTTCCACCCGGTGCTGGCTGCGCCGAACACCCACGCGGGCCAGGAAATGATCCCAGCGGTTCGCCGGTGACAGGCGGGAAGTGGACCGGTGAATCTGCGGTGCGGAGGAGATGGAACCGATCTCGATCATGGAGCCTCGCTATTCAAAATCCGGATTGGATCAATTTGGTTTCCTGGCCGAGAGGATCGCCGAAAATACCATTTCGGTGGGCATGGCTTTCATCCGTTGGCTGTCGTCTTTCGGGGTCACAGTCACATCCTCGAACCCGGCCTCGACCAGGCCGGCGATGTACTCTTTCACATCCAGAGCGCCAGCGATGCAGGCGCCCCAGGCCTGGACGTCCTTTTTCACAGCTTCCGCCAGCGGGCCGTTCGTCACCGTATCCGAGACGGCGATCCGGCCGCCGGGCTTGAGGACCCGGAAGATCTCGCGGAAGACCTGCGGTTTGTCCGGGGACAGGTTGATGACGCAATTCGAGATGACTACATCGACGGAGTTGTCTTCGACCGGAAGGCTTTCGAGATAGCCTTCCCGGAATTCGACGTTCCCGACGCCCATCCGGGCTGCGCTAGCCCTGGCCCGTTCGAGCATCTCGGGGGTCATGTCCACGCCGATGACGTGTCCGCTCTCCCCCACTTGCCTGGCAGACAGGAAACAGTCCAGACCGCCGCCCGAGCCCAGGTCGAGGACGGTCTCGCCGGGCTGCATGGCTGCAACCGTGAACGGGTTGCCGCAGCCGAGGGTGAAGTCCGCCACCTCGCCTGGAAGACCGGTGACGAGTTCCTCGGGGTAAAGAAGATTCGCTTTGCCTGACCCGCAGCAGGATGCGCCGGCGCGGGCCTGGGCAGCGTAATATTCACGAACCGATTCACGGATCGGGGTCGCGGAATTGGGTGATGTTCCTCCACAGCAGGAGGAATCGAGGACTGGCAGCGGATCGGATGTTTTGGTCATTTTATCTCCACAAATAGACGTACGTCGATATATAAGGGTAAAAAAAGGAGCCCTACGCCAGGGATTTCCTGATCGCCTCGGTGGCGGCGTCCCCGGGAGCGAAGTTCATCATCAGGCGGCCGCAGCAGACCGTAATGCGTTCCTGATTCAGCTGGTAGAAGGTCTGCTTGCCTGCCTCGCGGACGTCGACCAGCCCCGCCTCGCGCAGGATCGCCAAGTGGTGGGAGACGGTCGGCTGGGTCACGTCCAACTGCTGGACGATGTCGCTGACCGAGATCCACTTGCAGCAGCACAGCTTCATGATCTTCTGGCGGGTCTCGTCGGCGATCGCTTTTCCGAACAGGACGGGATCTAATTCACTCATATAGATGACCTTCTATGCTTATTATATAGATAAACATCTATTTGTCAAGATGCGAGGATAAAAATGCGAGGATAAAAACCTCCCGGCATCGCGGGGTGCCGGGAGGTCGGGATTGCCCTAGGCCCTTCCGATCAACGCCTGGAAGTACATCTTGAGCTTGAAGCCCTGACCTGCCAGGAGAGCCTGGGCCCTGAACATGCCGGCCACCGCCCGCAGGACCAGTGCGGCGGTCAATGCCAGCAACAGGGCTGCCAGGGGCGCCTGCCACCAGGCCACCCCGCCCGCCGAGAGGCGCGCCATCATCGCCACCGGCGCCGATAGCGGGAAGAGGCTCAGGGCCGTGGCGATCGGACCGTTCGGCTCTTCCATGAAGACGCTGCTGCTCAGGAAGAGCGGGATCATCATCGGCAGCATGATGACGAACGTGGCCTGCGAGGCTTCCCGCAGGTTGGGCGCCAGGGCGCCCAGTCCGGCCATCAGGCTGGCATAGACGGCATAGCCGAGCAGGAAGAAGACCAGCCCCCAGATCAGGAACGAGATCGGCAGATGGATCTCGGACGGCAGGTGGAAGGTCCGGCCGCTCAGGTTCAGGAGGACGTAGCTCGTCCCCAGCCAGAGCAGGGTCTGTCCCAGCCCGACGATGCCCAGGCCGAGGATCTTCCCGGTCAGGAGTTGGCGCGGCGTGACGGAGGTCAGGAGCACCTCCATGATCCGGTTCTCCTTCTCTTTGGTGACGTTGCCGAGCAGCAAGCTGGAGGCGCCGAGGACCAACCCGTAGAAAAGCAGTGTGACGATATAAGGCGTCCAGAGCGCCAGGGCATTCTTCTGGTCGGGCTGGGGGGCCGTCGCCAACGAAACGTCGTCCAGCTTGACCGGGCCGTTGACCAGATTGGCAAAGAGGGCATCCCCGCCGGCCAGGTTGACCTGCAGCAGCCAGGTGAAATTGCCGGACTGGCTGCCGGTGGAGGCCAGCGGGTTGAAGTCCGGCCGGATGTAGGTCAGCTTCCCGGTTCGGACGAAATCTGGGGAGACGACGTAGAAAGCCGAGATCGTCCCCCCCTGGAGCGCCTGGCGGGCGGCGGCTTCGTCGGGATAGGCGATGAATTTCCCGGCCGGGAAGCTCGCCGGGATCTCCCGGATGATCCCCGCCAGATCCACGTACCCTTCCGGGCGGGAATCCTGCGGGCTGTTGAAAACCTGGCTGATGGTCTGGGTGGCGGCGGCATTCTTGTCGATCGCGCTGACGCCGGCAAAGATGAGCGCTCCCACCATGGGAATGCCGAGTGCGGCCAGCCAGAAGGACGACCGGGAGATCAAGGTGATGATCTCGTTTTTCAGAACCAACAATATTTTATTCATTTGGTCGCTTTCGAAATAATACGAACATATTCAGTGTAGGGGTGGACCCACATGTCCACCCCCAGGGAGAACACGCAGGTTCGCCCCTACGCGGGTTTGGAACGCACAAACAATTCCCGCCATGCCAGGCGCTTCCCGTACCGGAGCATCCCCAGCCGGAACGCCCGGCCGGCCAGCCAGATGCCGCCAATGGCAAAGAGGACCTGGATCGCCGAGCTGACCGCGATCTGCCAGGCCGGCAGGATGGTCAGCCCGTCCCGGACCAGCATGGTGACCGGGGCGGTCAGAGGCAGCATGCCGAGAACCAGGGCGATCGGCGAGTTGGGATTGCTCATCAGGAGGCCGAAGAGCATGTAAGGAATCCAGATCGGCAAGCTGATCAGGCCGGTCATCTGCTGGCCCTCCCGGGCTTCAGAGACGGTCGCGCCGATGGTCGCCATCAGGGCCGCCACCAGCACGAACGACGGCAGCATGACGGCCAACATCACCACCAGTGTCTGGGTCGAGACCTGGATGCCCTGCAGAAACTTGAGCGAACTCCGCCCGACCAGGATTGGGATGACGATGAAAAGTATCCACAAGAGAATCTGGGTCAGGCCGATGGCGGTATCGCCGAGGATCTTGCCGGCCATCAGCTCGTTCGGGGTGACCGAGGTGACGATCACCTCCATCGTTCGGTTTTCCTTCTCCTCGACGACCGCCTGCATCAGGTATCCGCCGGAGGTGAACATGGCGATGATGAAACCGATCCCGGCGATCATCGGGACGAGGAAGCTGAACCAGCTGTTGCTGGAGAGGCTGCGGGTCCCATCGGCGGACTGGACGGTCAGATCCGCCCCCTTGACGAGCCGGGTGGCGATGACCGGGTCGGTGTTCTTGAGCAGGTTGGCGCCCAGGAAATTGTAGAACTGCACCCGCGCCGGGTCCTTGATCTGGACGGCGTGCACCACGCGCAGCTCGCCCGTCGTCAGGTAATCCGCCGGCAGGACGTAGTATGCCTGGAGCTTCCCGGCATCCAGAGCAGCCCGGGCGGCCTCTTCCGTGTCGAAGGCCACGAAGGGCACAGGTTTGTAGGGCGGCTCGGCCTTGGGCACGGGAACCGGATTGGAAAGCAGACCCGAATGATCGACATAACCGATCGGGGTGGTATTGTTGTCCATCGAAATGATCAGGAAGACCAGCCCCACCAGCAGGATGATCACCAGCGGCACGCTCAACAGCCCAAAGATGAAGCGGCGGTTGAACACGTGGCGGCGGTATTCGTGCAGGGCAACCAGCCCGATCTTCTTCATGCCGGATCCTCCTGCCCCTGGACTACGCGGATGAAGATCTCGTCCAGGGTGGGCATGGCGATCTCGAAGCGCTCGACCGGGATCTTGCGCCGGGCCAGCTCCTGGAGGATGCCTTGGGGATCGGCGCCCCGGGCCAGATTGAGCTTGACCGTCCCGTTGATCGGCTCGACCGAGTCCACGCCCGGAAGCTTCGGCAATTCAGTCTGCGAACGGACCATGACGGCGTTCCCGGAGAAGCGTTTGCGGATGCCGGCCAGGTCTCCGTAGAGCATGACTTTCCCGTGGTCGATCAGGACGATCCGATCGCAAAGCTCCTCGACCAGGTTCATCTGGTGGGAGCACAGGATGACGGTCACGCCCTGGTCGCGCTGCTCGCGCAGCAATTCCTTGACCATCTGGGTGTTGACCGGGTCGAGGCCGCTGAAGGGCTCGTCGACGATCAACAGCTCGGGGCGGTGCAGGATGGTAGCGATGATCTGGGCCTTCTGCTGCATGCCCTTGCTGAGTTCCTTGACTTTTTTCTTCTTGTGCTCGGCCAGATCGAAGCGCTCCAGGTAACCGGCCGAGCGCTCCTTCACCTCAGCGGGGCTGAGGCCCTTGAGCGAGCCCAGGTAGACCAGGCAGCGTTCGAGCGGGATGTCCTGGTAGAGGCCGCGCTCCTCGGGCATGTAGCCAATGCGGTCCTTCTTGGCAACTGTGAGCGGACCGCCCAGCACCGTCACGGACCCGCTGTCGGGTTTGAAGATGTCCAGCAGGATGCGCAGGCTGGTGGTTTTGCCGGCCCCGTTCGGGCCGAGCAAGCCGAACAGCTCACCTTTTTCCACGCTGTAGGATACGTCAGTGACCGCTTTCACCGGTCCGAAGGTCTTGGTGATATGAGAAAGTTCGACTGCAGGCATTCAGGCTCCTTCAATAGGGCGTGCGACGCACTCAGACATACGTCGCACCTGTTTACAAACTGACTTACGCAGCCGGGTGATGCCGGTTGCAGGGAAATCTACAAAGGCCCTGAACGGAGGGCGAGCGACGGCGAGCCCGTGGACGAACTTCGTCTGCGCTCGCCAAAAGACTGCTCGCTCCGTCGGCGTCTCTACAAGATAAAGTTGGTGGTCAGGAAATTCGACTTGTTATTGCGGGTGATGTCGGTGATGATTTCCTTGTTGAGCGGATCGGCCTTGGCCGCCACCAGGGTGCGGATCGAAAAGACCCGCAGGGCGTCCGAGACCGACAGGGTGCCCTCGGCCGAGTCCTTCCTTCCGGTAAATGGAAAAACATCCGGGCCGCGCTGGCACTGGCTGTTCAGGTTGACCCGGCAGACCTGGTTGACCAGCGGGTCGATCAGGCGGGCGATGGCGTCCGGGTC
>DATJPX010000017.1:0-43872 GCA_035506155.1 Anaerolineales bacterium
GGTGGTTTTTGGGACAGCGCTCTTCATCGGTCGGACGTCGAACCATCAAGCCGGGAGTGTTATTCTTGTAAGTGGAATCATACTCGCCGGTTTTGTTATCACCACTTCCATCCGTGACGACACTCTGGATGTCCTGATCCTGGTAGCCACCATCGTCCCGGCCCTTACCATCGCAATCCCATTAATTCCTCTGATCGCGATCATCATTATTTGCGTGATCACAGTCATATCGATCGGCATCCTGCCCCTCATGGCAATTGTGAATGTGGGTGCGGGTTTGTTACTATTTATCAGCCTGATCCTAATCGAATCGGTCTTCATACTCATATCCCGCTTCCAGGAAGTCGCCGAACTCCATCAGACGGACGAACTCGTCAGCCTGCGTGGAAGATTGGAAGAGCGCGTCGAAGAGCGAACCCGGTTCGCCCGCATCGCCGCGGATATTACCCGCGACCTCGCATCCTCATCATCCCAGGAAGAATTGCTTACGCAGACCGCCAACCTGATCAAGGGGCGATTTGGTCTGGCTTATACCGGTATCTATCTCGCCGATGAGGTCGAGCGATATACCCTGCTCAAGGCCGCTCAAGGCAGCATGAATGTCGATGAAATGGTCCGAACCGCGAAACGCATCCCATACTCTTCCGCCACGCTGATCGGTTGGGTTGCAGAGAACAAACAGATGCACGTGGCCTCCCGGATCGAGGAAGACTCGCTCCAGCTAGATGCCAATTTCATCCAGGACTGTCAATCCGGGATCGCCATTCCGATCCTCTCGGGCGACCTCCTGATCGGTATTCTGGAAGCCCAGAGCACCCGCACAACTTTCTTTGACAATGAAACCATCGTAGTTCTACAGATGCTGGCAGACCAAATCGCAGCCGCCATTCAGAATGTACGCCATATCGAAATCCAGCGCGGCAGCGTCGAGGAAGTGGCTGAAATTTACCAGGTCATCTCCAGGATCGCCCAGGCGAAATCGGAAATCGAAATCAACGAAGAACTGACCGGATTATTTTCAAAAGGGAATTACGTAACTTTATTCCTGACGCCCCACGGCAACGAGCTTAAGACTTCCGCTGCCACCGAAAAAATACCCGACGGGCAACATGCCCCCGATACGATATCCGTTCAAATAAACGAACTCGAACCATTCCTGAGTTCGGATATTTTCATCGCCGAAGGCAACCGGCTGAGCTCCCTGCCCTACGATCTGGTCAGGGTCATCCGGCACCTGGAAATCTTCAGCGCAGCAATTCTGCCTGTTTCAATCGACAACAACCTGGAAGCCATTCTCCTGCTTGGCACCCGGGAAAAAATCCCCTTGAGCACAACAGAAATCGAGCCATACATCAGCCTGGCCCAACAGATTGCCGCATCCTTTGATCGCATTCACGAATCCCAAAGTGCTGCCCGGCGTATCGCTGAAATGGAAACCATCACGCTCTTCAGCCAGGAGATCTCCACTGTCCATGAGTTGCATGAGATTTACAAGACGCTCCATGGGCATGTTCGTCAGATCCTTGGAGATGAAAATTTCCTGATCGCGATTTACACCGAAAGTACGAATTCGATTGCGGTACCTTACATGTACGAAAAGGGCGCCGAAGGGAGCGAAATATCGACGCTGGAGCCTTTCCCACTTGGGGAGGGATTGACATCCATATTGATCCGCACGAAACAGCCGCTCATGCTGGTCGAGGATATGGACCGAAGGGCAGCAGCCCTGGGCGTGAAAATTACCGGCAAGGCATCCAAATCCTGGCTGGGGACTCCACTGGTCGTCTCGGGACAGGTCATTGGCGCCATTGTCGTCCAGGATCCTGAGCGGGAACATGCATTCAGCGATGAGGATATGCACTTCCTGACCACACTGGCAGTCCAGGTTGCAGGCGCGATCTATAATACCCGTCTACTCGAAGAGACAGACAGCCGCGCCATCCAGCTTCAAACCGCTGCAGAAATTGCCCGAGATATTTCCGGATCCCTTGACTTGGGCGAATTGCTCGCCAAAGCCGTGTCCCTGATCCGGGAGCGTTTCAATTACTACCACGCGGCGATCTTCCTGGTCGATCCGGCAAACGAGTTCGCGGTCATCCGTGAGGCGACCGGCGAGGCCGGCACCCAAATGAAACGAGCTGGCCACAAATTGAAGATTGGATCTAAATCCATCGTCGGCTTCGTGACCGGAAGCGGTGAACCGCTGATCGTCAACGACACAAGCCGGGAAGCAACCTATTTTGCGAATCCACTCCTTCCGGAAACTCGAAGCGAGGTTGCAATCCCGCTAAAAGTTGGGCAACGCATCCTTGGCGCTCTCGATGTGCAAAGCACCCAGCCATTCTCCTTTGGAGAAGAGGACATGAGCGTGCTGCGCATCCTGGCAGACCAAATGGCAATCGCGGTCATCAACTCCGAACTTTTTGCAGATACTCAGGAACATCTCTCCCAGCACCGGCTGCTTCACCATGTCACCACTGCGGCGGCATCAGGAACGACGCTCGAAGAATCCCTCAACAGCGCCACGCAAGGCCTGCAGGTAACCCTGGGCGGCGATCGGGTTTCCATCCTCCTTGCCGATAAGGAGACCAAGAAGCTCAAAGTCAAGGCGTTCGCTGGCTATTCGGAAGATGTGGAACAACTAGAAATCCCCTACGGGGAAGGTATAACCGGTTGGGTCGCCATTCACCAGCAACCTCAGCGGATCAACGATGTAACCCAGGATGCTCGCTACATCCAGGTGGGCTCGAACATCCGCTCCGAATTGGCAATTCCCCTCACCTACCGCGGCGATCTGCTCGGCGTCTTGAACGTGGAAAGCGATCAGATCGGCGCATATAACGAAAACGACGAAGAGTTGCTCGGCACGCTCGGCGGAAGCTTGGCAGCCATCATCTCGAATGCCCGATTGCTCGAGCAAGTTCGGCGCCAAGTGGACCGCGAGCGCATGCTCTACGAGGTCACCAGCAAGATTCGCCGCTCCACGGATATGCAGACAATCATGGCGACCACAACGAGCGAGTTGAGCAAAGTCCTGGGCGCGCGGCGCGCCGAGATCAAGATGAACGTCGACGATGAATCCAAAGATAACCCGGTAGAAAAATCCGGCTAGAAGATCAGGATGATGGTTATGAACAGACCCGATTTATCTACAAATCTATTGGGGCGAGTTTTACAAAAAACGGGCGGTTTATTTCCGATTCTGGTGGTGATCGCCGCCCAGCTCAGCACGAATCTGCTCGCCCTGCCGGGGGCCTACTTCATCCAACTCAATGCAGAATTGTCCGCCAGACAATTGAATCAGGCGGCATTATTCACATTAGCCACGCTCCTTACCGGAAATGTTTTCCTGTGGATCTATATCTATCTGACAAACAGACAAGCTGAAAGACGCCTGGTCGCCTGGCACAAAGGCAAACCTCTTTCGACTGGCACAAACGAAGAACACGTCGCCTGGCGGCAGATCACATCCCTGCCCTGGCGCTATACCGTGGCATCCGTCCTGGTTTCGATTTTCCTGGACATCCTGCCGCTTATGGCTTATCAACGGTTCAGCCTGAAAGCAACGAACGACCAGGTTATCTATACCTTGATGGGAGGGGTGATTTCCGCTTCGGTGATGATCGCGTTCGCTGTCCTTTTCATGGATCGATGGCTCGCTCCGGCGCGGGTTGTTCTGCTGCCTGCCGAGTTCGAGAACCAACTCTCGGGTTCGGCCGGGGCCCGGATGCGAACTAAATTCCAGGTCATCACCTTCATCCTAGGCATCGTGTCAATCCTGATGATCGCACCAATCGGCTATCATGGCATCGTTACAGTCCTGATCGGCGGAATCATCGGCACACAGGGCGCAATCCACAGCCTCCAAACCCAGACCATTATCGCCGGATGTATCGCAATGGTCCTGGGTTCGGCTCTTTCTTATATACTTTCCCGATCTGTCGCTGACCCGATACGACAAATGATCTCGGTCTTCGATAAAGTCGAGAAGGGGGACTTGAAGCAACGCGCCATCGTCAACGCGACGGATGAAGTAAGCGAACTATCCTTCCATTTCAACAGGATGATCGCCCGCCTGGACGAGCTTCAAAGCACTCTGGAAAAAACCGTCGCGGAACGGACCGCCCAATTGAAAGCCACCACCGAAGTCAGCAGTGTGGCAAGCACCATTCTCAACCCAGACGAATTGATTACGAAAGTGGTCAATCTAATCACTGACCGGTTTGGATATTACTACACTGCAATCTTTTTGCTCGATGAAGCCAACCAGATGGCAGTTCTGAAGGATGCGACCGGTGCAGCCGGTCAAACCCTCAAGGCCAGCGGCCACAAGCTGCCCCTGGGCGGGAAAAGCATGGTGAGTACAGCCGTCGCTACCCGAAGGGCAAGAATTGCGCTCGACGTTGGCATGGAACCTGCCCGGTTCGATAATCCGCTCCTGCCCAATACCCGCTCCGAGATCGCCCTCCCGATGATCATCGGCGATCGAATCATCGGTGTCCTGGATGTGCAATCCACCGAGGAAGCCGCATTTGGCGAAGAAGACGTCGAGACCCTGCAAGGGATGGTCAACAACGTCACCACAGCTATCGAAAATGCCCGTCTCTTCCAGGAAACGCAAAAAAGCCTGGACGAGTTGCGCAACGTTCAGCGGACCTACCTCACCAATGCCTGGTCTGAAGCGTCCCGAAACAGCGAAGGATACGAATACAACTCCACCGTCGAGGCGCCGCAAACGGGATTGGATGTATCCAACATCGATGTTCCAATCACCCTGCGTGAACAAATTATTGGCCAATTGCATCTCGAAGGCCAACAGGAATGGACGGCAGAGGAACGAAGCATGGTCGAAGCGGTTGCCACCCAGGCCGCATTGGCCATGGAAAATGCCCGCCTCCTGGAGGAGAGCCGTCAGATGGCTTTGAGGGAACGTCTGGCAGCCGAGATTACCGGTAAAGTTTGGTCGTCGCCCAATACAGATTACATTCTCCAAACTGCATTGAAAGAGTTGAGCAGAGCGCTTCATGCTGATGAAGCAACGATCGAATTGAAAATGGATTAGTGTATGGAAAACAAATCCCTGTCGAGCAAACCTGCCACCTCACGTACGCCTCACCTGGGCTCGCTTAGCTTCCGGGCTAAATTGATCATCGGCAACATGGTGATCATTGCCCTGGCAATCGTCGGAACTGGCTACTATGTATATTCACGAACGAATATAGCCAATACCTATCTGACAGGCCAACTGGACAAGAATGTCCTTCAGGATGCTCAGGATAAACTGAATACCACGGGTGCGACACAGGCTGAGGATCTGAACAGCTTTTTCGTTCAGATGAGGAAAGACATATCGACAGTTGGGACGACGACATCGAATCTGCTTACACAGGAATCTTCACTCAATAACACAGCATTTTGGGATGCAACCCTGGCGCTGAGCCGCTCGCCGAAAACGCAGAGTTGGGAAAATCCTACGACCGAACCAAGCTCAGTCTTCATCCCTGCGAAGAACGACCTTACCCCCGACCTTGCGGCTGAGCTGGATACGATCAAGCAGTTGGATCTGTCGGTTCCCCAGCTTCTTACTCAAAATCCCGACACGGTGGCCATCTACTTTGGAGGGCTTGCCGGCGAGACGCTCTATTACCCAAACGTCAACCTGGCAGAGATCGTACCGCCGGATTTCGATGTGACCACCCGGCAGTGGTTCGTAAAAGCCTCCCCGGCACAGGACCCCGGGAAAGTCGCCGTCTGGTCCGATCCCTATCTGGACGCAGCTTCCAATGGCCTCGTCGTGACGACGAGCATCCCCGTCTACGACTCGGGAGGGAGTTTCCGTGGCGTTGCCGCGATGGATATCCAATTGAACAGAATTACAGGACTGGTATCCAACATCCGGATCGGCAAAACCGGCTACGCCATCCTCGTCGATAAAGATAAACGTTTGATCGCATTGCCATCGGCTGGCTATACCGACCTGGGAATTACACCTGCCACGGTTCCGCTTGGCGATGTCTTGGACCCTGCCAAGCAAACCGCCATCCCGGCAACGCTATTCGATGTGTTGAACAATACCGCCTCCGGGAAGAGCGGCAACACCACGATTACCATTGGAGGCGTCAAACGCCTCGTCACCTACGATCCCATTCCGGAGGTCGGTTACGGGCTTGTGCTGATCGCTCCTTCGAATGAACTCCTGGCAAGCGCAATCACGGCCGAGCAGCAAAATGCCCAGGAAGTCAGAAATACCTATCTAAACAGTGTTCTTCTTGTATTTGTCATTCTGATCGGCGCAATCCTGGCGACCCTCCTGATCAGTAATGGTCTGACATCGCCGCTCCTGACATTGACTAAAGCAGCGGAAGAAATTTCGACAGGAAACCTGGACACAGAGATCAATGTGAGGGGGCAGGACGAAGTAGGGACCCTGGCGAAAGCGCTCTCGACGATGACCGCCTCGCTGAGGAAGATGATCCAGTCCTTGGAACAGCAGGTAGCCGACCGTACGACAGATCTGGTCAGGAAGACCCTTTATCTCCAATCCGCGGCCCTGGTTGCACACGACGCGGCAGAGGTTCAGGAAATCAACACCCTGCTCAGTCGCACCGTAGAAATGATCTCCGGCCGATTCAATTTTTATCATGTTGGCATATTCCTGTTGGACGAATCCGGAGGACGGGCGGTTCTCCAGGCAGCCTCATCGGAGGGCGGCCAACGCATGCTGGCTCGCGGACATTCCCTCGAAGTCGGCCTGCAAGGCATCGTCGGCGCCGCAGCTTATCAAAATCGTCCACGGGTCGTCATGGATGTGGATACGGACAAGGACTATTACAAAAACCCCGATCTTGCATCCACCCGATCAGAAGCCGCCATTCCCCTGAACGCTCACGGCAAAGTGCTTGGAATTTTGGACATCCAGTCTACCGAGGCGGGAGCTTTCCGCCAGGATGATATCGAAGTGTTGCAGACCATGGCAGACCAAATCGGTCTGGCTATTCAAAACGCCCAATCCACCGCGGAAATCCAGAGCGCCATCCGCAGAATGGAAACCGCATCGGCTGAAAACGTTCTCCGCACCTGGCAGGAGCGGGTAAAGAGCTCGACTTATGCGTATCGCTATGCTTCTGTTGGCCAGGCTGTCAACCCGGAGGCAGTCCAAACGGTTCCATCAATGAAGAATGATATCAATCGGCTCAAGGTCCCAATCACCCTCCGCGGCCAACGGATCGGAATCATAACCCTGTATCGCAAGAAGGAAACAGCCTGGAGCGAAACCGACGAATCCCTGGCAGTGGAAGTATCCAATCAAGTCGGCCTGGCCCTCGAGAACGCCCGATTACTTGACGATGCCCAGCGGAGAGCGGCGCAAGAGCAGTCCTTGAGCCAGCTGACAGCTCATTTGAGCTCTTCTCTTGATCCGGATGTGATCCTTCAGACCGCCGTTCGGGAACTTTATCACCTGCCCAACGTGGAAGAGGTGACCGTTTTTCTCTCCCCGCAGGAAACCGCTTCCTCACCCGAAGAGCCCAAAACGGAAGAATAACCCGAGGTACTCGTATGGCACCGTTTTTCCGAAAAGCATTCAGTTCGCCCATTTTTGAGCAAGACGATGAGAAAACCCGCGCAGCGGCGATTCTTAATCCAATCCTTCTATTGACCATGTTCTTGCTCGCCCTCCTGACAATCGCTCAGGGTTTTTTAGGCGATAGAACTTACCTCTCGGATACGGTGGCAGTTCTCTCTGCGTTTGTTGTGATTTCAGCCATCCTCTGGTCTATGATGAAACGCGGGTTTGTTCGCCAGGCGGGATTTATATTCGTATTCATGGGCTGGGTTGCAATGACATACCAGGCCTGGAGATACGCCGGATTCCGCGATGGCGCCTTATTAGGTTATTTCGTCGTAATCCTGGTCGCGACCATCTCGGTCGGAGTCCGCACTGGGATCGTTTATACCACTCTGAGTTTAATCTCTTGCTGGACGTTTGCATACCTCGAAACCATCGGCAGATACAGCTCGAAAGGCGACCCGGCGTACACTTCGGTTTCCTCCCTTTCTGTTGTCTTCCTTTTGGTTGCTTTCATTTCCTATCTGGCAGTTAGCAACATCAATCAATCCTTGAAAATCGCCCGAAAGAATGAAAGCGACCTTCGGCAAAGTAACCAGGAATTGCGCGCCCTGCATACAGACCTCGAAAAACGCGTTCAGGACCGTACGACCGATCTGGAGCGAAGGACGACAGAAATCCAGACGGCCGCTCTGATCGCCCGGGACGCATCCATCGCGAAGAATGTTGACGTCCTCCTGAACAGAACCGTTCAACTGTTGCAATTAAAATTTGGATATTACCACATCGGAATATTCTTTATCGATGACAACGGCGGGTATGCCATTCTAAAGGCAGCAGGCAGCGAAGCCGGTAAACTGATGCTGGCAAACAATTATAAGATCAGGGTTGGAGAGCATGGGTTGATCGGACAGGTATCCCGCACCGGTGAACCGCATATCGCCTTGGATGTTGGTGCGGATGCCGCCCACGCCCCGAATCCTCTCCTACCCTATACTCGTTCAGAAATGGTCCTGCCCTTGCGGGTTGAAAGCCGGATCATCGGTGTGCTGGACATTCAGAGCGATAAAGTCAATGCATTCGATCAAACCAGTATTTCAATGATGCAAATCATCACCGATCAAATCAGTATTGCCATCGGAAGAATTCGGCTGATCCAAGAATTGCAACAAAATACAACTGAGCTTGAACGGGTATTACAGGAAAATACGGCCAGGACTTGGCGTTCGTTCCTGCGGCAAATCAGGAAACGAGCCGGATTCCGATATGAAGGAGTTACTGTCGAGCCGCTCCAGGAATTACCCAGAGAAGGCTTCGATGCCATGCAAAAGAACGAGCCGACGGTGACATCGGTCGAAAAAAATGGTAGTGTGGACAGCACCCTGGCAGTTCCGATCAAGATACGCGGCCAGACGCTTGGCGTCCTGACAATTCAATTCAAGGGCAAGGATATCCCCGCCGAGAGTTCGGTACTGGCCGGGGAGGCTGCCAATCGTCTTGCGTTGGCGCTGGAGAATGCACGTCTCGTACAAGACGCACAACGCTTGGCAAATCGCGAGCAGCAAATTAACAAGATCTCCGCCCAAATCCAACAATCCACCGACCTGGATGTCGTGCTTCAAAATACCATTCGGGAACTGGGAGATAGCCTCGGCGTGCCAAAAACATTCATTCAAATCGGTTTGACACCTGCACGCGATCAACTCGATACAGATCAAGCCAGCGAGTCTTAAAGAGGTTAGGGATTATGCTGTTACATCTAAGGAATTTCCTGCAGGCTCCCAAATTCGAAGACCCGGAAAAAAATTCCCGCGCCGAGAATCTCAGTATTGCCCTGAACACTACCTTGATCTTGGCTTTCATCTTCCTGATTTACGCCCTGTTCCCCCCCCTGAATGGACAGGTTGCGATCGCCTGCGTTGCTGTCGCCTTCATAATTGGCTTATTCCTTTTGCTTAGGCTGGGCAGGCTGCAACTCGTAGGCATCCTCTTCTCAACGTTTCTCTGGGTCGCCGTTTTTACAGAGGTCATTATTTATGGCGGTATCCGGGATTCTGGTTTCGCAAGTTTTGCAATTGTCCTGGTCGTTGCCAGCCTGACCATTGGCATCCGGGCGGGAATCGCTTATACAGCCCTGACACTGATAGCGGGCATTGGTCTCGCTTACGCTGAAGCGAACGGCTTCTTACATGCTTATGTTCATACTAGCGTGTGGTCGGTCATTCTCTCGTATGCAATCACATTTTCTACTGTTTCCCTGCTTCTCTATCTGGCAATCCGAAGTATTTCCAGAATCGCTCGACGAGCCTTGCAAGGAGAACGTACCCAAAGGGAGATTAATGTCGAGCTTGAAGCAAGCCACTCCGAACTATTGAAGCAAGCCGCCGGGCTTGAACAACGCAATATTGCACTGCAAACAACCGCAGAAATTCCGGCACTCACCAAACAGGTAAAAGGCGAAGATGAGTTCTTGGAAAAATCGGCGGCATTGTTGGCCGACCGCCTTCACTTGAACCATGTCAATATCTTCATAATCAATCAACTGCAAGAGGAGGCAATCCTCAGGGCTTCGAGCAGCGAGGCAGGAAAGGCCTTGATCGAGGCCGGTTATAAGCTAAAGGTCGTTCCGGGCGAATCGGTTTTTTCCTACTCCGGGATCGAAACCGTGAATTTCAAGATCGGGAATATCGCTTACTCTATTGACCGCCCGGATCCACTGCCAGAGTCCACCTCGAGCGTAAACCTTCCTCTCCTGAGTATTGACCACTTGTTGGGTTTTATCAACATTCAAACTGCAGCCCGCGAGTCGGAAGCATTTGACCAGCAAGCCTATCAGACGTTTGCGGATCAGCTTGCCCTTTCAGTAGAAAATTACCGCCTGGTCAACCAGTTGAACGAACGCGTCCGTGAAATCAGTCTGCTTGCAGGAAGAAACATAGAAAGCGGTTGGGAGCAGCTCAGGCGTGGAAAGAGCCGCGGGTATTTTTACGATCAGATCCGGGTCATGCCGACAGACGAAAGCTTGCCACCTGAATTCATTGACGACCTCTCCTCCGGGAAGTCGATCACATACGTCACCGTCGGAAATCCTGCCCGCTCCCGCCTCATCGCTCCAATCCTGCTCAGAGAGAAAATACTCGGCATCATCGGTTATGAGGATGTTGATCCAAACCACGATTGGCAGGATAGTGAAAAGACATTACTGGAAGCGATTGCGTCCCGTGTAAGCTTGGCGCTCGAAAACACCCGCCTTGTTGCGGAAGCGCAACAACGGGCGGAACGAGAGCGTAATTTAAGCCAGGTTACGGCGAAGATTAGAGAGACACTCGACATCGATACCATATTGCGGACCGCAGTTCAAGAGATCAAACAATCCTTCAATCTTGACCAGACTGAAGTTCGACTTCAATTGGCCAACCAAACAGAATCCCCGCGCCGGAAGAGGTAATGATGGGTACCAAAGCTGTTACCGCCAGGCTTGTATTTTCACTCACGCTTTGCTTCCTGGCCGCATGCACCGGAAGCGTATCTTCGACCTCGCCGAAAAAGCCATTGAAAGTAGAGTGGACTCTTTGGCAAGGGGATTACACGCTGCTCGTGGCGAACGAAAAAGGGTATTTCAAGAAGTATGGATTGGATGTGGAACCGGTCGAATACAATTCGGCAACTCAAGCCATCCCGGATATGGCCGGAGCGAGGCTCGATGGGGGTCTTTTTACGATGGCGGATACGATCCTCGCATCAAACCTGACCGACGTGAAATCGGTCATGGTGAGCGATAACGGTGGCATTTATTCGATTGTCGCATCATCTGACATTACATCTGTAAAAGGATTAAGAGGAAAGCGCATCGGTTTTAATTTACATACTGCGAGTGAAATGTACGTCAACACAATGCTAAAGAGTGAAAGTATGACGCTCAATGATGTCTCATTCGTTGAGATGTCTCCAGACAAGGTTCCAGGCAGTATTCCCGGCCAGATTGATGCCGGTCTGGTTTGGGAGCCTTATACCACTCAGGCAATCCAACAAGGACAGCACGTACTTTATCAAAGCACAAAATTCTCTACCTTGACCCCGAAAATGCTCGTCTTCCGATCGGCGGTGTTGGAGCAGCGCCCCGATGATATTCGCTCTTTTATTCTTGCCTGGAATGAAGCTGTCAATTATCGCATCACGCACCCTCAGGAAGCGATCGACATCATTTCAAAAGCAACGGATTTGCCTGCCAGCGAACTCGCTTTGACAAGCGATTTGACGATATTTACAATCGACGACAATTTAAAGCTTTTCGCAGATACCAACGGAACCGACGCAAGTTCAATTTATTACATCGCGGGATTTAATCGGGATTTTTTGATCAACACGGGTTATATAACCGCCCCTCCGGATATCGATAAAATGCTCGACGCCTCGTTCCTGAAATAAAAAGCCTTCTCTGCCGACATGTTTAAATCAGACAGGATATAAAATGCGCAGAATCAGCAAAACATATGCCGAATTCCCACCCCGGACCCGCCGATTGTTCACCATCCTTGGCTTCGTTACCTTGGGATTCATCGGGTTTACCGTGGCCAGTTTGGGAGATTTATTGGCGCCCCAAGACATCAACGATTTTATTGTCAATCCTGTCCCCCTCGTAATATCCATCTTCGGGCTGATCTCTCTCTTCCTGACATGGAAAGGAAAGACCCGCCTGGCCAGCTATCTGGTCATTGTTGCCCTGACAGTTGGATTCTTGACGATCGCCATTTTCACATCTCAGCCGGTTTTCTCGATCGTCGCTGAGTTGATGATCGTGATCATTCCGGTCATGATTGCGATCGAGGATCTATCGGAGCGTGAATTTACCTGGATATTCATCGTCAGCCTGCTGGGCAGGTCGGTGATTCAAATCCTGCGTAACTACAAGACCAGCTCCCCCGCCGTCGGCGCAGCCGCCCAAACCATCCTGGTAGCTCAGTGGGCTTCGATTATTTTGGCTATTCTCTTCGGGTTGTATATTTCTGTCAACCTGAACAACTATCCATTCCGGGTTAAAGTGATCCTGGTATTGGGCCTCCTGACTATCATTCCTACTGCAATCATTACGAGTGTTACCAGTAATAACCTGGAGACCAATCTCGTAAATGAGGCCAACCAGAGCCTTGTCCAGTCTTCGAACCAACTGGCGACGTCACTGGACTCATTTATTGAAACGACGCAGGATACCACCCGAACGGAAGCACAGGTTCCCACCCTTGTAAATTACGTCGGGCAGCCCCGTACTTCTTTATATTTCGGCGGTCAACTGTTTCCAAGAGGTACGGATGTCGAATCGGCCGCCAAGGATACCTTGTTGTCTTTCCTCAAAAAAGACCCCATCAACATCCTTTCGGTGGCCTTGATCGATAACACCGGTACAGTGCAGCTCAGCACCGATAACAGCCTAGTCGGGATTTTTGTAATCTCTCAGGACTATTTTACGCTTCCGATGACCAATGGTCTTCCCTATATTTCCCCAGTGTTGGTCACGAAGGATGGCGTCGGCCTTATCCATTTTAGCGCCCCAATTCGAAACGCAAGAGGCGCTGCGATTGGGGTACTTGACGTTACGTACTCGGCGTCGATATTGCAACAAATTTTGATCAACACCAGCAGTTCCTTCCGGTCCAGCAGTTCTGCCCTGCTCCTCGATCAGAATAATATCGTGCTCGCTTACAACGCGAACCCTGGACTGATCTACAAGATCGTAAATCCGCCGGACGAGACCACGATTACCCTGCTGATCATTGCAAACCGACTTCAAAACCTTCCCTCCGATCAGCTTGGAATAAGAATGAACGGGCTCGATACCGGCATCAGCAACATCGCGAAATCGCCTAACTTCACCGGTGTTTTTGATCCCGCCCTTTCAAAGAGTCCGACCACCAGTGCGAATCTCGACCAGGCCGGCGCTACAAAAATGAAGACCTTCGATTGGTCCGTGGTTGTCTTCCTGCCTCAAAAGACGTTGATGGCCCCTGTCCAGACGCAAACGCAATCGGTGGTGTATATCAGCATTCTGATCAGCCTGATCAGTATCGGCCTGGCCCTGGGATTGACCCAGGTGCTGGTGTCGCCAATCATCAGTCTACGCCAGACATCCGAAAAAATCACCCAGGGCGATATCAATGCGACTGCGGTCGTTCAAACGCATGACGAAATCGGCGCATTAGCCGCCACCTTCAACAACATGACAGAACGCATTCGGGATCTGATCGGAGGCCTCGAACAACGCGTCGCCGACCGTACCCAGGCTCTGGAACGCCGGGCTTTACAGTTGAGGACTGCCGCAGAAGTGGGCAGTACAGCAGCTCGATTGCGGGATCCGAACGAATTGATGCGCCATGCTACCCGCCTGATCAGTCAACGTTTCGGTTTTTACCACATCGGTTTTTTCCTGGTCGACGAACGCGGCGAGTACGCAGTCTTGCGCGAATCGAACAGCACAGGCGGCCAGAAAATGCTCGCCCGAGGGCACAAATTAAAGATCGGCGAAGTCGGTATTGTAGGCAACGTTACCGGGTCCGGCAAAGCACGCATTGCCTTGAATGTAGGCGAGGATGCGGAATACTTCAATAACCCCGATCTCCCGGAGACACAGTCTGAAGTGGCGCTTCCTCTGATTGCCGGTGAGAAGATCTTGGGAGCCTTGGATATTCAAAGCACGCAAGAAGGTGCATTCACCGAAGAAGATTTGACTACTTTGCAGGTGCTGGCCGATCAGGTGGCGATTGCGCTGGAAAACGCCCGCCTCCTCTCTGAAAGCCGCGCCGCTGTGGAAACCGTCCGACGGGCTTACGGCGAAATGAGCAGCCAAGACTGGCAAACGATGATCCAGGGCGGCTTGACATCGACCGCCTATGTCAGTGGCGAGAAAGATGAAGTGAACCCCGCCCCGGCGGACGCTTCGCCAGAATTTGAAAAGGCAATAAAAACGAGGAAGCCCATTCTCTCGGAAGACCAGATTACGCTTTACCTGCCGATCAGTATTCGCGGCGATGCGATCGGCGCGCTCCGGATGCAAAAACCGAAGGATGAAAGTCTCTGGACGCAGGCTGAAATTACGATTGCATCCACCCTGACCGATCAACTCGGGGCCGCATTGGATAGCGCCCGCCTTTACACAGACATCAGTCAGCGAGCCGGACGGGAATTCCTGATTTCCGAAATCACGTCAAAAATCGGTGCATCGATCCGCATGGAAACGATCCTGCGAACCACGGTCGAAGAACTTGGACACGCCTTCAAGGATTCTGAGATAGTTCTCCAGGTTGGAGGCGATAGAAAAAAAGGAAGCGAACGTGAATAATTCGAGCGAACCGGTAACCACGCCCAAAACCAACATATTCTCCCAACTATGGGGAGGGTTGACTGACCCACCCAAGGCGATCACGGATATAGGAGCGCGCCAACAGGGTCGGTTGGTCGCCTCGCTATCCCTGGGGTCGACTGCTTTGTTCCTCATGGCATTGATCGCGACAGTAAGCGTTCATAAGCAGATGACAACCGTCGCGTACTTTTCCTTGATTCCCGCACTTGCATTCGTTGTAATAGCATATGCATTGAGCCGAACCGGCCTCTTAAATTTAGGCGCATGGCTCCTGACGCTGGGTATTTCCGCGTCCGCTTATGGGCAGATCCTAAGTGGTGGAGATGTCTTCAGCGCCATGGCATTAAACGTTAGCCTGGCTTTGTTATTGGGGAGTGCTATTCTCTCGGCGAGGTCCTTGCTGCTCCTTTTTATTGGCAATATGACTGTTTCAATCATTCTCCTAGGATATAGCATGGTTATTAGACCACTTGCAGATGCTGCAATCATCGGACAAGGCATTGGCGCGATCATTGCCTTTGGTGGTGTCTTGTTGATCGTGGTCACTTATAGGAATAATGTCGAACGGTATCGCTTGGATGAATTAAAGAAAACGAACACCGAATTAAACGACATCCGCCAAAACCTCGAAAACCGTGTCGAAGAACGGACGAACGACCTAAACCAGGCCACCGACGATGCCAGGAGGCGATCCAGCCAGCTCGAAGCTGTCTCAAAGGTGGCCACCACGATCGCGCAAGTCGAAGATATTAATGAGCTCCTGCCGACAATTACCCGCCAAATCAGCGAGCACCTTGGGCTGTATCATGTGGGCATTTTCCTCCTGGACGAGAAAAGGGAGTATGCAGTGTTGATGGCGGCGAACAGCGAAGGTGGACAGCGCATGCTGCAACACGGCCATAAACTGAAAGTCGGACAGGTGGGTATCGTCGGCTTTGTATCCGAACGGGGCATCCCGCACATATCCACGGACGTCGGCTTGGATGCGATCTTCTTTAACAACCCCAGCCTTCCCAATACCCGTTCGGAAATGGCGCTGCCCCTCATCGTTGGTAATCAACTGATCGGCGTACTGGATGTCCAGAGCGAGAAGACCTCCGCTTTCGTACAGCAGGATATCGATGTAATGAGCACGCTGTCGAATCAGGTCGCCGTGGCGATCATCAATGCCAAACGATTCAGCGATACGCGCCAGGCATTGTCCGAAGCCCGAACCCTTTACAACCAATACATCCGCGACGCCTGGCAGGATTCGTCTGAAGGAAAGCCATCTGTAGGCTATCAATACATCAACGGTATCGCAAAACCGCTTACCAAATCACTTGACCGTTCAGATATTTCTTCCGCTCTGACGAGTGGCCGCGTTGTAGTTAAATCGGACGAAACCCCGACGCTGGCAATCCCGTTGAAAGTGCGTGATGAAATAATCGGCGTTCTCAATGTCTCCTCGAGCACGGCGAATCGCCAATGGGGGGAAAATGAGAAGGCGCTCGTGCAGGCGGTGGCAGACCGCGTGGCGCTGGCTCTCGAAAATGCACGTCTCTTCGAGGAAACTACACGCCGCGCGAATCGCGAGCGGACGGTATCCGAAATCACAACTCAAATCCGTAGCGCGACCGATCCCGAAGTAATGCTCCATACCGCCCTCGAAGAACTCAAGCGAGCTTTGAAAGCAAAGGACATCCAGGTTCGACCTTATTCGCCACCAACCAATAAAAAGCCGGATGAACAAAATGTAATTCCGGACTCGCAAAACACTAATTAATTATCCTGGTTTTCGATAGAGAGATAACATGGCTTACACAATCGCGATATCAAACGAAAAAGGCGGCGTCGCCAAGACGACATCAACGCTTTCTTTGGGGGCTGCATTGACCGAGGTGGCTCAGAAAGTTTTGTTGATCGATCTGGATCCGCAGGCCAATCTGACTCTCGCATTAGGATTCGAGCCGGGGAAATCGGAACACACCAGCAGCGACATCCTTCTGGATGCGACGCCACTCCTCGGATCGAAAGTGGAAACCCATATCCCTAACCTTGATCTCGTCCCGGCAAATGCCGGTCTGGAACAGGCAGAACAGGTCCTCCCGATATACCTGAACTACACCACCCGACTTCGAAACGCAATCGAAGCCGCAAAGCCGCTGCCATACGAAGTCGTCATGATCGATTGTCCTCCATCCCTGGGAGCCATTACGATCAATGCCTTGACGGCTGCCGATTTGCTGATCATTCCCACGCAAGCCGAATATTTTTCCGCCTACGCTCTACGGGATATGATGACGGTCATTCGTCAGGTTCGCGCTGAAGACAACCCCAAGCTCGCGTATCGAATCCTGGTCACTTTATTGGACCAACGCAATCGGACTCACAGGGATATTCGGGAGCAGCTCGAACGCACCTTCGGATTCGGACTGTTCAAAACCGTGATCGAAATCGATACAAAGCTTCGCGAAAGCCCCATCCTGGGGATGGCAATCACACAATATAAACCGAATAGCCGTGGTGCCTTGCAATACCGCAGTCTTGCCGAGGAGCTTATTCAATATGTCAAGCAAACGAATTCAGAAACGGCTTAATCAGCTCTTTACGGATATCAAACAAGCCGAGGGCCCTTCGACTGCTCAAGAGGTGGTGCTCAACGCGCCTGAAAGCGGCATCGAGGTTATACCTGCGAAGAGTTTACCGGCCGAGTCTGCATCCAAGGGCCGCGGGAAAAAATCCACCCAGGGCAAGAACGGAAAATCCAAAGCAAAAGGCGTCTCGGTCGGAATGGGAACCCATTTCCTGGGTCCCGAGCCACAAATTACTGCGCAGGCGGACGATGGAAGTGGAGCCACCACGCTTGTCCTGCCCTTCCGAAGTGACGTCGAGACCTGGAGCGTTCTGGAACTGATCAAGCAGAACGATGAAGCAGGCTGGACCCAGGAAGAGCAGATGCTTGCCAAGCAAGTTACAGACCAGCTCTCCCTGGCTTTGGAAAATGCCAGACTTTTCAACACGACCCGCAGGCAGGCAGAAGAGCTTCAAGTGCTCAATGAGATGGGGCGTGAATTGGCGGCACAGCTGGATATCACAGGTGTGGTCGAGACGGTTTACAAATACACCGCCCGATTAATGGATGCAAGCAATTTTGTGATTGCCTTATACAATGCCGATACACAATCCATGAACTTCCCAATTGCCCTTTCGGATGGAAAAAGAGTATCGATATCCGAAAGTATCACCGGGCAAGGGCTGTTGGATTACGTCATTCATAACCGCAAGCCGCTCCTGATCCCTGATGACGTCCCCGCGAAATTACGGGACCTAAAAATTGAGTTGATTTCGGAAGAAAAAGACCGGCCGATCCTTTGCTGGGTAGGTACGCCCATCCTGATCGGCGAGAATGCCCTCGGCGTAATTCGTATCGAGAGCTTCGACCAGGCATATTTGTACAACGAACATCACTTGGAGTTGCTGACGGCTATCGCCGGCCAGACATCTATCGCAATTCAGAATTCCCGCCTTTTCCAACAAGCCCAGATCCGCGCCGAGGAACTGGCAGTCCTGAACGAGATGAGCCATGCCTTGACATCCTTGATGGATATCGAGCACATGGTCGAAAACCTGTACCACTATACGACCCGCCTGATCCAAACCGAAAACTTTTATATCGCCTTCTACAATCAGACGACTTCGGAAATATCTTTTCCGCTTGTCATCGAGAACGTGGAGAGACGGCATTGGGATCCACGCAGGGATTGTCACGATCTCTTTGAGTACGTGGTTAAATCGGGCCAACCACTTCTCATCGAAGAGAGTATCCCGGATCACTTGAAGCAACTGGGGATTGAAATCCCCAGCACCGATGCGAAATGTTGGCTTGGCGTTCCGATGCTGTTGGGCGACCGCCCCTTTGGAGTGATTGCAATCCAGGACGATAAAACGCCTCGCACCTTCGGCATTCATACCCAAAACCTGCTCCAATCTATTTCCAGCCAGGCAGTAACGGCATTCGAAAATGCACGTCTGCTGTCTGAAACGCAACAAAGGAACGCCGAGCTCGCCACCCTGAACGAGATTATCAGTTCCGCGAGCCAGACTCTCGAGTTGAAGGTCGCTCTTGAAATCGTTCTCAGGCAAACCCTGGAAGCCGTGGGCTTCGACGGCGGTCTGATCACGATATTCAATGAGGCGCGTGGCAAACTGGAGAGAATCGCAAGACAGGGTTTACCGGGAAAAATCCCGGCGGACCCGGCCGAAGGGATGGAAAGCTCCCTGTGTGCTGTGGTCTTTTCACAGAAGCAGCCCCTGGCCATCGGGGATTTACGCAAAGGCGCCCCTGTTGACGTCACGGGTGAAATAGAGGCGGGGTTTCTATCCTATCTGGGTGTTCCGATCCTTTCCAAGGGACAGGTCCTGGGTACCCTCTGCGGCTTCAAAAAGGTCGCCGAGGAGTATGCAGAGAATGTCATCAACCTCATGCAGACGATCAGCCGCCAGATCGGTTTTGCAATCGACAACGCAAGGTTGTTCGACCAAATCCGTTCTTCCGAAGCCCGCTTCCGTGACATCGTCTTCGTGAGCGCCGACTACATCTGGGAGACGGACGGTAAATGGAAATACACTTACGTCTCAGACCGCATCAAGAATGTGCTCGGATACTCCCCGGAGGATGTTATCGGCCATACCCTCGCTGACCTGACCGAAACAAATGAGGCCAGCCGGGTCGTCGATCAATTGCAACAAAGCATAAAAAAGTACGGCCAGGCGATCGACGTCGAAAAAATTCTCAAGGCCAAGAACGGGAATACGATTTATATCTCGACGAGCGCCGTTCCCATCCTGGATTCCAACGGAATGGCGATCGGCTACCGCGGCGTGGACAAGGATATCACCGAGCGCCGTACATTCGAGGATACGCTGCGCCGGCAAAATGAATATCTGGCGACCTCGGCTGAAATTGGCCGCCTGGTGACATCCACTCTCGACCTGGACACACTCTTCAGTCGTACCGTGAACCTGATTCACGAACGGTTCAATTACTACCATGCCTCGATCTTCGTCACCGAAGAAACCGGCTTCAATGCAGTTTTGAAATCCGCCACGGGGAAGGCTGGCGAGGAAATGCTCAGCCGCAAACACTCCCTGCCGGTCGGTTCAAAATCCATCGTCGGCACGGTCACCGCCACCGGGAGCCCGTTGGTGGTAAACGATACGGCAAACGATCCAATCCACCGACCCAACCCCCTGCTCCCCGACACGAAAGCTGAAGCTGCGGTGCCTCTCCGAATTGGGACCCGCATCATCGGAGCGATTGACATCCAGTCGAAGGATACGGATGCCTTCACCCAGGACGATATCGCCGTCCTCCTGACCCTGGCAGACCAGGTGGCGGTGGCAATCGACAATGCCCGTTCTTACGAGCTGGCCCAGCAGGCCATCAGTGAAATGCGCGAGCTGGATCGCCTTAAGAGCCAATTCCTGGCGAACATGAGCCATGAATTGCGGACACCGCTCAACTCGATCATCGGTTTTTCCCGCGTCATCCTGAAAGGGATCGATGGTCCAGTCAGCGACCTTCAGGAACAGGATTTGAGCGCCATCTACAATTCCGGCCAGCACCTCCTCCGCCTGATCAACGATATCCTCGACCTCTCCAAGATCGACGCGGGCAAGATGGAACTGGCCTTCGACGACGTCAATATCACTGAACTGCTGCAGAGCGTTGTGCCGACCATGATGGGCTTGATCAAGGACAAGCCGATCAAGTTGGAGCAAAACGTCCAGCCAGGCATCCCAATCATCCGTGCCGACGCCATGCGGCTTCGCCAGGTGCTGATCAATTTGTTGTCCAATGCAGCCAAGTTCACGGAGGAAGGCAGCGTCATCCTTTCCGCCGAGATCGAAAAGAAGGACAACGGCCAGTCCCAGATTTTGATCAAAGTAACAGACTCCGGCCCGGGCATCTCCGAAGAGGACAGGAAGAAGCTCTTCCAGCCCTTCTCCCAGGTGGACGCCTCCCCCACCCGCAAGACCGGTGGGACCGGCCTCGGCCTTTCGATTTCACGCCGTCTCGTCGAATTGCACGGCGGCGAAATCAATGTCATGAGCGAAGTGGGAAAAGGAAGCACTTTCTACTTCACCTTGCCGCTACCGAAAGTGGTCGACGACCTGATGGGGCCGGATGGCCGCAGGATCGAAAAGATCATCCTCTCGGTGGACGATGATGCCGAAGTGATCGGCCTTTACGAACGCTATCTGCAGCCGCAAGGGTATTCGGTCGTCGCCCTGACAGATGCCGCCCAGACCATCGAAAGGGCGCGCCAGCTCAAGCCGTACGCCATTACCCTGGATGTCATGATGCCCGGGGTGGATGGTTGGACGATCCTGGCGGACCTCAAAAGGGATCCCGCCACCCGCGATATTCCAGTGGTCATCTGCAGTATCCTGGAGGAAGACGAAAAGGGCTTCAGCCTGGGCGCATCCGATTATCTCGTAAAACCCATCCTGGAAGAGGATCTCCTGAATGCGCTCAGCCGTCTCAACGGCGACGGGACGATCCACGACGTTTTGATTATCGATGATGATGAAAAGGACCTTCGCCTGCTGGAGAATATCCTGAAGCAGGGACATTTCACCCCCATCCTTGCCGAAGGTGGCACGAAGGGCTGGGAGATCATTTCGAGCAAGCCTCCGCAGGCGGTCATCCTGGACCTGTTCATGCCCGATATGGACGGGTTTACGATCCTCGAGAAACTTCGCTCCACTGCCGAGCTGAGGGACATCCCGGTTATTGTTGTCACCGGGGCGGAGCTCACATCAGACCAGCAGAAACAATTGGCGGAGTTCGGGCAGAGTCTCCTCCACAAGGGATCCTTGAACGAAACAGAGTTGTTATCTTCGCTCGAAAAAGCTTTGAAACGCATTAATCGCGCCTAGAAAGGTCATTACCAACTTTATGTCCTTCGTCGTTCGCTGCCTCGATTGCGGCCACACTGCCCCCTATTTCCCGACTTCGATTTCCTGCCCACGGTGCAACAGTCAGTGGCGGGAAACCGAATACGATTACGATACGATCGCAAAAAGCCTGCCTCTGCAGCTTCCCAGCCGTATTTTTGACCTCTGGCGTTATCGTGAATTGCTTCCGGTTCGGAATCCCAATCCGGCCATTATGATGGGAGAGGGCGGGACACCTCTCATCCAGGGCGTCAACCTTGGCATGATGTTGGGCTGTCCTAATATTTACATAAAAGACGAGCGCCAGGGACCGACTTCTTCTTTCAAGGACCGCCAGGCGGCCGTAACCATCGCAGCCCTCAAGGAAGCCGGGATTACTGAAATGGTCGCAGCTTCCACCGGCAACGTCGCCATTTCCTATTCGGCGTATTGCGCCAGGGCCGGGATCAAGCTCTGGGCGTTCGTCACCAGCCTGGTCCCGGCGGTCAAGATGCGCGAAATTGCGATCTATGGGAGCCAGGTAGTCAAGGTCACCGGCTCATACGACCAGGCAAAACAGGTTGCAGCGGAATTTGCCCGCCAGCGTAATCTTTATCTTGATATGGGCGCGCGTACGATCACGTCGATCGAAGCAATGAAGACCCTCGCCTACGAGATTGCCGAACAGCTCACGGCCATGCTTGGTCCCATGACCAACGGCAACGGGAAACCGCGTCCCGTCTGGCGTTCACCGGATTGGTATGTCCAATCGGTCAGCGGCGGGATGGGTCCCCTCGGAGTCTATAAAGGCTTCGATGAGTTGGCAAAGATGAAATTCATCGACCGGATCCCTGCCATCGCGGCTGTCCAGGCTGAGGGCTGCGCACCGATGGTGGCGGCCTGGAAAGAACACGCCGAATCCGCCACTCCGGTCACATCCCCTCGCACCCATATCGAAACCCTGGCTACAGGCGACCCGGGCAGGACCTATAATCTCCTCTCCAAGCGCGTCAACGATACGAACGGCGTATTCGAGAGCGTAACGGATGAAGAAGCCTTCCGCGCCATGCACGTCGTCGCAAAAATGGAAGGGATTTCCGTCGAACCAGCCGCGGCCGTGGCCTTTGCCGGCCTCTTCAAGCTCGTCCGGGCCGGCGTCATCAAACCCACCGATGTGGTCGTGGTCAATTGCACTGGTCATACGATGCCGACAGAACCGTTCGTGCTCGGGGATAACTGGGCCCGGAACGTCGTCCTTCCAACCAACACCCTCGAAGAATCCCCGCAGGAAGGGTTGCTGGCCGCCCTGAGCCGGGTCGCGCCCGATCGGTTCCCCTGCATCGCCCTGGTCGATGACAGCCCGGACGCGCGAAGATTAATTCGACGCATTCTCCAATCGCAGGGCAACTTCACCATTCACGAAGCCGAAAGCGGCAAGCAAGCCCTGAAATTGGTCGAAAAAGAACACCCGGATTTGATCATTCTCGACCTGATGATGCCGGAAATGGACGGTTTTGCCGTCCTGGATGCCCTGAAGGCAAAGCCGGACACTGCCAATATCCCCGTCATTGTATCCACGGCGAAAGAACTGACCCCGCACGAGAAGGAAAAGTTAAAAGGACAAATCCATGCCCTGATGCAAAAAGGGGACTTTCTCAGTGATGAATTCTTGGAAGAGGTCAGGAGCTTAATCGGTTGATCAAGCTTTCCAACGAATGGCAATCAGCGAAAAAACGAGGTCAACTGACCGGCATCGGAGCCGCATCCGCTTCCGCCATGCTGCTTGGCCTCGCGCCGATCTTTGGAAAGCAGGCGATCAACATGGGATTTTCAGCGCTTGCAGTTGTTGCCCTCCGAACCAGCATTGCAGCTTCACTTCTTTTCGTCATTGTGGCCCTGTTCCGCCGCCCGTATCTGTTCATTTACCCCGCCGGATTGTTGGGATGTGGGCTGGCGGGGGCATTGAATGGTGTCGGATCGATCCTTTATTACCTGGCACTGGAAAGGCTGACGGTCAGCGTCGGACAGCTGCTCTATTCGCTCTACCCGATCTTCCTGATCCTATGGCTGATCATCGACCGTCAATCTCCCAGCCGCCTGACTTATCTGCGGATGGGAATTGCCTTCCTCGGGATCATTTTCCTTACATTTACCAATGCGGCCCGCATTGATTGGGGGGGTGTTTGCCTGATGCTGGGAGCATCGATCATGTACGCCATCCATCTGCCAATCAATCAGCGTGTCCTCTACGATATCCCCGCTCCGACAGTGACATTGTATACGCTTATTGCGATGAGTGCGATCGTCGTTCCGGTCTACCTGATCTTTGACCGCCACCTGCCGGCAACCGGCACATCCTGGACGCCGATCCTGGCGCTCGCCATGGTCACTTTCTTCTCACGCCTGCTTCTCTTCATGGGGATAAAAAACCTGGGCGGGATGCAAACAGCCCTGCTCGGCCTTGGTGAATTGATCGTTTCCATATCGATCAGCCATTTTTGGCTCCATGAAAGTTTGTTTTCAACCCAGTGGGTTGGAGCGGGATTGTTGGGCCTGAGCCTGGTTCTGATCGGGTTCGAAAGGATCCAACCCGAAAAACGCCACATCCACGGAATATTGGGATGGCTCCGTCCGCCCGAGATATCGACTGAAATATCCGTTGGCCCCCACGAATGAGATCGTGCCAGGTCAAAACGGCTCCTTATTTTCCCCTCGCATCTTCGAAAACGTAGCCTGTACCCCTGACGCTGACGACTCTCTGCATCAGGGAAGGTACCCCTTCCAATTTTTGGCGCAGCCGGCTGATCAACGGGCGGAGGATTTCAGGCGCCTCTTGAGGAGAGGTTGAGTAACCCTGTACCAGTAAAACCAGCTCCCGGTGGCTGAAAACCTTCCCGACATTCTCGACGAAAATTCGCAGCAAACGCCCTTCGGCAGGGGTAAGAAAAATAATGTGCGACCCGGACCGGACAAGCCTGCGGCCAAAATCCACCACTGTGCCATCGCCGAGCGCCACGATGGCATTTTCGTCCGTGCTGACATCTGCTTGCGGACTGTCCTGTTTTTGGAGCCTGCTGTTCCTGCGCGCCAGTCCCCGCGCCACCGAGTCGATGATCTGCGCCGGGGAAGCCGGTTTCAAGAGATAATCGTGGACCTGGCTCCGTAGCGCATCAATGGCCGATTCCATGGATCCGTGAGCGGTCAGGAGGATGATTTCGATATCGGGAGAGAGCCGGTTGACAACTTTGACGACCTCGAGACCATTCATTCCCGGCATTCGCAAATCCAGGACGATCAGCTCTACCGGATTGAGGCGGACAAAATCCACGGCCGCCTCGCCGTTCGCAACTGCCGAAACGTGGTAACCTTCCAGGCGGAGGATCTCGCTGAGAGTCTGCCTTTCGACTGTTTCGTCATCCACAACAAGAATATTGGCTTTGGTAGTCATGATTCTCCTTTGATGGGTAACATTACTCGAAAGCACGCTCCAGGGCTCTTCTCCGGAGCGAGATCCAGGCTGCCTCCATGGGCAGATACGATTCCATAGCTGACCGATAGCCCAAGGCCGGTGCCCCCCTGTTTGGTGCTGACAAAAGGCTCGAAAATGCGCCCGCGGATATCCTCAGGGATGCCAGGTCCGGTATCTTGAACCAGGATCTCCACCATTTCTTTTACGGGGCGCGCACTGATGCGCAATTCTCCACCATCGGGCATGGCATCGTAGGCGTTCAAAATCAGGTTGATGAAAACCTGCTCGAGTTGGCTGTTCACGGCCAGGATGGGGGGCAATTTCGAAGAAAAGCCCGTACTGACCCGGATCTTGTGTATCTCCAATTGGGGCGTCAGCAGACTGATGACGTGCCGCAATAAAGCCACCACGTCGACTCTTTGGGAATCGACTGCGCCGGGCCGGTAGAAATCCAGCATGCGCTGGACCGTGGTCATCAATCGGTCCAACTCATGCTTGGCCAGGTCGATGTACTCCCGCTGCTTCTTTTCCGTGACATCCCCATGCGTCGCCAGGTGGAGGCAATTCTGGACAGCCTGCAAGGGATTGTTGATCTCGTGGGCGATCGAAGCGGTCAACCGGCCGGCGGTGGCCATTTTTTCCGCCCGGATCAATGCCTGCTGAGACTCCTCCACTCGGCGGACGTACTCACGTAATTCTTCGTAAAGCCGGGCGTTTTCCATCGCCACCGTTGCCTGGCGGGCAAGCAGGAGGAACATCTCCCATTCGACTTCCCTGAAGGCAGGCGCATCTGCATCCTGGCCTGCATATAACACGCCGCGCACATTTAATCGGGAAATCGGTGCGCACATGACCGAATTCAGCCCCAACGAAACGAGGGTGTCCTGCATGCCCGGATCGCCCGGCCCGGTCGTATTGACCCAGATCGGTGTACTTGTCGCGTCGACGGGGCCGATAAATCCGCCTTTCTCTATGCTGTCTTCCTCCGGCAATGTCTTCCCTTGGCCGGCAACCAGGGAAAGGCGAGGGTCTTCGCCTGTCCTCTGGTAGAATCCGGCATTTTTACAGTGCATGTGTCCCCGGACGGCATTCAGGACCAGGTCGATCAAACGGTCCGGCTGGGTTTCTGCCAGGAAGGATTCGATGATGTCGAAAAGAGGCCGCAAGGCCTGAATTCGGGCAACGTCGCGCTTCTTCTGGCTGTCCTCCAGCGCTTGCTGGACGGTTTCGATCAGCTCACCGCCCACATCGAAGGGCTTGAGAAGCAAACCATCTACACCTTGCCGCAAGGCTTGAATGGCTGTCTCCACGGTTCCGAAACCGGTCATGACGAGGACCGCTGCATCGGGTTGGTGCTGCTTGGTAAATGTGATCAGGTCAAATCCGCTGATTTCCGGCATTCGAATATCGACCAACAGAAGCTCGATCTTTTCCTGCAAAACGAATCGCATCGCCATGGCGGGATCGGTAAAAGCGCTCACCTGGTAGCCGGCGCGTTTCAACAGGCGTTCGCACAACTTAGTGATCCCGGGTTCATCGTCCACGACCAGTATGTGAATCGCTGTCATACTTTTCCTTCGACGGGAAGCCAGATTGTAAAGGTCGACCCCGTACCCACTTCGCTCTCTACATCGATGAAGCCGCCGTGGTCGGCAATAATTCCATAAGATACGGATAGGCCCAGCCCGGTCCCGCCATCCTTGGAACGGGTGGTGAAGAATGGTTCGAACACCCGGTCGATGTTCTCCGGGGGAATGCCTATTCCGGTATCGGTCAAGCTGATGGTCAGCCAGTTCACCTGCTCGCGCCGACATTGGGCCGTGGAGATGTGCAGTTCCCCGCCGGTGGGCATGGCATGAAGGGCATTGTGGATCAGATTGAGGACGACCTGCTTGATCTGGTTGCGGTCCACGGAAATCCAGGGCAGCCCTTCAGGAAGGTCTGTAAATAGTTGGACGCCGGTCGTCGCAAGCAGGTGATTCACGAGGGCGAGGACGTCATCCACGATCTCGTTCAAATCCGAACGGACCCTCAGGCTTTCGCTTTGACGGGCAAAGTCGAGCAAACGGCGGACCACCCCGCGCGCCCGCTGGGCCTCCCGTAATACCATCTCTAGATCATCATGGGATTCGGAATCCTTCGGAAGCTCGTCCAGGACCAATTCGGTGAATCCTGTCACGGTCGTCAGCGGATTATTCAGCTCATGGGCGATGCCGGCTGCCATCTCGCCCACTGCGGCCAGCTTGGCCGCCTGGACCAGCCGGCTTTCGGTCATTCGCTGGGCGGCAATCCGCTCCTGCAATTCTTCCCGGGCGGCGCGAAGTTGATCGACGGTCGCTTGGGCTTTTTCGTATTGCCCGGCACTGTAGATGGCGCTGGAAAGGATACCCGCAAGCGATTCGAGGACGAGGAGGTCGTTCTGTGTGAAAGCGTTCTTCCGGTGACTTTCCACGTCGATCACCCCGAGGATCCGGTCGCCCTCCCGGAGGGCCACGCACATTTCCGAACCGGCGTCCCAATTGGGAATTGGCCGGTAGAATGGACTCTCGTCGACATCGTTGATCAGCGTGGTCTGACCAGTGATGGCGACCCGCGCCACCACGCCATCCTCCGCTCGATCCATCTGGGGCAGTCCCTCCCGGACCAATTCGGCCGCATTTCCGCCAATTCCGGCAATGGACAGGCGCTTCTCGGGTCCTTCGAACAGGACGATCGCCGCCAGTTCATAGGCGAAGTTGCGGGCCATCAATTCGGCCGCGATCTGGGCCACCTCCCGGACGTCCGTCAGGCCGACTACCTGTCCAATCACCTCATGGATGAGGCCGAGATTGACCGCCCGGCTTTCCGCTTCCCGGCGGAGCCGTCCATTCTCGAGCAGGCCGGCCAGGTGGCTGGCAATTACGACCAGGAGGTGTTCATCGTATACTGAAAACGCCCCTTCCTTAACGCTCTCCAATCCTAAAGTACCGATCAGCTGGCGCCTGTATTTCATCGGGATCACCAGAGCCGATCGTGAGCCTGGGTAGACCGGCTTGTATTCGGATTCGCCCGAGATCGAATCGACCCGGTAAACGTCCCCCTTCTCGACCAGCCAGGGGATCGTCACGTCCTCCACCAACATCGTCTGCAGGACGATCGTCCCGTCCTGGTAGACGTAATTCTGCAGTGCATCCTCATTCGAAGACAAAACCACCAGGTTGATCCGTTCCGTGGCAAATGCCCGTTGCAGCAAGGCGAACATTCGTTGCGCGATCTGTTGGGGGTCCATCGCAGACGTTATCGTCACAGCAAAATCGTTCAGCAATGCCATCCGGTGAAGCTGGTTGGTCAGGTCGGTGAAGGTGATGCTGGCTTCCACGGACGGCGCCAAACGGGTGGCCAACTGGTGCAGCTTATCCCATTCTTCCTCCGTAAACGGTTCGCTTCGCCAAAACCCGACCAGTCCGATCAATCGTTTTCCAATCAGCAGTGGCAACGCGGACCAGCTGTTGGCTAGCGCAGGTGCCCCATAACGAGGGACCATGGCCCAATCGTTCTCGTTCCTGCGGATGCTGCAGGGTTGCTGGTTCTTGAAGATGCTGCGCAAGAGTGGATTCGCGTCGATAGATATTCGCGCATCCATGCAGTCATCACAACCGCTAAATGCCCTGATCTCCAGGTAGTCCCCCGAGCGGACAGCCAGCCAGCCGCTCTCGCACACTCCGGACTTGAGGAGCATTTCCAATACGCGGTCGAATGATCCCGGAAGGTGGTAGGGGATCTCGAGGTCGGCATAGGTAAAATCGGGGGCCGGTTCGGTATCAAGTTTTGGTTGCTGGGAATTTCCCAGGGCGACCAGGTGCCAGACTTTCTGGGACGATTCGGAAAGCTCCTCCGCTCCAACCAGGATCAGCCTGTGGCTGGGCTGATCGGCGAAGGCGTAGATCTTTTTTCCAGCCAAACCGGATCCTTGCGGTATTGTGCGGGAACGGCCGCGCGTCGCAGTAAGGGCGCCGTTCAACCACCCCTTCATGCCGGTTTGATGGAACAGGTTAACGAGCTTTTCCTGCGTTCGGGCGGCTAGCTTGTACGAAGCGAGTATTTCCCAGTCGACAGTCCGACCAAGCCAGGTAGCCCAGCTCGCTCCTGTCAACAGGCAGGCCTCTCTAAGTTGGACATCCATCGGGCTTCTTTGTTTCATCATAGCTGTCAGCATTGATTATATATCACATCCCGTTTTTCCCAAAATGGTACAATATCCCGCGATGACAAAACTCTCTCCAGCCATAGTGATCGGCGGCGGCTTGGCCGGGACGGAGGCGGCTTGGCAATTGGCGCGGGCCGGGATCCGGGTCTCTTTGTACGAGATGCGGCCCAGCCTCACCACCGGCGCCCACCAGACTGCCAACCTGGCCGAGCTGGTTTGCTCGAATTCGCTCGGGTCGAACCTTCCGGACCGGGCCTCGGGCGTCCTCAAAAACGAATTGAGGCGACTGGGCTCGCTTTTGTTGGATTGTGCCGAGAAATCGGCAGTCCCGGCCGGCTCCAGCCTGGCCGTGGACCGGGAACGCTTCAGCGCCCTGGTCACTGACCAACTCCTGGCGCATCCCAATGTCCAGCTCATCCGCGAGGAGGTCCTGGGAATACCTCCGGAATCGGCTATCATCGCCTCAGGCCCCTTGACCTCGCCAAAACTCTCATCTGCAATTGCCTCCCTCACCGGCGAGGATCAATTGTATTTCTACGACGCCATCGCTCCGGTCGTTGCGGCGGATTCAGTGGACATGGAAATCGCTTTCCGGGCATCCCGCTACGGGACTGGCGACCAGGAGGAAGGCGACTACCTCAATTGCCCCTTCAACAAGGATCAATACGAGACTTTCGTCGATGCCCTTCTTTCGGCGGAACGGATCGCCCTGAGAGATTTCGAGTCCGGCATCGAGCAGGGCGTCTACGCCGGGGATGGGCATTTCTTCGAAGGCTGCCTGCCCGTCGAGATCATCGCTCGACGCGGCCGCCGCGCCTTGGCATTCGGACCGATGCGCCCGACCGGCCTGACCGATCCGCACACAGGCCGCTGGCCGTACGCGCTCGTCCAACTCCGCCAGGACAATCTGGCCGGGAACCTCTACAACCTGGTCGGCTTCCAAACCAACCTCACCTACCCGGAACAGAAGCGCGTCCTCCGCATGATCCCGGGGCTTGGACAGGCGGAATTCGTCCGCTATGGCCAGATGCACCGGAACACTTTCCTGGCTTCGCCCAAACTCCTCGAGCCCAGCCTGCAATTCCGCGGCCGCCCCGACCTGTTCTTTGCAGGACAGCTTACCGGTGTAGAAGGGTACATGGGAAATATCGCCACAGGGTTGCTCGCAGGTGTGAACCTGGCCAGGCAGTTGCAGGGGAAACCGTCCCTCACCCTGCCCGCCACGACGATGCTCGGGGCGCTCTGCCATTACATCACCCATGCCGACTTGAAAGACTTCCAACCGATGAAATCCAATTTCGGCATCCTCCCCCCGCTCGAAACCGGCCAGCGGATGGGGAAACGGGATCGGGCCAAGGTCTTTGCCGAACGCGCCCGGGCGGACCTGGAATCTTACCTGGCGAAAAATCTCGTCGATTAATGACTATGCGCAAACTACAATTATTCATCCTAACGCTGCTCGGGTTGGCTCTGATCGGGCTGGCAATCGGTTGGCTGGTCTACTTCCATCGCCAACCTACAAAATTCGACGGTCAACGGGCTTACCGGGATGTGATCAACCAGGTCGCATTCGGGCCGCGCATCCCCGACAGCCAGGCCCACGCCCAGGCGATCGCCTATATTCAAGATGAGCTAAGGAAAGCCGGCTGGGTCGCGCAGATGCAAAACACTTCCTGGAATGGTTTTTCGGTCCAGAATATCATCGCCTCGCGCTCGAGCGAACCTCCCGCAATCATCCTGGGGGCCCATTACGACAGCCGTCTCCTGGCGGACCAGGATCCGGGTCCGGGACGCAGCCAGCCGGTCCCGGGGGCTAACGACGGAGCCTCGGGAGTAGCCGTCCTGCTCGAGCTCGCCAGGGTCCTCCCGAAGGATGGCCCATCGCT
Organism: Anaerolineales bacterium; assembly: GCA_035506155.1. Taxonomy (GTDB): domain Bacteria; phylum Chloroflexota; class Anaerolineae; order Anaerolineales; family Villigracilaceae; genus UBA877. The sequence goes on from DATJPX010000017.1 coordinate 31,384, forward strand.
CTGGCTGGTCTTTTTCGATTCCGAGGACAACGGCGGTCTGGACGGGCGGGACTGGATCATGGGGTCGCGGGCCTTCGTCAGCCTCCTGACCGCCCACCCCAAAGCGGTCGTCATCCTGGATATGATCGGGGATGCAGACTTGAACATCTACATCGAGCGTAATTCGAACTCCGAACTTGTCGGGCAGATCTGGGCGCAGGCCGCCCGCCTCGGCTATTCGAAGCAGTTCATCCCAACCGGAAAATACAGCATGGAAGACGATCACACCCCCTTCCTCGAAGCCGGCCTTCCTGCAGTGGACATCATCGATTTCGACTATCCCTACTGGCATACCACGGCGGATACGCCAGACAAGGTCTCGCCGAACAGCCTGCAGATCGTCGGGGAAACTCTCATGGCCTGGATCGCAGGTTTCAAATGAGTCGCCAACATTTCAATACTTACGATTCTGTGATTGTCAAAAAACACAACCTGACTTACACTTAACTGACCATGAGCATCCCCGAAACCCTGAAAGAAATCCGCACGCCTTGGGTTCGCCGCCTCGCCAACAAAATGGCGCGGGGTACCGGCGCGCGCGAGGGTTTCCAGGCCCAGCTCGAGAAGTTTTTCGACCTCATGGTCCAGGCAGTCGAGACCGGCGACCCGGCCTGGGTCGAACCCGTCATCTATGACTGGTCAGCCTCGCCCACCCAATCGGACCTGCGCGAGGGCGAGAAGAACGTCTCGGCGGTCCTCAACCAGATGTTGATGTTGACGTATGACCTGGTCCGGGAGAACCTCTCCGACCAGCAGGCGATCGAAGTCATGGGAGCCGTCTTGCCGGTCTTCATGTTCGCCCTGGAACAGGCCGCCCGCTATGAGACGGAGACCCGCGTCAATTACATCTCGAACGAACTCTCCGACGTCCAGAACAAGCTGGAACGGCTGGACCGCAGCAAGTCGAATTTCATCTCGGTTGCCGCCCACGAGCTGAAGACGCCGCTTACGCTCATCGAGGGGTATTCGACGATGATGCGGGAAGTTTCGAAGGCTGAAAAGAACGGCCAGATCGAATCCCTGGTCGATGGCGTCAATAACGGGATCCGCCGCCTGCGCTCGATCGTCGACGATATGATCGATGTCTCGTTGATCGACAATAACCTCCTGGCCTTGAATTTCCAACCGCTCTGGCTTCACCAGATCTTCACCCTGATCCAGCATGAATTCAACGAATCGGTCGTCAATCGGAAGCAGACCTTGGAAGTGAAGGAATTCCCCGGCAGCGATATGATGTTGTTCGGCGATCCGGAACGCTTGTACCAGGCATTACGGAATATCCTGAACAACGCCATCAAATTCACGCCCGACGGCGGCCGGATCACGATCGACGGGCGCACCCTGCCCGGCTTCGTGGAAGTGACCGTCACCGACACGGGCATCGGAATCTCCCTGGAAGACCAGGCCACCATCTTCGAAAAATTTGGCCAGGTGGGCGATGTCGCCCTCCATTCGAGCGGGAAGACCAAATTCAAGGGCGGCGGCCCGGGCCTGGGTCTGCCCATCGCGAGAGGCATTATCGATGCGCATGGTGGCACGATTTGGGTGGAATCAACCGGCCACGATGAGAATTGCTGCCCCGGATCGACCTTCCATGTCCTTCTCCCAATCCGCACCGAAGCGCCCGATCCCAAATTCGCAAAACTATTCGGCTCGACAGCCAAGACCGAAGCAGACCCAACGAGAAGTTAGCAGATCCCTATGACAAAGAAAACCCCCGAGCCGACCACCCCACCGCGTGAACGGGCTTTCCTGGTCGGTGTGGAAGTTCATGGCCAGAGACAGCTCCTGGGCCTGGATGACTCGCTCATGGAGCTCTCCCTCCTGTCCGAGACAGCCGGCCTGGAAGTCGTCGGTGAGTTGACCCAAAAACTCGATCGGCCCAATCCCGAGACCTTCATCGGATCGGGGAAAGTCGAGGAGCTCAAAGCCCTGGCGGAAGACAGCCTGGCGCAAGTGATCATCTTCGACGACGAACTCTCCCCGCGGCACCAGCGAGAGCTTGAAAAACACATCGGCGCCTCGATCAGGGTGCTCGACCGGACCGCGCTGATCCTGGATATCTTTGCGCAGCACGCCCGGACGAGTGAAGGCCAGCTGCAGGTCAAGCTCGCCCAGTACGAGTACTATTTGCCGCGTTTGACCGGCCAGTGGACACACCTGGCCCGTCAGGCAGGCGGCGGCGGTGGCCGATCCGGGTCGGTCGGCGGCGTCGGTCTGCGAGGTCCCGGCGAAACCCAATTGGAAGTGGACCGGCGCACAGTCCGTCACGAGATCGCCCACTTGAAAGATGAGCTCGAAAAAGTGCGCGCCCACCGGATGCGCTATCGGGCTCAACGGAAGCGCTCCCGCATCCCGACCGTCGCCCTGGTCGGCTATACCAATGCAGGGAAATCCACCCTGATCAACCGGCTGACGAAATCGGATGTCTATGTGGCGGACCAGTTGTTCGCCACGCTCGATCCGACCACCCGCCGGGTGGAGCTTCCTTCCGGATACCAGGCGCTTTTTACCGATACGGTCGGGTTCATCCAGAAACTGCCCACCACGCTGGTGGCCGCTTTCCAGGCCACCCTGGAGGAAATCTCCGAAGCCGACCTGCTCTTGCATGTTGTCGACATCTCCCACCCGAACGCAATGAGCCAGGCCAAATCCGTCCAGGAAACGCTGGATGAGATCGATGCGGGCCACATTCCAGTCGTCACCGTCCTCAACAAGATCGATCGACTTTCGGATCCGGAAGCCGCCCGCCGCGCCGTGGAATACTTTCCCCAGGCGGTTGCCATTTCCGCCCGGACGGGCCTCGGCATCCCCGACCTTCTCGAAAGGATCCGCAGCGGCCTGTATGAAAGCTTCACTCCGATTCTCGTCCGCCTGCCCTACCAGCAAGGACAGCTAATCTCGCTCTTCCACGAATTCGGACAGGTCGAACGATCCGAACACGGCCGGAAAGGCGTTCTCATGCAGGGCCGCATCCCCGGACGGCTGGTCGCTCAATTCGTTCCGTGGAAGATAAAACCCGGGGAAAAAGAAACGGAGGATGAAAATGTTCCAATGGATGAGTAAGATGCTCGATCGGATCTCCGAATATCTGGCGTCCCGCAAAGGCCTTTTGCCCTTACTCGGCATCTTCTTCATTATAGTGAATTTCATTCTGCAATTTTTCCCGACCGGCTTGATCGGGCAGAGCAATCTATTCCTGCATCTCGGGCTGGTAGTTGCGATCTTCGGATTGATGCTCGCCTGGGCATTATAATAGGCCGATGTTTCAGGGCACCCCCGCCTTGACCCGCGGGGGTATTTTTCTATCAATGATGAGATGAACAATGAAAAACACAGTCAGCGCCTCTCTGAAAGCACTTTTCACGGTCCTCGTTTGGGGAGCCTCCTTCGTCGCGATAAAGATCGTCCTGAAGTATGTTCCCCCGACGACCCTGGTTTGGATGCGGTTCGCCCTGGGCGTCGTCATCCTGGGGGCCGCCGTCGGCCTGCGCCGCCAGTTCGTTTTGCCGAAGCCGAAAGACTGGTTATATTTCGCCCTACTGGGATTCCTCGGCATCACTTTCCACCAGTGGCTGCAGTCAACCGGGCTGGAAACCTCCCAGGCCACCACCACCGGATGGATCGTTGCCAGCATGCCGATCTTCATCGCCATCCTGGGCTGGCTCGTTCTCAAGGAAAAGCTGACCTGGCTGCAGGCGCTGGGGATTTTACTGGCCGCTTTCGGGGTTCTGCTCGTCGTAACCCATGGCAATTTCGCTTCGCTGGTCTCCGGGAAGTTTGGTTCGCCAGGCGACATCCTCATCCTGATCAGCGCGCCCAATTGGGCGATCTTCACCATCCTTTCCAGGCGCGGCCTGAAAACCTACCCGGCAGCCCTGATGATGTTCTACGTCATGGCCTTCGGCTGGCTTTTCTCCTCGGTCCTTTTCGTCGGCGCACGCGGCTGGGAATCGATCCACGGGATCGCCCTGGACGGCTGGATCGCGCTTGCCTTCCTGGGCATCTTCTGTTCCGGCCTGGCATATATCTTCTGGTATGACGCCCTGAAGGTCCTGCCTGTCGCCCAGGTCGGAACCTTTCTATACATCGAGCCTGTCGTGACCGTCGTGGTCTCCTTTTTCCTCCTGGGTGAAAAGCTCACCCTGACGGGAATCGCTGGAGGCCTGGTCATCCTCCTGGGGGTGTGGCTCGTCAACCGGGCCTCTCCAGCCTAGGAATTAAAAAAGGATGCGCATCGAAACGCATCCTTTTTTTGACTGAGAGGCTAATCTACCCTGCCCACAGGTTGAAACTGAACAAGATGGCAAAGACGCCCATCAGGAGGACATTCGCCAGCGTCCAGACCCGGTCGAAAGACTCCCGCTTCCCCCAGCGCGCCGGCAGCAGGAAGAGGACCGGGGCCGCCATGACATACCGGTGCATCCCTTGCGCGCCGCCGGAGGTGAGCGAAAAGACGATGGTCAGGAGACTGTAAACGGTAAGGATCGGTTCACGCTTGAACATCCAGATACAAGCGAGGAGACCGAAGGCAATCGCCCCGAACTCGACCATAAAGTAGGTCCGCGCCTGAAGGTTTGCGCTCAGCATCCGCCCGAAAGCATCCTTCCAGGCCGACCAGGATTGGCCGACCAGGAGCAGCCCGCGTCCGAAGAAATTCGTCTCGATACTGTGGAATCCCTTCCCGAGCACTGCCACAAAAAGCAGGTATGCCCAAACAGGGCTGGCAACCAGCAAGAGTCTCAAACCCTCTTTCCACCAGTTCCGGCTGAACAATTGCTTCAATCCCCCATCCTTCAACCAGTACAAACCCATCGGCACCAGGAGCAGTCCGCCCGCAGCGCGGGTCAGGGTGGCGCAGGCCGCCAGGATGGCCGCCCAGATCCAGCGTTTCCGCCGGACGAGCGCGAGCGCCCCGAACGAGAGCCCGAGGAACAGACCTTCGGTGTAGACCTGGGCCAGGAACATCGCGGCCGGGAAGATGATCAGGTAGAACGCAGCCCGCAACCCATCCATTTCGTCCTTGTCGCGGGCCATATCGTACAAGGCCAGCATGGCTCCCAGAGTCCCAAGCATCGAAACCAGGACCCCGGCCAATGTGGCAGTGGCGATCGGGTTCATCCCGAAAACGGAAAGCGGCAGGGCGAAAAGATGGATCATGATCGGATAGAACGGGAAGAACGCGTAGTTCATCGATACCCAGGATGGCTGGGCCGCCTGAGGCATCACCACCGGGTTGTTCCAGCTGTAGTTCTCGGGGATGGCGCGCATAATGGGATCGTGGTACCCGCCGATCGCAATCGACAGGTAATACTCCGAATCCCAGGCGACGTGATCGTTCATGAAGGGGTTGAGCAGATAGGTCATGCCCGCCTGATAATTCGGCAAGGTGCCTGTCTCCGTCCAGGAAAGCGCCCGGTCCGGGCTTTGCAGATTGAAACGGCCGATGACATAAGCCTGATAACCCACCATGACCAGCGCCCAGCCCAACCAGATAACGAATATGGTACGCCATTTATGCGGCCGGGGACGTTTGAAAAGATCCAAAATTTTATTCATCGCTGCCTCCTCCTTGAAAAAAGGGTGCTCGTAGCAACTGGCGCTACTTGCACCCTGTGCGGTTCGATTATATTCCAGGACTGCTATTTTTTCTTCAGGATGATCCGGGCATCCACAACCTTCAGGCCATTCCCCTCGTCGTAGACAAGGACCGGGTTGGCATCCGTCTCGGCAATCTCATCGGCCAGGTCGGAGATCATGGTCCCGTAATGGGTCAGGACATCGACCAGGGCGCCGCGATCACGAGGTTTCTCGCCGCGTACGCCGGCCAGGACAGGCGCACCGCGGATCTCGGTCAGCATCCGTTCCACCTGCTGCTTGTTGACCGGGGCAACGCGGAAGGTAACGTCCTTGAGCACCTCTACGAAGATGCCGCCCAGCCCGAACATGACGGTCGGGCCGAAGGTCGGATCGTTGACCGACCCGACGATCACTTCGGTGCCCCAAGGCGCCATCTCCTGGATGGCGATCCCGTGGATCTTGGCGTCTGCCTTGTACTTCTTGCAATTTGCCAGGATGGTCTGGTAGGCCTCACCCACACCCGCCTCGTCCTTGATGTTGACCTTCACGCCGCCGGCATCCGACTTATGGATGATGTCGGGAGAAACGATTTTCATCACGACCGGGAAGCCAACCTTCTTGGCCAGGTTGACAGCAGCCTCTTCCGACTTGGCCAACTGGGTCTGGGTGACCGGCAGGCCGTATGCTTCGAAGATCTGCTTGGCCTCGATCTCTGTCAATGCGGTGCGGTTGTCGGAGCGGGCGCATTCGATGATCGCGCGGGCTTTCTTGGCGCTTGCCGGGTTGGATTCGGTTTTCCCATCGCTCAACATGTTCCGGATGGCATTGTATTCGCTTAAGGCCGCCATCGCGTTCATCGCCTGGTCGGGCGGACCGTACGCCGGGATGCCATTCTCGACCAGCCACTGCATGGCCTTGTCGCACCGCGTCCCGCCGACCATGGAGACAGCCACCGGACGGTCCTTGATCCCGCCTGCGTCATCGATGGCTTTCTTGATCGCCTGGGCAATTTCCAACGGGTTGGTCATGGCGGTTTCACAATAGAGCGCCACCAGTCCGTCCGTCCAGGGGTGGGCATAGGCAAATTTTACCGATTCGTAATACCAGTCATTCCCAGCCATACCGGTCAGGTCGACCGGATTCTTTGCCGAGCCGAACTCGGGCATGTGTTTCTTCAGTTCAGCTTGAACGTCCTCGGGGGCGAAATGCAGGGGAACGCCAAAGCGCTCGGCCGCATCTGTCGCCAGGACGCCCACCCCACCGCCGTTGGTAATGAGCAGCAGGTTATTCCCCTTCAGCGGGGGCTGGAGCGAGAGCGCCAGGGTGCGATCGAAGAGATTATTCAAATCAGAGGCCTGGACCACGCCGGCCTGTTGGAAAGCCGCGCCGTAGATCTTCGTCGCGCCGGCCAGGGAGCCGGTATGGGACGCAGCCGCGGCCGCGCCGTGGGCAGAGACGCCGGCTTTTAGGGCAATGATCGGTTTCTTGGATTTGCGGCCGGCTTCGATGAACTTGCGTCCGTCTTTCAAGCCTTCGATGTAAAGGCAGACGCAGGAGGTGAACTCATCCTCGTTCAGCCATTCGATCAGGTCGGCGATATCGACGTCGGCCATGTTGCCGATCGAGATCATTTTGTCAAAGCCGACCTTGCGGGTGTAGGTGATCGCGTCCATGGCGATCAGGAGGGCGCCAGATTGGGTGATCAGGGTGGCAGATCCCTTGAAAGGCAGGAAGGGGCCGAAGGAGGCATTCAGCTCATCGGAGTTGGAGAGGGAACCCACGATGTTCGGACCCAGGACACACATGCCATACCTGCGGGCAATGCCGATCAATTCGTCTTCCAGGTCCCGCCGCCCGACTTCGCTGAAACCGGAGGTGATCACACTGAGGGCCTTGATGCCCTTCTTGCCGCATTCCTCAGTCACCTGCGAAACGAATTTGACCGGGACGGTAATGATCGCCAGGTCGACGCTCTCAGGCAGGTCGGTGACGGTCGGGAAAACCGGCAGGCTGAGGATTTCCGTAGCGCTCGGATTGATCGGGTAGATCTTGCCCTTGTACCCGCCTTTGAGGAGGTTTTCGAGAACGGTATAACCGATTTTGCCGGGTTGAGAAGATGCCCCCACAACAGCGACCGACTTGGGTCGCATCAACTTGTCGATTGCTTCCTTGTTCACTGTCACTCTCCTGGATGAATGATTGATTTCAACGCCAGCGGCGTATAAGTTCACTTTTTCACAAACCAATCGGCAATTATATCCATAATCAGGAATTCTGCTAGGCACAATCTGCTTACATCCCCATGACAAAAATCCCCTTTTGTCATGTAGTTTTATCCACAAAAGAGCGTCCCAAACACCGAAAACAAAGTGGCCGTGCGCTCTTTTGTTATTAAAAAAGCGACCCCCCTGCCCAGTCTTGCGGCAGAGGGGTCAGATCAGGCGTAAATCAAGCTTCCAGGTTAGACTTTCGGGCCGGCGGCGACCACTTCCGCAGGGGTATCGTCGAATCGTTTCATGTTGCTGACGAATCGGGAGGCCAGCTGCTTGTATTTATTCCAGTATTCTTCCTCGCTGTGCCAGGCCCGAGCCGGATAGAGGACATCTTCCGGGACGTCCGGGCAGGTTTTGGGGACCTGGAACCCAAAGACCGGGTCAGGGTAATATTCCACACCGTCCAAAGCGCCGTTTAAGACTGCATTCAAGAGATTGCGGGTGTGCTTGATACTGATCCGGTGGCCGACCCCGTAAGGGCCGCCAACCCACCCGGTGTTAACCAGCCAGCACTTGACCTCGTGGCGCAGGATCTTTGCCTTGAGCAATTTTGCATAATAAGCCGGGCGGTGAACCATAAAAGGACCGCCGAAGCAGGCGCTGAAGGTGATCTCCGGTTCATCGCGCAGGCCGATCTCGGTTCCAGCGATCTTGGAGGTATACCCCGAAATGAAATGATACATGGCCTGTTCGACGTTCAACTGGGCAATCGGCGGCATCACGCCGGAGGCGTCACAGGTCAGGAAAACAATATTCTTCGGGTGCCCACCGCGTTTTTCCAGCACGGCATTTTCGATGTAATCCAGCGGATAGGAAGCACGTGTATTTTCGGTGATCGTTGGATCGTCCAGGTCGATCGCCCGCGAGGTGGGATCCCAGACCACGTTCTCCAGAATGGTCCCGAAACGGTTCGTACAGGAATAGATTTGCGGCTCCGCAGTCGGGGAGAGTTCGATCACCTTGGCATAGCAGCCATCTTCGAAATTGAAGACGCCGTTATCACTCCAGCCGTGCTCGTCGTCACCGATCAGGCCTCGCTGGGGATCGGCCGAGAGAGTCGTTTTTCCGGTCCCGGAGAGGCCAAAGAAGAGCGCCACATCACCCCCTTTTCCGACGTTCGCCGAGCAGTGCATGGTCATGACTTCGTTCAAAGGCAGCAAATAATTCAGGAGGGTGAAAATCGACTTTTTGATCTCGCCGCCATAAGCCGTGTTACCGATGATGCACATCTTTTTGGCAAAGTTGAGGACGATGAACGTTTCACCCGGCGTCTGGTCGATTTGCGGGGAAGCCTTGAAACCCGGAGCAGCGATGATGGTAAATTCCGGTAAATGACGGCGATATTCTTCCGCAGTTTGCGGCTTGATGAACATATTCCGCACGAACAGGCTGTGCCAGGCATATTCCGTGATGATCCGGATTGGCAGCCGATAGTCCGGATCGGCTCCGCCGTAACAATCCTGGACGAAGACGTCCCGACCCTGGAGGTAGCCCTGCATGCGGGCAAAGAGGGCATCGAACTTTTCCTGGTCGAAAGGACGGTTGTATGGCCCCCACCAGATGTTCTCTTCACTGGTCGCCTCACGGACAACGAACTTATCGTTGGCGGCCCGGGCGGTGTGCTTCCCTGTATTGACGATCAGCGGTCCCATTTTCGAGATGTTGGCTTCCCCCCTGAAAATGCTCTCTTCGTAGAGGGCCTCCATCGGGAGATTCCAATAAACCTTGTGCAGGTTCGTCAGGCCGATGCTCTCGAGACTTAAGTCGGCTTTCACCGCTGCCGCTTGCCCATCGGCGGGTGTTTTGATGTTATAGATATTGCTGCTCATGACTTTCTCCTTTGGGTCCTACATCCAATCCCGCACCATTTTGCGGTCGCCAATGTAGATCTCGGACGGTGCATTCGGATCGAGCGCCCATTTCATGCGCTCGACGCCTTCGGTCAGCTCCTTGACCGTCCCGGCGTAGCTCAGGCGGAGGTGGTTTTCCATCCCGAATTCCTTGCCGGGGACCGTGACGACCAGCGCCTTCTTGAGCAGGAATTTTGCCAGTTCGACAGAATTCTTCACCAGGCCATTCCCGCAATAAGCGCTGAAGTCCGGCATGGCGTAGAATGTACCTTCGGGCTTGCGACAGCGGATATCCGTGAAGGTCCGCAGTTCCTGCATCAAGACATCCCGGTTATTCTGAATCAGCAAACGCAAGGCTTCCACGTTGGATTGGATGCCGTTGAGAGCTCCCTCAGCAGCAGCCTGCATCACCGGGGAAACGCATGTGGTGGTCTGGGATTGAACGTTGGTCATCACTTCGACCAGCTTCTTGTTGGCGACGACCCAGCCAATCCGGAAACCGGTCATCCCATACAACTTGGCAACTCCGTTGACCGCAACGACCTTCGAATTCTCGACATCTTTGGTTGTAAATTTATAGGCGGGCGGCGCCACTTTGCCGTCAAAAACCAGCTTGTGATAGATGTCGTCGCAAATCATGTAGATGCCCTTGGTTTCACAAAGGCCGACGATCTTGGCAATCAGCTCCTCCGGGTAAACCATGCCGGAAGGATTGTTCGGGCTGTTGACGATGATGGCCTTCGTGTAGGATCCCACTGCCCGTTCGATCTCTTCGAAAGACGGAACGAAGGACCCGTCTTCCGGGGTAACGATGACCGGCGTCCCCCCGATCATCCGGATCATCTCAGGATAGCTGACCCAATACGGCGCCAGGACGATCACTTCGTCTTGGGGATTCAAGATCGCGAAGAGCACATTCCACAGAGATTGCTTGGCGCCGTCGGACACGATCACGTTCTGGGGCGCAACGACGCGGTCATAGTTTTCTTCCGTATAGCGGATGATGGCTTTCTTGAGCGAAGGATTTCCGTCCGTGGGCACATATTTCACATCCCCGCTGCCCAGTCTGGCCGCCGAACTCAAAATGGCGGAAATAGGTGTTCTATTCTTGGGCTCCCCAATGCCCAGGTGGATGACAGGTTCCCCCTTCTCCCGTAAAAGCCTGGCTTCTTCATTCAGCGCAACCGTGGGAGAGGCCGGGATTGAGCTGGCTACCTGGCTAAGACTCATAATCTAACCTCCTTCTACTGGTGTAGGTCCTATTCTACCGGAAAATAATTGACTAGACAAGTGAGTTCGAATTTTCAATCCGGCTGACCGACAAAACATTGGAGATTAACTGAAAAATGACGGGCTGTCTTGGAACAGCCCGTCTGCGAGTATCCTATTTCTTGTCTTCTTTTTTAATTTCAACCACTTCTCTGCCTTTGTAGAACCCGCAGTTCGGACAGACGATATGCGGCAGGATCATCGTTCCGCAATTGGTGCAAGCCACCAGGTTCGGGGCTTCCAACGCGTCATGCGCACGACGGCGATCGCGGCGGCCTTTTGAGTGTTTGCGCTTTGGATGTGGGGGCATTTCTTACTCCTTATAAGGTGTGTCGACGAATCACCGTCTTCACGATCATTTCTGAATTAAGCGGGCTGATTATAGCATGAAGTGTGGGAGCGTCAAGCCTTAGCGCTTCCAACGCAGGTAAGCTTCCATGAACGCATCCAGGTCGCCGTCCAGGACTGCCTGGGTATTCCCAGTTTCATACTCTGTGCGATGGTCTTTGACCATCTGGTAGGGATGCAGTACATACGACCGGATCTGGCTCCCCCACTCCGCCTTGGTGTACTCGCCGCGCAAGACGGCGATCTCCTCGTCTTTTTCAGCTTTTTTGATCTCCAGCAGGCGGGAGCGCAGGATGCGCATGGCAAACTCGCGATTCTGGGATTGCGAACGCTCGTTTTGGCAGGTGACGACAATCCCGGTCGGCAGGTGGGTGATGCGAATGGCCGTAGCGTTCTTCTGGACGTTCTGGCCGCCTGCCCCGGACGAACGAAAGACGTCGATCTTCAGATCAGCAGGGTCGATCTGGACCTCGGGGCTGTCCAGCGCGATCTGGGGCAGGACCTCCACCAGGGTGAATGAGGTGTGCCGGCGATGAGCGGAATCGAAAGGCGAAAGGCGGACCAGGCGATGGACGCCCTTCTCGGAGCGCAGGTAACCGTAGGCATATTTCCCATTGATCGCGATCGTCGCCGATTTGATCCCGGCTTCTTCGCCTTCGGCGCTATCCCAGATATCGGTCGAATAGCCATGCTGGTCGGCCCAGCGAAGGAACATGCGCATGAGCATGGACGCCCAGTCCTGCGAATCCGTCCCGCCCGCGCCGGCGTGGATCGCCAGAAGGGCATCCTCGGCATCGTACGGACCCGACAACATCGCAGTAAAGGATCGTTTTTCCAGATCCGCTTCCAGGGCGGAAATCTCCGCCTCCAAGTCCGCCCGAAGGGACTCGTCATCCATGCCGGCCAGCTCCAGCACATCCTCCAACCGGCGATCGAGAGCGTGCCAATCCTGGATCTCTTCGCGGAAACCAGCTGCAGTTTTGCTTACTAGCTGGGCATGGCTGGGGTTGTTCCAAAAATCGGGAGCGTTGATCTCTTTTTCAAGGTTAGCGAGCTGGTCTTCCTTCCCGGCCAAGTCAAAGACGCACCATAAGCTGACGGAGGATGTCCCGGGCGGTTTGCAGTCGTGC
>DATJPX010000018.1:0-3745 GCA_035506155.1 Anaerolineales bacterium
CTTGATCCGTTTCCTGATCTTCCAAACCCTGGCGATGCCGTTCATTTTGTTCTCCGGCTGGCTGCTGGCCGGCATCGAAGCCAACCCGGGCAACCTGGTCCTCGTCCAACAGGCAGCCTTGCTGCTTGGCCTGGGATTCGCATTCCTGTTAGCCATCTTCCCCTTCCATATCTGGATCCCGCTGTTGACCGAGGAATCCCATCCGTACAACGTTGGCTTCATCCTGTGGATGATTTCCACGGTGACGATCTTTTTCGGGCTCGGATTCATCGACCGGTACACCTGGCTGCGGGACGCCCCCCTGCTCGGGACGGTCCTCACCTCGGTTGGCGTCCTGATGGTCATCAGCGGCGGCATCCTGGCAGCCTTCCAGCGCCACCTAGGCCGCATCCTGGGATACGCCGTCATCGTCGAGACCGGATTCAGCCTGCTGGCAATCAGCATGACCCCCAGGCTGGGGATGCTCGTCTTCTTCCAGTTGCTCGTCCCGCGAGCCCTCAGCCTGGAAGCCTGGGCGCTGGCCTTGTCCGTATTCAAGGAACAGCAATCCATCGATCCCACGCTGGGCGGCATCAAAGGCCTGGCACGGTCCTGGCCATTTGCGGCTGGCGGTCTGATCCTGGCAAACCTGTCATTGGCAGGGATGCCCCTGCTGGCCGGTTTCCCTGCCCACCAGGCGATCTGGGAAGGGCTGGCCCGCCAATCCATCTCCCTGGCCTTCTGGGGATTCATCGGCAGCCTGGGACTGTTCGTCAGCGCGATCCGCATGCTGCTGGCATTGACCAAGGCTCCTGAAGGGGCGCTATGGGGAAGCCGTGAAACGCCGCGCCAGCGGTTCCTCCTGGTCATCGCCATCCTGGCTGTCTTCCTGCTGGGTTTGTTCCCGCAGTGGGTGCTCCCGATCTGGACGAGACTCCCCGTCATTTTCCAGCACCTCGGGCAGTAATCCTCCCCTTTGAACCCGCTTTCCACGCCAAAACCTGTTTCGCGGTCCCTGCCTCCTGCCCATCAGGCCGATTCAGGCGGATTTCGGGATTGTGGAAAGAAGAAGTATAATCAAAAAAACAAATTCTCTGAAATCATTGCCTTCCCATCGATGGAGATCATAGATTATGGAAATGGAATTCGAACAAATCATCAAACGGCTGGATTGGCTCGACGAGGAGCATCGCAAGGACAAGAATGCCCTCGACGCCCTTTCCGAAAAGTTGGCCAAAACAGATAGTGAATTGAAGATCGCCAATAAACGCCTCAAAGAGCTCGGCACCGAGTTTTACCAGCTGACCACGGCTGCCGCCCGCATCGAGCAGTACGACAAATCCCTGGCCCAGCTGCGCACGGAGGTCGTCAAATACGTCGACGGCCTGGAAGTAAAGCGCCAGGAGAACATGCAGGAAGTCGACAAACGCTACCAACTGCAGTTCGACGGCGTCCAGAAATCCCTCGCCGACCTGCGCAAGGCCAAAGATGCCATTAATGAGATCAAGCAGGAAATGAAAGCGCGTTCCGACGAGGAGACCCGCCGAAACAAGGCGATGGCCGCCTGGGATGCCAGGATGGAGGCGGCCGTCAAGACCGTTGGGGAAATCGAGCACGCGCAAAAGATCGGGGAGGAGACCCGGCGGCAGGATACGAAACGCCTGGCCGATCTGCAGGGCGAGGTCAGCGCCACCCGCAAACGGATGGACGAAGTGCGCGAACGGAGCGACCTCTTTACTGACAGCCTAAGGCGGGTGGAATCCCGCCTGAACGAAATTCTCACCAGCGAATCCGAGCGGAAACAGGCCCAGACTGCTTTCCTGGAATCCCAGGCCCGTTCCCAGGTCGAGCGGGACCGCGCCTGGAAGGAACAGGAAGAACTCCTGGTCAACATGCGTAAACAAACCGAAAGCATGGACCAGCACCTGCTCGATTGGGACACCACCCAGCGGGCTGTCAAACACGCCAAGGACACCTACGAAGAGATCGTTCAAAAGTTTGAACGACGGATCAACGAAATCACCGAAATGCAGCGCCTAGCGGAGGACCGTTTCCGCCAGGAATGGGTCACGTTCAAAGCCGACGACCAGAAGCGCTGGACCAGCTACATCCTTTCCCAGGACGAAGTCCATAAAGATGCCAGGGAGGATGTCAACAAGCTCGAATCCCGTCTGACCGCCGTCGAAGACCTGGCCCAGACCCAGCAGGATGTCCTCCAGCAGACCAAGGACGCCAACGAACAACTCTTCCAGGGCATGCTGGCCCAGATCCATGAATTGCTTTCCGCTTACGAGCGGATTATGAGCGCCAAGTAATGGCGCAGCGCTTCCGGCACAAGGAACCATGCACGTTATCGGTACGGCCGGGCACGTCGATCACGGGAAATCCACGCTGATCGCTGCCCTGACCGGAATCAATCCCGATCGACTCAAGGAAGAACAGGAACGCGAGATGACGATCGACCTGGGCTTTGCCTGGCTGACCCTGCCAGGCGGCCAGGAGGTCGGCATCGTCGACGTGCCGGGCCACCGCGACTTCATCGAAAACATGCTGGCGGGCGTCGGCGGGATTGGCGCGGCCATGTTGGTTATCGCCGCCAATGAAGGCGTCATGCCGCAAACCCGTGAACACCTCGCCATCCTGGACCTGCTCCAGCTGCGCGCCGGGCTGGTCGTCTTGACAAAGATCGACCTGGTGGAAGATCCGTCCTGGCTGGATCTGGTCGAGGCCGACGTCCGCGCACTCCTGCACGGGACCGTGCTCGCCCAGGCCCCAATCTTGCGTGTTTCATCGACAACCCGGGCTGGTTTCCCAGAATTGCTCGAATCCATCGGCGAGCTCCTCGATAAGTTGCCGTCCCGCCCGGACCTTGGCCGGCCGCGCCTGCCGGTCGACCGGGTCTTTTCGATTGCCGGCTTCGGGACCGTCGTCACCGGCACGCTTTCCGATGGGATGCTGTCCACGGGCGATGAGGTCGAGCTACTCCCCTCCGGGCTGCGCGGCCGGGTGCGCGGCCTCCAGACTCATAAGAAAAAAGAAGACCGCGCCGTCCCGGGCCGCCGGACCGCCGTCAACATCACCGGCATCGACGTGGATCAGATCCGCCGCGGCGAAGTGCTGACCCATCCCGGGCAGTACACGTCCAGCCAGCGACTGGACGTCCGTTTTCGCCTTCTGCCGGACGTTTCCACTCCGCTCCACCACAACAGCGAGGTCAAGCTCTTCCTCGCCACCTCCGAGACGATCGCCGCCGCCCGCCTGCTGGGCCTGGAAAGCCTCCAGCCCGGCGGGGAAGCCTGGCTGCAGCTTGAGCTGCGTGCGCCCGTCCTGGCTGCCCGCGGGGACCGCTTCATCCTACGCCGCCCATCTCCCGGCGAGACCCTCGGCGGCGGAACGGTGGTCGATCCCCACCCGAAAGCCCGCCATAAGCGCTTCGACGAATCCGTCCTGCAGGCTCTGGAGAACATGGAACAGGGCACCCCATCCGAGATGCTCCTCCAGGCAGCCCTGGCCCTCGGCCCGGCTCCGACCCGGGAGATCATCGCCCGCTCCCGCCTCGAGCCATCTGTTGCAGGGGCCGTCTTGAACGAGTTGAGCGATTCCGGCCAACTGATCGTCCTCGACGATATCCTGGTTGCCGGTCCGCTCTGGGCGGGGCTCAAGGAATCCAGCCGGGCCGCCCTGGCCGCCTACCACCAGTCCTACCCGCTGCGGCGCGGCATGCCGCGCGAAGAGCTAAAGAGCCGGCTGAAACTGCCTCCCCGCC
>DATJPX010000019.1:0-36448 GCA_035506155.1 Anaerolineales bacterium
TTGCTCCAACCCGGCTATAGCATGGCCAGCATCATCGCCAATGAATTCGCCGAAGCCCTCTCTCCTTTGCATACCCAGGCCATGATCGAGATCGGGCTGGTCCTGTTCGTCATGACCCTGATCCTCAACCTGGTTGCCCGCTTGCTGGTCTGGCGGGTGGCGCGGCGGACGCCGCAGGAGGCGCGCGCATGAATCAGTTCAGCGTCATGTTGGCCCAGGGTCATCAGCGCCGCCGGAGCAGTCGGAGGACCGTCAACGCGGTCATGTTGGCGCTGACGGGCTTGTTGACCCTCCTGGCACTCATTCCTTTGTTTTGGATCATTGGTTACGTTTTCTACCGGGGCGGGAAAGCCATTAACCTCGACTTTTTCATTCATACTCCCACTCCGTTGGGAGTGCCTGGCGGCGGGGTCCTGCACGCCATCGAAGGCACGCTCATCATCTCGCTCATTTCCTCCATTCTCGCCATCCCGCCTGGAATCCTGGCGGCTTTCTACGCTGCCCGACATCCCAACACGCCGCTGGGAGTTGCCCTGCGCTTCAGCACCGACATGCTTTCCGGGGTGCCTTCCATCGTGGTCGGCCTGTTTGTCTACGCACTGATCGTGGTCCCGCAGAAGCATTTCTCGGCCCTGGCCGGTGGAGTGGCGCTGGCGATCCTGATGCTGCCGATCATCACGCGCACCACCGAGGAAATGCTCAAGCTCGTTCCTGGGACGCTGCGGGAGGCATCGCTCGGTCTGGGCGCACCGGAATGGAAGACCTCCTTGAGCGTAGTCTTCCCGGCGGCGCTGGACGGGATCATTACCGGCTTCCTGCTAGGCATCGCCCGGGCTGCCGGCGAGACTGCCCCGCTGCTCTTTACCGCCCTCGGAAACGAGCGCTTCGACCTGGGAAGGATGATCCAGAGCGGGGTCCAATCCCATCAGTCGATCTTCCAGGTCATCGGACGTATCCTCAACCAGCCGGTCGATTCGCTCCCCCTGACATTGTATAAATATGCCCAGCAGCCTTACCCGGAACGGGTCGAGCAATCCTGGGCGGTGGCGCTAGTGCTGCTGATCCTTGTCCTGTTGGTCAATATTATTGCCCGTCTCTGGATTGAACTCCGGGCGCGGCGTTTGCGAGGTTAGTCATGAATTCGAACATTGCCATTCAAACTGTGGAAAAAACGACTGCCGAAGTTCGCGGAATGAAAGTGGAGGTGAAGGACCTCTCGGTCTTCTACGGGAAATTCCAGGCTCTGGCGGAGATCAATGTCGACATCCGTGAGCAGATGATCACAGCCATCATCGGCCCGTCCGGCTGCGGGAAATCCACGCTGCTCCGCTCCTTCAACCGGATGAATGACCTGACGCCCAGCGCCCACATCCAGGGAAAGATCACCCTAGACAGCGAGGACATCTACGCCCCAGGGATGGATGTGGTGGACGTGCGCCGACGGGTCGGGATGGTGTTCCAGCGCCCGAACCCGTTCCCCAAGTCGATCTACGATAACGTTGCCTACGGCCCGCGCCTTTATGGGGTCCGACGCCACTCCGACCTGGATGCCCTGGTCGAGCACAGCCTGAAACAGGCTGCCCTGTGGGAGGAAGTCAAAGACAAACTGCACCAATCCGGCATGTCGCTTTCGGGCGGCCAGCAGCAGCGCCTGTGCATCGCCCGGGCATTGGCCGTCCAGCCAGAAGTAGTCCTGATGGACGAGCCCGCCTCGGCCCTCGATCCGATCTCGACCCTGCGCATCGAGGAGCTGATGCAGGAACTTAAGAAGGATTACACCATTATCATCGTCACCCACAACATGCAGCAGGCGGCACGCGTCTCCGATTACACTGCCATGATGATGATCGACGAGCAGCGCGCCGGCCGGATGATCGAATACGACCAGACCAACATCATTTTTACCCGTCCCAAGGACAAGCGCACCGAGGATTACGTCACCGGACGCTTCGGTTAATCCGAAAAAGGCCAAAAATGGTTATAATTAGGAATCGGATTTATAAAAATGAGGCGACAATGCGTAAAACTTTCGAAGCAGAGATCCAGCAATTAAAAGATGAACTGCTCCTGATGGGCAGCATGGTGGAACAGCAGGTCTTGGATGCGGTCGATGCCCTTAAAAGGCGGGATGTGCCAGCATCTCATCGCATCTTCGATTCGGATGCCAAGATCAATTCCAAGCGCTACGGGATCGAAGAGCAGGTCATGATCTTGATCGCGACCCAGCAACCCATGGCGCACGACCTGCGCCTGCTCGCCTCGATCCTGGAGGTCAGCGCCGAGTTGGAGCGCATGGGCGACTACGCCAAGGGCATCGCCACGATCAATATCCGCATGGGCGAGGAGCCCCCACTCAAGCCGCTGATCGACATCCCGCGCATGGCCAAGAAGGGAGCCGATATGCTGCATCGCTCCCTGACGGCCTTTATCAACGAGGACGTCAACGCCGCCCGGGCCATTCCTCCTGAGGATGACGAAGTGGATGATCTTTACACCCAGGTCTACCGCGAGTTGATGACTTTCGTCATGAAAGACCCCAAGAACATCGATCGGGCCAACTACCTGCTTTGGACTGCCCATAACCTGGAACGCTTCGCCGACCGGGTGACGAACATCTGCGAGCGGACGGTCTTCATAGCCACCGGGGAGATGAAGGAAATCACCTCCTCCGGCGACGGGAGCGCATAAGACGAGCCTCCCGCTCCAGAAAATCGCAGGGACGACCAAATTGATCGTCCCTGTTTTATTTTTGGCAGCCTGAGACAGGAGGGCCGGACCAAGCGGAGCCCCACTGGGCCGGTTTTGGTCGATGCCGATCACTGCGCTGATGGTGGAAGTAATGCGACCGCCGCGCCGCGCTATGCGAGGTGAATTCGATTCCCTTGGCTGAAACCGATCGGCTTCGTCCAACCGAACAGGCTGTCCAGCGCCGACTGTCGTATCGCAGACGAAATCACTATATAATTTTCTGACCCTGCGGCCTTCGCAACCCTGAATTGGAGGTCATGGTAGAATCGCCGCGGATTTCCCTGATGCGGTTTCCGCATCATTGCTGCCAGGGCTTTTGCAAAGGCTTGATGATTGCTGTTTTACGTTATTTCCAAAGATAAACCTTTTTGGGAATATGCCCGCCCGGGATTCCTGCTTCTTCTTATCGCCATCCATATCGATTAGGAGTGAAAATGCCTACCCGCTTATCGTCTCACGCGTTGAGATCTGTCATGGTTCGCCATTCCCGCCATATTTTTCAATTGTTCGGATTATCCATCCTGTTATGTCTCTTCGCGGCTCGTGTGCTGTTTTTCCAGAACGTGGCATTTTCGACCCCTGATAAAATCATTTTCCTGGTTCTTGCCGGACTCGCAGGCATATTTCTGCTGCTAAGTTTTACGATCGGTACTTCAAAGTCCCGCAATTTTTTAGCAAAATTATTGCAAGTTCCGGAAAACGAGACGGCGGTCGGCGATCAGGACAAGCTGAGCCGTTCGCTCGAAATGTCGATATTGCTGATTGCCTATGGCATTATTTTCGTTTTATATTTTTATTTCAAACGGGCCGCTCTGAATCTCGATGTTGCCAGGTATTTCAACGACACCCGGCAATATATTACATCAGCGGCTTATCAGCTTAGCGATTATCGGTTCTGGTTTGGATTGCGCTCTTTCTCTCTGCCCCTGTTCTACAAAATAGTCGGGTATGCCTTTTATAATTACCAGGAGCAGAATGCAATGAACCGGGTCAGCTATTATCAATTCATTTTTTCCATCTTGTGCTGGACGGGATTGGCGGCATCCTTTAGTCTGCTCATGAAAAGAAAGTATGCCAAGGTCATCGCATTTGCCTGTATATTATTGCTGGGGGCGAGTCTTTATGTCACCCAATGGGATAATTCGATGCTGTCGGAATCCATTTCAACATCTTTGATGGTGTTGTTCATGGCGATCCTGATCATCGCCGGAATCCTATGGGACAGGCGACAATCGGTTTCTGCCTGGAAACAAATACTCTTCATAATCCTCATATTCATTGTCGCCATTCTTTTTGTCTTTTCGCGTGATACCAATGGATATCTGCTGTTGGCATTTGCAGGTGGGATGGCAATCGGCCTTTTCTTTCATTCCATCCGCAGACATCCATTGATTTTCAGCTATGTGGCGGTCATGGCTGGCTTTTTGGTCATTTTCGCCTGGCTGAATGCGTCCATGAATATTGGGAAAAGATATGTGGTGCCGCTGTTCTTTACAGTGGTGTATCGATATATTCCTGATCAGACGAGCCTGGATTATTTCGTGGCGCACGGTATGCCTTTTGACGACCGCTATCTGACCTTGCGATCCTTGAATAATCGACAATTGATGGACGCAGAGAATGCTGAAAAGTCGGTAACGGCGTTGTGGGATTGGGTAGACGATCATGGAAAAAATGTTTTTGTAGGATACCTGCTCTCCCGCCCCGGATATACTCTCTTTGCTCCTTTCGAAGACATACAGATATGGATGAACGGCACCAATACCCTTTATCGCAAAATACTTACGCCGACCCCATTCCGAATTACCCTTCTCTCCGATTTGATCTACCCCACGTGGAAATGGACACCTCTATTGTTTCTCTTCTTGTTCGTGATTTGCTCATGGAGCGTTTGGAAAAGTCGAGGGAGGGAAATGATCTGGTGGCTGATTTTGATCCTTTTCCTGTCGATCTATCCCCTGGCATTGGTGCTATGGCACACTAATCCTGAAGACTTAGAGCGGCATGCCTTTCAAATCGTCCTGCAGGTCCGTCTGGCGTCCTGGATGACGATTGCCCTGCTGATCGACCGAGGATTGGCCTACCTGAAAGAGCATACCCGCCTTGGTGATTTCATAGCATAATCCAAGTGTCGGATGTCAAGTTTCTTCCTGGAAAGGAAAGGATTGGGCGGCCGGAAATCGGCCGCCCATGTTTTTTCACAACAACCGATCCCCCACCTGGACCGCATCGCTGCGATAATGACAGCCGCGGCTCTGACGGTTATGGCGGGCCGCCTGGGCGACGATCAGGGCCACCTCGACGGCGTTGCGCAGGCCGATCAGCCCGTCGCTCAACTTCGTGACCCGGTAGAAAGTCTCGATCTCGTTTTGCAGGTGGCGCAGCTCCCGGATGGCCCGGGACAGCCGGTCGCCGGAACGCACCAGGCCGACGTAGTGCCACATGATGTTCTGGATGGTCTGCATATCGCCCTGGATCAGGGCCGTGTCGGAGTCCTGGGTCAGGCCGGATTCATCCCAGGCCGGGACGTCCTCGAGGCGGGGCGGGTCGGGCAATTTCCCGTCCTGTCCGGCCAGCCTGGCCTCGATATCCCGGGCCGCCCGGTTACCCCAAACCAATCCTTCCAGCAGGGAAGTCGATGCCAGGCGGTTGGCCCCGTGCAGGCCTGTGCAGCTGACCTCGCCGACCGCGTACAGGTTCTGGATGCTGGTACGGCCCCATTCGTCGACGGCGACTCCCCCGCAAAAGTAATGCGCCGCCGGGACGACCGGGATGGGCTCGCGGGTGATATCGACCCCGACGCGCTTGCATTCGGCGTAGATGTTGGGGAAGCGTTCCTTGATCTTGGCCGCCGGCATATGGGTGGCGATATCGAGCAGGACGTAGGAATAGTTGTGCTCTTCCATCTCGGTGTGGATGGCGCGGGCGACGACATCCCGCGGGGCCAGGTCCTTCCATTCCGGTGAATATCTCTCCATGAAAGATTCGCCTTCAGGCGTGAGCAGGGTCCCGCCCTCGCCGCGCACCGCCTCGCTGATCAGGAAGCCCTCCGCCCCCGGCACGGCCAGGGCAGTCGGGTGGAACTGGACATACTCGGCGTTTGTGATGCGCGCCCCGGCCCGGCTGGCCATGGCCAACCCGTCGCCGCGCGCCCCGATCGGGTTGGTTGTATTGCGATAGATCCGTCCCAGCCCGCCGGTGGCGAGGAGCGTGGCGGCCGCCAGGGTGCGATGGATGGTGTGGGCGCCGCGGTCGAATACGTAGGCGCCGTGGCAGGCCACCGGCTCGTAGGCCGCAAGCGGGTCCCGGGCATGATGCGGATACGTGATCAGGTCGACGGCGGTGAAATTGGTCTCGAGCTCCACGTTGGGCATCTTCCTGAGCTTCTCGACTAGGCCCTGCATGATCGCCGCGCCCGTCCCGTCGCCCACATGCAGGATGCGCCGGCGGGAATGGGCGCCTTCCTGGCCCCATTCGGGTTCGCCGTTCTTCTCGTGGTCGAATTGGATCGCGGCCGTCTGCACCAGGACCTCTTCCAGCAGGCGTGGCCCTTCCTCCGCTAGGATTTGGGCAGCCTTGGGAAGGGAGGCTCCCGCCCCGGCCGCCAGGATGTCGTCTACGAGCAGGTCGGCGCTGTCGTCCGGACCGCGGCTGATGATGCCACCCTGGGCATAGCGCGAGTTCGATTCGCGCGGGTCAGGTGCACGCGTCACCAGGATGATCCGGCGCTTCGGATTGCGCGCCAGTTGTAGGGCGGCGGTGGCCCCGGCAATCCCGGAGCCGATGATGAGCACGTCAGTGGTTTTCATAGATTCTTTGTTGGGGCATGGCGGGGCCATGCCCGTGCCTTTCTCATCCGATCTCGATCATGCGTTGGACGGCCCGGTAGGCCCTGACCCGGATCTCCTCCGGGACGTCGATCACATAACGGCCGTACTTGAGGGCATCCCGGGTTTCTTCCATCGTGATGGTATTCATATGCGGGCAGCGCACCATGCACAGGCGGAGCATGTCCTTTTCCGGGTTGGCGGCGGCGATGTTGTCGCCCATGGCGCACTCGGTCAGGACCAGGTAGCGGGGCGCCTGGCTCTCCTGAACGTAACGGATCATGGCATTCGTGCTGCCGGAAAAATCCGAGGCAGACACCACCTCCGGGCTGCACTCCGGGTGGGACAGGACGACCACGTCCGGGAACTGCGCCCGCACCGCCTGGATGTCGGCTACGGTGAACTTCTCGTGGACCTCGCAGCGCCCGTGCCAGCCGATCATCTGATAATCCAGCTCCCCTTCCCCACTGGCCGCAGCGTGGCTTGGAGTGAGGGCCGGGAAGATAATGTGCTTGCCGGTCTCTTTGGCCACGTTCTTCGCCAGGTATTCGTCCGGCAGGAAGATGACCGCCTCGCTCTTGAGCGACTCGACCACCGGAATGGCATTGGAGGAGGTGCAGCAGATATCCGATTCGGCCTTCACGTCCGCATAGGTGTTCACGTAGGTCACCACCGGCACGCCGGGGAACCTGGCCTTCAGGGCGCGTACATCCGCGGCGGTGATGCTGGCTGCCAGCGAGCAGCCGGCTTTTTGGGCTGGCAGCAGGACGGTCTTGGTGGGGTTGAGGATCTTGGCCGTCTCGGCCATGAAACGCACCCCGCAGAAGACGATCACGTCCTTGTCGGTCCCGGCGGCTTTGCGGCTCAGGTCGAGCGAGTCCCCGGTGAAATCCGGGATGGAATAGAACAGCGCCGGCTCCATGTAGTTATGCCCGAGGATGACGGCATTCTTTTCGACCTTCAACCGATTGATCTCGACGGCGATCTCGGCCTTGATGCGCAGCTCCACATCCGGGACCACCTTCTCGAGTTTGGCTTTCATGGTTTCGTACATTTCCTGGGTATTCATTTTTCCTCCGCAGGGACACGACGCTTGCCCTGAGCTTGTCGAAGGGTCGTCGTGTCCCTACCCTACATAATCGAACGATACATCGAACACCCTGGCCGAATGGGTCAGGGCGCCGATGGAGATGTAATCCACGCCCGTTTCGGCGATGCGCCGGACGGTTTCGATGGTAACGTTGCCGGAAGCCTCAAGTTTCGCCTTGCCGGCAGTAAACCGGACGGCTTCGGCCATCATTTCTGGCGTCATGTTGTCGAGCAGGATGCGCTCGACGCCGACAGCCAAAGCTTCGTGCACATCCGCGAGCGTGCGCGCCTCTACTTCGACATCCAGGCTGCCGGCAGCCGCCCGGGCACGCCCGACCGCCTCGGTGATCGACCCGGCGTAATCGATGTGATTGTCCTTGATCAGGATCATGTCGTACAGGCCGATGCGATGGTTCTGCCCACCGCCGCGCGCCACGGCCAGCTTGTCGAGCAAGCGCAGGCCGGGGACAGTCTTGCGCGTGTCGAGGATGACGGCTTTCGTCCCGGCGACCGCCTCGACGAATTGGCGGGTCAGGGTAGCAATGCCCGACATCCGCCCGAGGAAATTGAGGGCGGTCCGTTCGGCGGTCAGCAGGCCGCGGGTCCGCCCGGAGACGAGCGCCAGCACCTGTCGGTTGGTCACCGACGCGCCTTCGTCCGCCTGGACCCGGAATTCCACTCCGGGGTCGACTTCCAGGTAGACGGCCTTGGCAAGGTCCAGGCCGGCAATCACGCCGGCCTGCTTGGCGATGATCTGGCCGCGCATCGGCGCGTCGGCGGGAACGATGCTGTCGGTGGTCACATCGCCGGAGCCGATATCTTCGGCCAGCGCCCGGCGGATGGTTTCCAGGTAATTCTCGGGGAGGTCTGTATATAGTGTCATTTTTACACTTATTGGTTTGAAATAAAAACAGGCTTTCGCCGAAAATTATTCTACCTGCCTTATCCAATTTGTCAAGAGGCGGCTCTCTTGACCGCCTCCTCATTCTCGGTTAGAATCTCCCCCGCTTAAAAAAATGCCCCTTTAGCTCAGTGGATTAGAGCGTTTGGTTGCGGACCAAAAGGCCGCGCGTTCGAATCGCGCAAGGGGCGCCAGAGAAGCGGATCTCCCGCTTCTTTTCGTTTGAGGGAGTCTTATGGATAAATACCAGATCCTGCTTACGAATGACGACGGCATCCAATCCCCCGGTCTGTGGGCCGCGGCCGAGGTCCTCTCGGACCTCGGCTTCGTGACCGTGGCCGCGCCGCGCGAACAATCCTCCGGGATGGGCC
The DNA here is from genome assembly GCA_035506155.1 of Anaerolineales bacterium. Taxonomy (GTDB): domain Bacteria; phylum Chloroflexota; class Anaerolineae; order Anaerolineales; family Villigracilaceae; genus UBA877. The sequence goes on from DATJPX010000019.1 coordinate 8,937, forward strand.
GCAGCCTGCCGTCCACCTCCGATGGGATCATCCAGACCGAGACCATGCGTGTGGGCGGCAAGGACTGGACCGTCTACGCCGTTGGTGGGACACCCGCCCAGGCCGTCCTGCACGGCATCCTGGAGATCATGCCCCGGAAACCCGACCTGGTCGTCTCCGGGATCAACTACGGCGAGAACGTCGGCACGGGCGTGACCATCTCCGGGACGATCGGGGCGACCCTGGAGGGCGCTTCGCACGGCATCCCTGGCCTGGCAATGTCCCTGCAGACTGATCGCTCGAAGCACCAATCCTACTCCACGGAGGTGGATTTCTCAGCGGCGGCCTGGTTCACGGTCCTTTTTGCCCGCCAACTGCTCGAGAAACATTTCCCGCCAGATGTGGACGTGCTCAAGGTGGACGTTCCCTCGGACGCCAGCCGGGAGACGGCTTGGCAGGTCACCCGGATTGCTAAGCAGCGCTATTACATTCCAGTCGCCCCCAAACGCAAATCCTGGACCGAACCCGGCATGGTGGATTACGAAGAGGCCGCCATCCTCGACGGGAAGGACGAAGACACGGATGTCTACGTTTTGCGGGTCAAGAAATTGGTCTCTGTGACGCCGCTCAGCCTGGACATGACCTCCCGGGTGGACTTTGTAGAGTTGAACCGTTTCCTGCGCAACGGTGTTGTTATGAAACAGAAAGCTTAAAAGTACTTCCAGCCTCTTGATATTTTCGTATATTATCGTATACTACAAAACGGTATTTCAAATTCAAAACGAGGAAAACAAAATGATCATCCCTGTGCAAGAGCAAGATAAGGACAACGAAAAACCTCCCAGTTCACACCCGCGCCCGGCGCGTCCGTGGCGGGTGGCCGTGCTCGCAAACATCAAAGAGCATGACAAACCCCTCCCGCCAGACGTACCGCCAGACGCCGGCGCGGACTTCGATTACATCGAAACGATCGACCACATTCGGGCCGCCGTCGAGACGGACGGCCACAAGACCATCTTCATCCAGGCTGACCACAATTTACCGTACGCCATCAAAGAAGCCAAGCCTGACATTTGTTTCAACATCGCTGAAGGATTAGGGGGCGATGCCCGTGAAGCTCAAACCCCAGCCCTGCTGGAATTGCTCAAAATCCCCTACACCGGTTCCCAGGTCCTGACCAATGCGATTTCGCTGGACAAGACCCTGACGAAGCGTCTCTGGCGTGATCGCAACCTGCCGGTTGCTCCGTTCCAGGAGTTCACTTTCGGCGACGAACCGCTGCGCCCGGAAATGCGCTTCCCGCTCTTCGTCAAGCCGTCCCGTGAAGGAACCGGCATGGGTGTGGATGCCAAGGCCATCGTCAACAATGAGGCCGAGCTGCGCGAACGGGCCGAGTATGTCATCCGGATGTATCACCAGCCGGCCCTGGTCGAGGTTTTCCTGCCCGGCCGCGAATTCACGGTCGGGATCATGGGACGCTACAACACGGTCCTTTACTCGCGCCATCCCGAATGGTATGACAGGGACGGGTTCCACCGCCTGCCGGTCCTCGAACTCGACAGCTCCCGCTCGGTCACCCCGGGTATTTACGGCATCCAGGCCAAGGCCCAGTCGGTCGGCTCCGAGGGCGCCCCGGGCTATCTTTGCCCGGCGCCGATCGAACCCGAGCTGACCCGCAAGCTCCAGCACCTGGCTTACCGGGCCCACGTCGTCCTGGGCGCGCTGGACGTCTCGCGCACCGACGTCCGCCTGGACGCGGAGGGCAATCCCCGCCTGATCGAGATCAACACCCTGCCGGGCCTGACCCCCAACTACAGCGACCTGTGCATCCAGGCCGCCAGCGAAGGCATCGCCTACGAGGACTTGATCCTCGAGATCCTCTACCTGGGCGCCAGCCGCTGGGGTCTCCTGCCCGCCCGTGACATTCCGCTGCCGAAGAAAAAATCCGAGCCTCTGGCCCTCAAAGCCAACGGGAACGGGAAAGTTCCCAGCGGGAAGCCCATCCTGGTGGACAAACAGTTCGCGAAACATACGCAGGATTCTCTGGTATAATTCGCGCCGCTCAAAAAGGAGAGGTCGCGTAGCTGGCTTAGCGCGCACGCTTGGAAAGCGTGTAACCCACAAAGGTTCGCGGGTTCGAATCCCGCCCTCTCCGCCATCAAACGCCCCTCTCCGGAGGGGTGTTTTGTTCTAAGGTTCGCAGGCCCCCACTTGGGGATGATATTCGAATCCCGCCCTCTCCGCCACCAAATGCCCCTCTCCGGAGGGGTGTTTTGTTCGGAGGTTCGCAGGTCCCCGCTTGGGGATGATATTCGAAACCTGTCCTCTCTGCCATCAAACGCCCATCTCCGGAGGGGTGTTTTTTTCGAAGGTTCGCAGGCCCCCGCTTGGGGATGATATTCGAAACCTGTCCTCTTCGTCATCAAACGCATCTCTCCAAAGAGGTGTTTTGTTTTTGGCGAGGGACGATTCTGGGATAGGCCGGTTTCTGTTATACTTGGGGACGCCCATGAAACCCACCCACATTCCCCGCGTTCTGGTGATCGCTTTTTCGGTATTGGTCATCGGCACCTTCCTGGTCGGGACGCTGCGCACTTTTTCGCCGGTCCGGGCAGGGGCGGATCCCACAGACACAGCCACGGTCGTTACGACCACAACCTCCACGGAGACGCCGGCCGCCGCAGCCCTCCCGGCGCTGACGCCGACAGAGGCGGAAAGCGAGACCCCGGCCACCCCCACCCAGGCGACAACGCCGACCCCCTCGTCCACGCCCATCCCCTCGTCGGCAGACACGACCGGGATCATCGCCCTCGCCATCGTCATCATCATCATCGTCGTCATCGGTTCACTGTGGGGACTGCAAAGGATGCCAAAGAAAAGACCGACCTCCAAATAGGAAAAAACGCCCGGCGGGTGGACTTCTTCGGTCTGCCTGCCTTTTGTCAGACATGGTTTCGGCGATCCTATCGAAAATGTAAGGGTTGCCAACTTGTCCATTCGCCTGTATAATCCTCCTATCTTATTCACCGGAGTTTCCCATATATGGAACAAAATGACGCCCTGCTCGGGCAGGGGGCTGCGCCCGAGAGCAATACGCCCGCCGAAGGCAATCAGAACAATAACAACCTGAACATGGAGACCCTCCTCAACCAGGAAGGGTTGGCCTTGGATTTCCCCCAACCCGGGGAAATTCGCACCGGCGTGGTCGCCAGCCTCAACCCCACCCAGATCCTGGTCAGCGTGGGTGCCAAATCAGAAGGTGTGATTACCGGACGCGAGTTGGAATCCATTCCAGCGGAAGAACGCGCCGCTCTCAAAGTGGGCCAGGAAATCCTGGTCTACGTTCTTAACGCGGAAGACGCCAGCGGGAACGTGGTGCTCTCCTTCACGCGGGCCCAGGAGCAAAAAGGCTGGGCCGAGGTCGAGAAGATGCTCGAGGAGAACGCCTCCTACGAGGGCAAAGTGGACGGCTTCAACAAGGGCGGCATCATCGTCCCGGTCCACGGCCTGCGCGGCTTCATTCCCGCATCCCAGCTGGGCATCTCCCGCCGGATGGGCGTGACAGGCGATACGCCGGACCAGCGCTACGCCAAGATGATCGGCGAAGCCATCACCGTGCGCGTCATCGAAGTGGACCGCAAGCGCCGCCGCCTGATCCTGTCCGAGCGCGCTGCCTCCAGCGAGACCCGCCAGTCGATCAAGGAACGCGTCATCGAGTCCCTGAAAGAGGGCGAAGTCTACAACGGCAAGGTTACCAGCCTGGCCGATTTCGGCGCTTTCGTCAACGTCAACGGCGCCGATGGCCTGGTCCACCTGTCCGAGATCTCCTGGGACCGCATCCAGCATCCCTCCGAGGTGCTCGAAGTCGGCCAGGAAGTCCAGGTCAAGGTCATCAACATCGACCGCGAGAAGAAGCGCATCGGCCTGTCCATCCGCGCCCTGCAGAACGATCCCTGGCAGCGAAAAGTCGAGAAGTTCAAGGTCGGTCAGCTCGTCGAAGGCGTCATCACCCGCCTGACCAAGTTCGGCGCCTTTGCCCGCCTCGAGGGCGACCTGGAAGGCCTGATCCACATTTCCGAGATCAGCGAGAACCGCATCGAACATCCGAAGGAAGCCGGCCTGCACGAAGGCGACGTGGTCACCCTGCGGGTCATCCGCATCGACCCGGACCAGCGCCGCATCGGCTTGAGCCTGCGCAAGGTCGACTCGGGCGCCTACAAGGACCTGGACATGAAACAGATCGACCTGGACGACCTGATGGGCGACGAGTCCGGGACGCCTGAAGAGTCCGCCAAACCGGAAGAACCCACCAAACCCGAAGAGCCCGCCTCCGGCGAAGAACCCACCGCCGGGTAAGCCTCCAATCAGTCCCCTTGAAACCCGGTTTCCGTCGAAACCGGGTTTTTGCCTCCTATGACAGACCACCTGATCGTCGACGCTCACGAGGACCTTGCCTACAACATCCTCAACTTCGGACGGGATTACACCCGTTCCGTCGTCGAATCGCGGCAGGTGGAGCAGACATCCAATCCGGAAGCCCCGGAACACGCCGGCGAGACCCTGCTCGGCTGGCCGGAATACCAGCGCGGCCGGGTGGCGGTCGTTTTCGGGACGCTCTTTGCCACGCCGGCCCGCCGCAAGGAAGGCGATTGGGACCGGCAGTCGTATGCGGATTTCGCCGAAGCCCATCGCATCTACCGGGCCCAGCTGGACGAGTACCACCGCCTGACCGACGACCATCCGGACCGCTTCCGCCTGATCGGCGCCCGCCCCGACCTGGAAGCCATCCTGGCAGACTGGGCGGACGCCAGCCGCACGGAACACCCGGTCGGCCTGGTGCCGCTCATGGAAGGAGCCGACGGCCTGGGCGGCCCGTCCGAATTGGGCGAGTGGTGGGATGCCGGGCTGCGCCTGATCGGGCTGGCCTGGGCGGGCACGCGCTACTGCGGCGGGACCCGCGATCCGGGTCCGCTCACGGACGAAGGACGAGAGCTGATCAGGGCCATGGCCGATTTCGGTTTCACCCTCGACCTTAGTCACATGGACCCCCTCTCGGCCCGCGAATCCCTGGACCTATACCCCGGGCCGGTCATCGCCAGCCACTCCAACGCCGCCTCCCTGCTGCCGGGATACGACGGCAACCGCCTGCTCCCGGAGGACGTCATCCGAGGGTTGATCGGGCGGGGGGCCGTCATCGGCATCATTCCCTACTGCACATTCCTGTCCACCGGCTGGAGGCGGGGCGACCGCCGCGAGGGCATCACCCTCGAGACCGTCGCCGCCCAGATCGATCACATCTGCCAGCTGGCCGGCGACGCCCTGCACGTCGGCCTGGGCAGCGACTTCGACGGCGGCTTCGGCCTCGATTCCGTCCCGACCGGCGTCGACTCGATCAGCGACCTGCAAAAACTCGATCCGATCCTGAAAGCGAAAGGGTATAATGACGAAGCTATCGCAGCCGTTCTTGGGGAAAACTGGCTGCGCCACCTGCGAGCAACCCTGCCGACATGAACACGAACCCACAATCATCGATCTCCCCTGACACTTCGCCTGAAAGTATCCCCTCCCGGTTCCGCGTCCGCTTCGGGTTGGCCATCGTCTTGTTCGGTTTCCTGGTCTTCCTGGTCGGAATCCGCCCGTCGCTCTTCGGCCTGGACCGCAGCCCGGTGGTCGGCTTCGTCCAGATCTCCGTCTTCCTGGTCGGGATGGCGATCATCTGCATCGGCGGATACGTCAGCCTGGTGGCCCTCTGGAAGGGCAGCACCCGCACCATCCCGGCCGACATCGGCTCGCGCCTGGTGGCGACCGGATACGTGGTGGCAGTCTTTTCGGGCATGGCCGACGTGTTCGGCTTCGGCACCCAGGTGCCGCCGCGCGTTCCGCTTTTCGGACCCTGGCAGGCCATGGGCGTGCAGATCGGCGAGGCGCTGATCGCCATCGGCTTCCTGCTGCTGATCCCGTACCCGCTGATCAAGCGGGAGAGGCAGGCCCCTACGGAGCGAAAGGCCGTCCGATGATCTTCGACCGCCTGGCCAATTCCCGGCTCTACGAAAATTCGTCCCCGCGCCTGCGGGAGGCGTTCGAATATCTCCAGCGGACCGATCTGTCTGCCCTGCCCGTTGGAAGGCAGGAGATCGACGGCCAGAACATGTACGCCATGGTCCAGGAATATTCGCCGAAGCCGCCGGAGGGCGGCCGGTGGGAGGCCCACCGGCTTTACATCGACCTGCAATACCTCGTCAGCGGGAAGGAACAGATCGGCTTCGCTCCGATCGGCCGGCTCGCCCCAGGGGAGTACGACCCCGCCCGGGACTTCACGCCGCTCGAAGGCCGCGGCGACCTGCTGACGGTCTCGGCGGGCGAATTCATGCTGCTCTTCCCGGAAGATGCCCACATGCCCGGGCTGGCAGCCGGGGCGCCCGGTCCGGTCAGGAAAGTGGTGGTCAAGATCAAGGTCGACTGAACGTCACAGAATGACAAAAACGCCCGCAAGGGCGTTTTGATTCCAACCTGCTTCCCGGGGAAAGTTCAGGCTTTCTTCGACCAGACCCGCCAGGACGCCCAGGAAGCGCCGAAGGCGAGCAGGATGCCGGGGATCAGGCCGGCGACGTAATGCTGCTTGATCATGACGGTGGAAGTCACGATCAGGGCCGTCCAGATTGCCACCACCACCCCCAGGCGCCGGTCCACCCGGAACCAGTGGATGGCCACGATCGTGGATAGGGAGGCGTGAAGGCTGGGAAAATCGCTGAAGGGACCCTCGTGCGAGTAGACGTCCAGGACCATGCGGGTCAGCACGTCGCTGCCCAGGAGGACCGGGCGGAGCACCTCGGTCTGCAGGAAAATGTAGAAGACGTAGCTGACCAGCCAGGCGATAAGCAGCGCCAGGCTGGTGGACTGGAAGATGCGCGTCCTGGTCAGGAAAAATATCGCCAGGGTGAAGTAGATGATCAGCATCAGCGAGTCGTACGGGATGATGAAAATGGGGACGACCGGCAGGATCGCGTCGAGGCCGGTCCGCAGGTTGAGGATCGCCGGACCGTGATTCAAGAGGGCCTTGAGCTGGCTGACGATCACCACCGCGACGACCAGGCCCAGGCTGGTCAACGCGTTCTTCCAGCCGGTCCCGAAGATGCCTTCCCCGAAGAGCAGCTTGAGAGTTTGTTTCATAAGAATTTGCCCACCTGTCACAACCGGGCCTTTTCCCTCGACCAACGCATCCCCGGCCGTTATTTTACGTACGGGCGCGTCAGGGACTTCTTGAAATCCATGTTCAGGAAGACTTTGACGACATCCGGATCGAAATAGAGCCCGGCCTGCTCGTGGATGAACTGGATGGCCTTATCGTTCGTCCAGGCCTTCCGGTAGGGCCGGTCGGTGGTGAGAGCATCCCAGACGTCCACCACGACGAAGATGCGGGCGGCGCGGGGGATCTGTTCGTGCTTCAGGCCGCGCGGGTAGCCGGTGCCGTCCCATTTTTCGTGGTGGCAATACGGGATGTCGATGGCGGGATACAGGTAGATGATCGGAGCGAGCAGGTCGTAGGCGTATTGGGGATGCTTACAGATGATGTTCCATTCTTCGTCCGTCAACGGCTCGGTCTTCTGCAGGATGTGTTCCGGGATGCCCATCTTGCCGATGTCGTGGAGAAGCGCCCCCCGTTTGATCTGGACCAGCTCCGGCTCGGGGATCGCCAACGCCTTGGCCAAGCGCAGGGTATATTCGGTCACCTGGTGGGTGTGCCCGGCCGGTTCCCTCTCGCGCAGGTCGAGGGCGCGGGCAAAACCCTCGATAGTCGCATCGTAGGCCAGGTCGAGCTCGATCTTGGAACGGCGCAGGCCCTGGATCAGGGTATCTTTATCGTCATCTGCCATATGCCATCTCCCGTAAATAATTTACCGGTGTGTAAATAATTGTACCCCATCTCCATCATGCCTGTTCCTGTTTCCAGACCCTCAACCCGGAGCGGCTGAGGTAGATCGGGATGTTCCTGAAGGCCGGGGCTTCCTGTTCGACAGCCCCCAGCATGGCCCGTTTGCGCTGGGCGTCGGCCCCGGAGAGGATCGTTAGCGAGCCGCCGTCCCCGCCCGCCCCGTTGACCTTCCAGCCGAGGGCGCCGTAGGTCTGGGCGATCTCGATCACCTGCGCCGCCTCCGGGCTGATCAAGGCGGGATGGAGGCGACCCTGGGCCTGCGTGTTGGCGGTCATCGCCGCGCCCAGGCCGGCGAAATCCCCGGCGTAGAGGGCATCCCGGGACTGCTCGGCCGTGCGGCGCAAGTCTTCGAGCTGGGGACAGTCCGGGCCGGCGTCCTGCAGCGAGCGAATGACCATCTCGTGGACTTCCGAGGAGCGGTGCGACTTGCCGAGATAGACCAGCGCCAACCGCCTTTCGAGTTCCCACCAGGTGGCGTTCGGCACCTGGATCGGCGAGACCGAGGCGTGCGGGTATCGATGCATCTCGATGAAATTGATCCCGCCATAGGCCGAACACAGCTGGTCCTGGATGCCGGACTGCTGGCCGAGCAGCTCGGTCTCGATCTTCTGGGCGGCAGCGGCCACCTCGTGCGGGGTCATCCGTCCGGGCGTGAGCATGTCAAGAGCGCCGATCAGGGCCACGGTGACCGCCGCGGAGGTGCCGGTGGAGGCCCCGGCGGGCGCTTCCGAGTAGATGGTCACCTCGAAGCTCAGGTCCGCCGGCACGTGCATGTATTCGATGGCCGCTTCGAGGAGCGGATGCTTGTCCCAGTGTTTTTCGGGGACGAGGGCGTAGCGCTCACCGTAATTCTCGGCGTTGATGACGATCCGGTCCGGCCCGCCCGCGTAGGGATGGACGGCGACCTGCACCTCGGCATACGGGTAGACGCCGATGTTGAAAATCTTGCCGTGCCCGGCGAACCAGGTATCCGTCCAGCCGCCGTTGTCACAGATGCGAATGGGGGCCACGCTGTTGATGATGAACAGGGGATTCTTCATCGAATTAATTGTAGCATACCGGTCCGGCAGTGGTTCCTATGAAGCCGGGAATGGACTAACAGGTGCCCACTGAACAACTTGGACGGCTCGTTCAGGTGGTCCCGGCGGTTTCTATCCTCGTTCCACGCTTTAGCCAACAGAGCCGATCCCTATCAAGCCGTGATGGTCTTGCCGCCCGGGAGTTCCCGCCCTCTCGCTTGCCGATCTTCGATTCTGCTATACAATTAATTCGGCAGGCATTGCCTCCGGGGAGGAACCGATGGAACGACCAGGGATCGGAAAGTGCACAGCACGGAAAATGAAGGTGGCCGCGAAAAGCATGCTCCCGCTTTGTTTTTCGGTCCTCCTGTGCACGCTCGCCCTCCCAGGGTGCACCCCTCAGGCGCCATTCCAGCCTGCCCCCACGTCCACGCCGAAGCCGACCGCGACCTTTCTGCCGTCCTTCACCAATCCATCGGATTACACTTTCTCCCTGTTCCACCCCACCCCGACCTTGCTCTCCCCAGCCACGGACCCGTTCGATAATTTCGAGGTCTACTCCGGCAGGTGCGCCGAGGTGGCCTCGTTCGACCAGCCCCCATTTCAGGAAAATCTCGCTCCTGACGACCTGGCAGGCGTTCGCATGGATTTCGACCGGTCCAGGTACTTTTCCGGCGATCCGCTCCGACTATCCGCCACCGTCGAGCGGCAAGGAGCCCTGGATTGGTATGTCGTTCCCGGGGCAAGCATCCACGGGCTGGTCGAAGATCCAGCTTCCCGGCGCAGTCCCTTCGAGCTTTACGATGACGGCGTCCACGGCGACGGAAAGGCCGGCGATGGGACCTTCGCTTTCACACTGAACGATACGCTCGTCCCGGGGATCTACAAATTCCTGCTGCAAGTCACCGTCCCCGCCTATTCGGGCCAGGATAAAGTTCTCGAGGCTTGTTACATCGCCAAGGCCGTCTATCCCGTCCGTGCCACGGCCGGCTGGGGCAGCGGTCCGGCCTGCACGAGCGTCTCCGCCTCGGAACCGATCGTCGTGCGGGAGGCGGGCGAGGGCGGAAACGACACGACGGAATACGGCCGGGCCGCCTTTTACCCCAAGGCGGTCGGGACCAAAGCAGGCATCCTGGCGACCTGGGTGGTGGGTTTCGACGGACAGGCGCCGGTGTCGAACGCTTACATGCGGCTGTTAGACGCCAACGCCCGGCCGGTCGGGCCGGTGCAACTGGCCTTCACGGACAACGTCATCGGCTCGCCCACGCTGGTCCGGCAGGGCGACAACGCCGTCCTGGATTACTGCGGGCGTTACCATTCGAATCTGGACCGGATCGCGGCGGCCTTTCTCGATCCCTTCGGGAAAGTGCTCTCCGCCCAGGTGCGGAATCCGACGAACCGGATCTGCAATACCGGCGGCACGGCCATCTGGACCGGCTCACGGATGGTCTTCGGCTGGACCGACCAGGCGTCGGGCGCGTCGGACCACACAGCCCTGCTGGAGGTGGCGGATGCGAACGGGAACAGCCTGTACTGGAAGGTAGCCGGCACGGACGTCGATTCCCTGCCCGGGCTGTCCGTCGGGCACGACCGGATGCTGATGGTGATCTCCACCTGGCTGGGGACCACGGAAGTGCATCGCTTCGACCTGGATGGCAACGAGGTGGCCGCGCCGGTAGTGATCGAGCCGTTCCCTTACGAGGACTCCGGCCGGATCCAGGAAGGGTACTTCAGCTCAGCGGCGGCCGTCCCAACGGCGGACGGCTGGCTGATCGTCTCGACCATCTGGCAGACGCCGGGCGTCTACATCACCCGCCTGGCGGAGGATGGATCCCTGCTCTCCGGTCCCGCGGCTTTGGACACAGACCTGGAGTTCCCCAACGGCCTGGCCGACGTGAGTCCCTACCGGGGCGGGGCAGCGGCCCTGGGCGAAATCATGGGCGGCTATTCCATCCTGTTCATCTCCCCGGACGGGACGCTCGCGCAGCGCTGGGCGCCGGAACCGGACCAGGAACCGATCAACGGCTCCCTGTTCGTCGACCGGGACCGTCTGTATGTCATCTACACGAGCCGCATCGTCGAACCGTACCCCGCCTCCGGGACCAATCAGGTGCGGGTGCGCGAATTGGAATGCGCGCCCTAAGGCCCAGGGTACAGCCAACGCATTTCCTGTCAGGACTCGATTTCAATGAACAAGGCCGTCAGAATTGACGGCTTTATTCATTATATCTCCTGGGGATGCAGATCAAGAACAAGGCCCGGGGCCAGAAGGGCCGGTCGATTATTCCTTTGCGTCATTGGTACTCCCGGCGGATGTGATGGCGGCCAAAATAAGATGATAATTGTCCGATATAAGATCGTTTTACCCATCGAAATGCCAAGAGTTAAGGAGTCACAGGATATGAACCCGCGCCGTTTGCAACTTATCGTCAGCAGCATCCTTCTATTCGCAGTCATAGCTGCCTGCTCATTGAGACCGGCAAGCTTGTTGGGCGGAAGCACGGCCAGTACGGCCGTCGCGCCCATCCTGCCTGTTACTGGATTAACAGCCACCCAGCCGCCCACCTCGAATTCCTCGAGCCACGGTACGCCTGCCGAAGCCCTGGCAATGCTCAAAAAGGCTGTAGAGCATTACAAAGCAGTCGGGCGTACGCAGGCGCTTGCAGATTTCACCAACCGGGTCGCGCCCTTCTTCGACCGCGATCTCTACGTCGCCTGCATCAATTCCGAACTTATCCAAAGCGCCAATGGCGGTTACCCCAACCTGGTCGGCTCGCCCATCGAACCCATCAGCAGGTCAGCCTGGGATTCCGCATCGACCACCTCGGTTGGGTCGCTCAATTATGCGTGGCTCGATCCTGCGACCGGAACGACAGAGCCGAAAACATTTTATTACGAGAAGGTCGGCAGCGACGTCTGCGGCGTCGGCGCCTATCACCCGTAGACCTTTGCATATTCTCGAAGCAAGAGCCGGTCTTGTGTCCCCGTGGGGATCCGAATATCTTCTCCGCGGGGATTCCGGTTTTAACGATAAAGACCACCCTTTCAGGTGGTCTTGTCTTGTGCCCCGGGAGACTCGAATATCATCCCCTCGTGGGGACTCCAGTTTTAACGATGAAGACCACCCTTTCAGGTGGTCTTGTCTTGTGCCCCCGTGGAGATTCGAACTCCAGTTTTAGCCTTGAAAGGGCCACGTCCTGGTCCACTAGACGATGGGGGCTTGCCACGGGCGGTAAAGCGGACGGATTTTACCATCCACTTTCACGTCGGTCAAGTCAATTGTCAGGATTCTTTTCTATCGGCCAGGAGCGCCAGCAGGTCGACCTGTTTGCGATTGAACAGGACTGCCGGGCTCTCGATCTTCAATTGGGGGATCAGGATGGCCGTCAGGACGGCATCGTAGAGCGGGATGAAGTCCCGGATGCCTTCCACCATGATGGTGGCAAAGTCGAACCGGCCGGCCCATTCCAGGGTGCCTTCCAGCTCGTAGACCTGGGTGGTCACCCGGACGGCGTAGCGGATCAGGTTCTGATAGCCGCCGCGGGCCAGGGCCTGCGGTCCCACGTCCTCCCGCCGGGTCAGGCAGACGGCGAAGATGTTGTTCTTGACCAGGTCGACGACGTTGTACTCCCCGACCAGCTTGGTCGGCATATGGATGCGGGCCAGCTTGGCTTCCTGCACTTCCATGAAGGATGTGGTCGAATCGTTCATCATGCCGACAATGCCGGTGTTGGGAGCCATGAACTTGCCCACCACACGGTAGCTGGGGGTGAGGAAATCGGCTGCGATCAGACGGTGGGTGACATTCGATTCGGGCATCTCTTCAGCACTCCTCTTGAGCTCTATTCCGGGAAGGGGCGGGGCGCGTTGCGCTTCTTCAGGTGCGGCTGCGGACGGCGCTTGGGGGCGGCCTTGCCCGTCTCCGGGTTGAGGATGGTGACCAGCCAGGCCACGGCGCGCGAATCGTACTCACGCCGCCCGCACATGTCACACACCCAGGCAGGAAAATTCGGGACGCTGATCAGCTCTTCATCCAGCCAGGTGAAATAGGTGATGTGCTGAAGGTGCATCACCCCGGCCTGGCATTCGGTACACTGGTAAGTTTGCGATTCTGGTTTGTCCATTGAGACGTTCTCGTTTCTTCGATCAATCTACCTCTAAGGCTGCGCCTAGTGAGCGGTCAGGACCGCCTCGCTGGCGTGAAGCACGGTCCATTCCGAGAAGGGCCAGTAAACGAAGAGGGCCTTGCCGAGGACGTTCTTGATCGGCAGGAAACCCCAGGCGTGCGAATCGTGCGAGTTGTTGCGATTGTCGCCCAGCACGAAGAGCTCCCCCGCCGGGACAGTCCAGTCGCCGGAATAATCGGGCGGGGCGGCGATGTAGGGTTCGAGCAGGGGGAAGCCGTTGATGAAAACCTGTCCGTCCTTGATCTGCACTTCCTCGCCGGGCAGGCCGATCACCCGCTTGATGTAATCCTCGTACTGGTCGCTGTAGTTGGGCAGGCCAAGGAAGAGCCGCAGGGAGCTTTCGGGCGGGTACATGGGCGGGCGGAAAACGATGATGTCGCCGCGATGGTAACCACCGACAAAATTCGCCACCCGGCTGACCAGGACGAACTCACCGTCGTTCAGGGTCGGGCGCATGGAAAACCCATCCACCCGTACACGAGCCGAGAGGATGTTGATCACCAGGAAAAGGATGATCGCCAGCCCCACCGTTTCCAGGGTTTCCTGCAGGAAGCCCCTCCAGCCAGGCTTGGCGGGTTGTTCTTCGGTTTTTTCTTTCGGTTGTAACTCGGGGGAAAAGTCGGACAATGGTGCCTCCGCCAAGGATTATACCATTGGCGTCAGGAGCCCCCAGGCAAAATAGGTGGGCACGTACAGGCTGCGCTCGCCGCGCTCCCAGGCGGCCCGGTCGAGCTCCTTGAACCGCCGCAATTCCCCGGCCGGGACCGCGCCTCCCAGGTCGGATTCGAGGACCGCCCATTCGAGCTCCCGGTCTGCGGCCGCCGGTGGATGTCCTTCGTCCTCCTGGAGGGTCCCCGTTTCGATGAGAGGGATCCCGGCCCGGTGGAACAGGTCCGCCAGCCGCCCACCCATCCCGGGATCGGCCCCCTGGCGGCGGAGCGCCTCGGTCTGCAGGGCTCCCAGGGGGGCCAGGGCGGCCGGCCGGTCCACCCGGGCGGTGTAATCCGGCTCGGCCAGGGCCAGGATGGACCCGCCCGGGCGGGTGACCCGGCGCATCTCGAGCAGGGACCGGAGCGGGTCGCCCACCCAGAGCAGGAGAAAATGACAGAAAGTGATATCGAAACAGGCAGAGGGATATGGCAGGGTCAGGGCGTCCGCGCAAACCAGGCCTGCCGCCGGGACATGCCGGTGGGCCTGCACCAGGCGGCCGGGGTCCCGGTCCAGCCCATGGACAGCTGCGGGGCCGGCCAGGCCGGAGAGCACCGCCCCGGTCCCGCAGCCCACCTCCAGCACCCGCCGGGCCTGGGCCAGTCCGGCCCGGTCGAACAGATAGTCGCGCAGCGCGCCGGTCCAAGAGGCCTGCTGGAGAAAACGGGCATGCCAGTTCACGGACGGCATAGACTAGCCCTTCCACTTCCGGATGAAGCCCACCTGGGCGTCCGTCTCCGGGGAGCGCAGGAAGAGCCGGCTCTGCTCGGAAGTACGGTAGATCTCGTCCAGGCAGAGCAGGGCGGCCGGACCGGTCAACCCGTGGCGGACCAGCCAGCAGCCGACCGCCGTGCCGGTCCGGCCCACGCCGCCCCAGCAATGCAGGTAGAGTTTGTGGCCGGCGGCCAGGTCCGCGTCGATCCCGTCCAAGAGGGTTACCAACTGATCGTGAAAGGGCAGGCCGCGGTCCTGGATATCGGCGCGCCGGTAACGAACGGCGATGCCGTACGAGGCGGCCTCCTCCTGCAGCGTCGGGAGGTAGGGCGGCAGCTCGCCCGGACGGGTCAGGTCGAAGAAAGCATCGAAACCGGCGTTCAGGAAAGCCGTCAGACGACGGCGGGTGGTGAACTCGTCCCCGTGAACGGAGGCCGGGTACCCCCCGGCCAGGAACCTGTCCGGCACGACCCAGTAGGATTCGGGGATCGGTTTATCGATCATGGCATGGAGAGGTGGTTGCACAGGTTGGCGGTCAGCCGGTCGCGCAGTCTGACCAGCTCGGGGTATTTGTAGAAGAACAGGATCTTTTGTTCGGAAATGGTCGCCCCGGCCGGCTTGGGTGCAAAGACGAAGAACATGAAGGACTCGGCGATGTCTTCCTCGGGGTTGGTCGCGGCGTAATCGGAGACGAACTGGTCCGAGTATTCCTGGTAGAAGCTGTCCAGCTTTGCAGAGAGCGTATCCGGGTCGGTCTCGGCGTCGATGGTTTTCCATTCCGGGTAGATATCCGGCCAAAACTGGTTGAAGAACGAGTTGATGTACGAATCTTGGTGACTGCAGCCTTCGAATATGAAGTACGTAGAGCAAGTGGCAGCTTCCTGGCTGAAGACATCCTTGTTGTCGGGGCTATAAAAAACCTTGTAGTCGGTCGTGACTTGGGTGTCGTTCAGGGTGATCAAATGGGCCAATTCATGAATGACCGTGGTGGCCAAGTCGGGGAAATTCCTGGCATCCCGGATGTCGATTTCCAGGTTCCAGTAATGAGGGTCGTCCGTCTGGTCGACCGCCCCCAGGGAATTGTTGGCTCCATCGGTGTAAATGACGAAATGGGCCAGCTCCGTGCGTTGGTCGGCGGGGACGACGTCCGTCACGAACTGCCAGATCTTTTCCTGGGTGGAGGTGTCCTGTTGGTCGAACGTGACCGATCCTGGAACGCCCTTTTCGATGGTGGGGCTGGAGATTGTATCCCCGGAGACCACATAGGTGACCAGCGTATAAAGGTTCTCCAGGTTCCTGCCGGGAGTGAATTTGTTCTCGGAATCGTCCAGGATCCTGGCAAGATCATCCGCGCAGACCGGGACCTCCCCGGCCGGGGTCGGCTCGAGGGTGGGGGTTGGCATGGGCGTCGGAGGAAGGGGCGTCGGTGTGGGGGTGGGCGTGGGGGATTGGAGGAAGGTCAGTAAATTCGTGGGGCAACACAGGCAGGCCATGGTCAAGACTGCAGCCGCGATCAGGATACCGACGAGCGATTTTTTATGCATAAACCTCCGGGGAAAATCCTCCGGGGCAAAGCTGCCCCGGATTGCAAACCTTTCCCATTATAAATGGATTTTCCGCCGGCTTATTCGAGCAGTCCCTCGACGAGCTGCACGGCGTCCTTCACCAGGAGGGGACAGACCGAGGTGAATTTCCCGGCCTGCTTGGCCTTGTGCCAGCCTTCGGGCGTGCTGAGATCCGACTCGATCAACTGGCGGCAGAGCAGGCTGCCGTGCTTTTTCTTGAACTCCTGCAGGAACTGGTCGGCCAGCCGGTAAGTCTGCTCCTTCCCGCTCGGAGTATCCGAGCCGAGGCCCAGGCCGATGGCAAGCAGGGCCCCGGTCACCGCACCGCAAACCTCGCCCTGGCGAGCGATCCCGCCTCCAAAGGGGGAGGCCAGGCGGAGGGCAGTCTTCTCATCCACGCCGAAGCGGGAGGCGAAGGCCGAAAAGACCGCCTGCGAGCAGTTGAAGTTGTCGTTGAAAACGGACATAGCGAATTCGACGGGGCTGGGCATCAGAGGTCTTCTCCGTAGACGAACAGCTCGCTGATGGACTCGCGCTGGAAATTGCGCTTGATGGCCTCCCCGAAGACCGGAGCGACCGAGAGGACGGTCAATTTGGGATGGCGCTTTTCGGGCGGGATGTACACGGTGTCGGTGGTCACGATTTCCGTGATCTGCGGGATGGCCACCAGGCGCTCCAGTCCACCGCGGACGAACACCCCGTGCGTACAGGCCACCCAGATCTCCTGGATGCCCTGCTGGATCAATACATTGCTGATGCCGACGATGGAACCGCCGGTGGCGATCTCGTCGTCGTAGATCAACGCCCGCCGGAAGCCCTGGACGGGCCGGCCAACCAGGCCGTTGATCTCGACCTCGGTGTCCGAGATGCGCTCCTTGTCGCCGGCCGCCACCGGGATTCCCAGGCTGTGGGCGAAGCGGGCCGCCGATTTGGCGTTGCCCATGTCGGGGGCAACGACGAGAGTGCCCTCCAGGTTCCGCCCTTCGAAATGATGCTTGAAAGCCGGCCGGCTGGTCAACGGATCGGCGGGGACGCCGAAGAAACCGTGGACCTGCGGGGAATGCAGCATCATCGTCATGACGTGCGTCGCCCCTGCGGTTTGGATCAGGTCAGCGATCAGGCGGGCCGTGATCGAGATGCGCGGGGCGTCTTTCTTATCCGAGCGGGCAAAGGAAAAATAAGGGATGATCGCATGGATCTCTTTGGCGGAGGCGGAGCGGGCAATGTCGAGCATCATCAACAACTCGACCAGGTGGTCGTTCACCGGCGGCGTGAGGGATTGGACGATGTACACCACGCGAGAGCGCACGCTGGCGCCCAGTTGGATGTACAGGTTGTCGTTGCTGAAGCGGCGGATGTTGGTCCTGTCGAGCGGCAGGCCGAGGTAGGTGGCAATGTCGCCGGCCAGGTGGGGATGGGAACTGCCGCTGAAGAAGCGGACTTCATTCGGATCGATGGCGGACTTCGATTTCGTTTTCATTCCCTGGCTCCTGTAAAAGATTCGAAAGGGGGCGACCGTGCGGCCGCCCCGATATTTTACTTCCGGATGATGCAATCAGCGATAAATCTTCCTCCACGGATCCCGCAGGATGTTCCCCAGGATCTTGTCCGCCTGGCCCTGGGTCGGCAGGACATCGCCGTCCGGCTCGACATACAGCCAGGCTTTGCCCGCCCCCGAGGGAACCTCGTCCTCGATCGTCTCGTGGGCGACCGGGTTTTCGACGGAGTACGGGACGGGCAGATCCCAACGCAGGGTCATGCCGAGGCCGGCCACCTTGTTGCGGATCCCCTGCAGCGTTTCGTGCAGGGAAGCCTCGGAGGCGCCCAGCGAGAGGCTCTTGACGCCCAGCTTCGCCAGGCCCTGGGTGTAATCGTCGACCCGCTTCGCGTTCTGCGGGGTGACCGTCAGGTGAACGGTCGTGTAGAGGTCCTCCGGCAGGATGGCTTCGAGGGCCTTCCAGGAGGCCGGGCTATCGGGCTGGAGGATGAAGAGCAGGTGGTCCAGGCCGGTCTGCAGCAGGGTCTGCAGGTATTTCTTGTCGGCCAGTTTCAACCCATCGGAGAGCAGGCCGGTGACCTGGCCGGTCTTCTCGGCGTGGGCGATCAGGGCCGGCAGGTCCTCGCGCAGGGTCGGCTCGCCGCCGGTGAAGGTGATGTGCGGAATGCCGGCCGCCCAGGCCTTGTCCATGATGGACTGCCATTCCTCGGTGGTCAACTCGCGGTCGACGCGCTTCGTCGGGGCATATTCCGCCTGGGTGCCTTCGGGTAGACGGTAGGTCAGGGCGCAGTCCAGGCGCAGGGGTGCGGTCAGGTCCCGGGAGTGCGGCGCGACCCGCTCGAAGTCGAGGTAAGTGGTCGGGTCGAGGTCGGGCGTGTGGATCATGGTCTGGACGCGATCACGGAAGTCGACGAAATCCTTCTGCGCTTCGGCCAGGCTGATGTGGTAGCGCTCGGAGACCTGCCGGGCGGCCTCCTCCGGGGAGGTGCCTTTTATCATGTGATAGGCAAACTCGGCCGCCGTGGCGTTCAGGTGCAGGACGGTGGCGGCATTGACGATCAGGATGCCGGAACCGTCGTTCATCAGGCGCAGGTGCAGGCGATAGGCCGGTTCGTCCGGTCCGGACTGATAGGTATGCGTCTCGGCCGGGAGATGGCGGGCCGCCAGCGGCTTGTCGGCCAGCAGGACTGCGCCGACGGCGACGACCAGGACGACGGCGACCTCGACCAGCAGGCCATACGTGGGGATGAAATAGCCGGCCGCGCCGAGCAGGAGGACGGCGCTCAGGATCCGGAATCCGATCCCCTTCCAGCGGTACTGGCCGATCCGCAGGCGGCCGAAGATCAGCCCCAGCAGGCCTGCCACCGCCATAACCAGGCTGAGCACGATCGAGGCAATGGGATAGACGGTGCGCAAAAATAAGGTAAGGGATGAGGCATTCGACATGGTGTCCTCTCAATCAGCCGCGGACGAAGTGCGGCATTTCGAATGGAATTTCCAACGACAATTCGATGAATCCGGCATATTCGCCGTCACGATACCAGGGGGTTTGATAGATCAATTTCTTGACGCCGTTCTTTTCGATCGTGTAGACGTTCGGCTCCCGCCCAGCCAGCATTTGCTCGAGCTTGCTGCGGGCCGGCTCGGGATGGCAGTCCAGCAGGTTCTTGCCAATCAGGGCGGTTCCGCCATCCTTTTCGAAGGTCCTGGCCGCTTTGTCGTTCATTTCGAGGATGACGCCCTGCGCGTCACAGACGGTCACCGCTCCGGGGAATTCCTTCAGCCAGGCATGCTCGGGTGTTTTCATCACGGTTGGGCCTCGTATTGCGTCAGGATGTTGTACAGGACCGGGACGTAGAGGTTGAGGTGCTGGTCCACCCTCCCGGGGAAGGTGGCATCCAGGTATTCCAGGGTGTCGTCGGCCGTGTGCCAGATCTCGCCGTTCACGCCGTATTTCGGATCCACCTGGGTATAACCATCCTTGGCGCCCAGGTCCCAGTTGGTGGCCTCGAAGTAGATGTACGGGATGCCGGCCGCATGGAAGGCGGAAAAATCGGAAACGCCCATCCCATGCCCGTCGGTCAGGTCGGCGTTGTGGATGGTCTGCAAGTCGAAACCGTTCCCGAAGGCCCACTCGAGGGTCCAATCCCGCAGCGCAGCCTGCTGCTCGTCGCCGTAGACATAGGTAACGTCGCCGGCGATCAGCGAGTCCATGTTGATCATGGCGACGACGTTCTCGAAGTCCGCCTGGGTCATCTGGTTGACGTAGGCATAGGACCCCACCAGCCCGGATTCTTCCGCCCCGAAGGCGACGAACTGGATGGTGTAGGGGGTGGCCTCGTTCTTCAGCAGGTCCGCCACTTCGAGCAGGACGGCCACGCCCGAAGCATTATCGTCGGCCCCCTTGCCGACGGCCACCGAATCGTAGTGCGCCCCGACGACGATCACACGCGGCGACTTCCCGGGTTTGACCGCCACCACGTTGGCAGAATCAAGCTGGTTTCCCGAAACATCCTTCCCCGAGAAGTGCTTGGTCTCGGCGGAATATCCCATCCCGTTCAGGGCATCGGCGATGTATTCGGCCGCCTGGGCTTCGGCATCCGTGCCGGCGATGCGCGGACCGATGGCGGTGAGGGCCTGGATGTAGGCGCGGGCCGCGGCGCTGTAGCTGGCCGCCGGTGTGCCGACCGGAGGCTGGGTCGCGCCCGCCGGATTGGTCTCCGCCTGGACCTGGGTCGCGACCGGCGGGACGGTCCCAATCTGGACCGGGACCGAAGTCGGAGCAGGAGAGCCGCAGGCAGCCAGGGCCAGGAGGACGAAACAGCAAAGCAAGCGGGGCATCATTTTCATCAATTCAATCCTTGAGCCATCTGCGGCTCGAACTGTAAAGGACATCCGCCGCCGCATTCGGCCAGCAGGACGCAACCGTCGCATTTTTGAGGCAGGCCCTGGCGCTCGCGCAGCCGGACCGCCAGCTTGTGGTTCCAGATCGAATCCCAATCGTCCGACAAAAACTTGCCGAGCGGCTGGTAGTAGGACTGGCAGGGCAGGACGCTTCCGTCAGGCTCGACGCACATGTTGTACAGGGCGGCCGTGCAGCCCTTCACGCCCAGGTCGAGCGTCATCGGGTCGAAATTGCAGTACTGCGTGGGCGTGTACCAGATCAGGCGCTGCCCGTGGGCTTCGATCTTCTTCCGGGCCACCTCTAGGAGCGGGGTCAGCTCGGACTCGGCCAGACCGGTCCCGACCACAGCGCCCCGCCCGGAGTGGATCAGGGCATTCAGCCCGACCGTCGGGACGCCCGTCTCCGCCAGGAAATCCAGGGTGGCCGGGATGGTGGAAAGGTTGGTCCGCAGCATGGTGGTATTAGTCATCACGTAGAGCGGACTGGCCAGGGCGTTCTTCACTCCCTTGATCGTCTGGGGGAAGGCGCCCTTCGCCCGGACCATCCGATCGTGGACTTCCGCCTCGCTCGACTCGACCGTGATCTGGACGTGGTCCAGGCCGGCCGCCACCAGCTTCTCGACGTAGCGGGGGTCCGAGAGGCGCCGGGCGTTGGTGTTCAGGCCGGTGATTTGGCCGTTCCGCTCGGCGTGGGCGATCAGCTCGGGCAGGTCCCCCTGCAGGGTCGGCTCGCCGCCGGTGAAGATGATATGCGGGATGCCCAGTTCCCAGGCCCGGTCGAGGACCCGCTTCCAATCCTCCGTGCCAAGCTCCTGGAGGTCGCGGCCCTCGACATTGTAACAATGGGCGCAGTCGTTGTTGCAGCGATAGGTCAGGGCCAAGTCCAGGCGGTAGGGAGCCGTCGGCCGGGCGCTGAACGGCATGACCGTCTCCAGCCCCAGCTCGTGGATCGGGCAGGCGCCGTCCGGGCGGACGAGCTCCTCGAGTTGGCCGCGGATCGTCCTCAAGTCCGACTTCGCCTGGGCGGCGCTGACGTGATAGTCCCGCCGAATCAGGCGAACGGCATCCGGCTCGGCGAGCCCTTCGAGGACGCAGTAGGCCATCAGCGCTGCAGTCGGGTTAAGGTGCAGGATCCGGTTGGCATTGACGATCAGCGTGCCGTGCCCGTCCGGGTCGAGCCGCAGGTGAATGCGGCTCTTCTCGCCCGGGTTCTCCCGGACATAGTGGTAGAGGCGAGCGGCGGAGTCCGAAGTCTCCGGACTTCGGACTGCCGGACTTTTTTTGATGATGCGAGTCAAGAAATCCTGGATACCTCTAGAATTCTGGGACATGATCGACCTCGACGGCTTTGGAACCAATATCGAACCATTCTTCGTTCAGATAATCGAGATAGTTGCTGTACCGATATTCCGTCGGCTCGTGAACCAATCCATGTTTGACCGGATTCCAGAATATATAACAGAGCCGATTCAAGTAATCCGCTTGCGATCGGACGCAGGTCTCCCAGTAATTCCACCAGACCTTTCGACCCGGCAGGCCATCCTGATCGTTCCACCGGCAGGCAGTGAATTTGTGGTAGCTCGCCACGAACGCGGAGGAACGGACTGCGGGAGACTCCGTTACCGGCCTCCACCAGCGCAGGCACAGGCGCAGCCGGCGCAGGCACAGGCGCAGGCGCACGAATGCCCGCCGCCGCCCGAATAATGCCCGCTGCTCGTCGACACCGGAATCGGGTTGGTCTTATTGGTGACGTTCGACGTAAAAGCGCCCAGATCGCCCAGCACCTTGCTGGAAAAGCCCTGGACGCCGGTCACCATGGACGCGGCCATGGCCGAGCCCGGCAGGGAAATCCGTCCGCCCGACGAGCCGGAGCCAGGGGTCGAGACCGAAGGAGTCCCGGTGTGGATCGGGGCCGCCCGGTAACCCGGATCGTAATTGCCCCACCACATCGGCATGAAGATCGGACCGGTGAAGACACGCCGGGTGCGCTCGTCGTAGTTCTTGTCAAGCATGGTCCATTCGAGGGCCTGGTCGTACATCTGGCTCTTGACTTCGGGGGTGCCGGCGGCTTCGATCTGCTTCCAGGCCTGCTCCATGATGCTCTGGTAATACGCCACAGTTTCCTTGCGGCTAAAACCTTTCATCTTATCCGAGACGGAGTTGACCAGCTTGACGGTCATATCCTGCAGTCCCTTGCGGCGGGTGGCCAGGTTGTCGTCCGCAAAAGCCGCCAGGAAGTCCGTTTCGTACTCGTGCAGGTCGGCCGGGAGCGGGCTGGCGACCTGGAGCTTGAGCGGATCGCGCGTCACGACTGTGGCGGCGTTCTTTTTGACCACGCCGAACAGGATCATGGTCATGACCTTGTCGAGCGGCTGTTCCATCAGGATGGCCGATTCGACCGCCGTCAAGCCGCGCTTGATGCCGTGTCCCTCGATCTGGATCTTGGGCGGGAGATACTGGAGCTTGCGTTTGCGGTTGTTGATGGCGCCCAGGATGGGCGCCCCGACGAACATCAGGATGAAGAAACCGAAGCAGCAGAAGGTCTGGAAGGTGCTCCCCATGCCCGACAGGAATCCGCCAATGTCGAAGGCCGGCGGGACGACGATTGCGTCGGCCGGGACGTACGACTTCGGGAAGGAAGCGCCAAATGTGTATTGGGTGGAACCGCTGGCATTGGAACACTGCCAGGTATAGGTGATGCGGTTCTGGTCATCGTAGGCCGACGCAGGTTGGTCGGCGCACGGCCAGCCGCCCTGGACGCTGTGATATTTAGGTTCCTGCGGCTGGACCCCGGGCGGGAGGTGGAACGCCACCGTCAGGTCCGTGCTGCCGTTGACATACTGGGAGCCGAACCAGGTGGGGGAGAAATCCGCACTGGCATACGTGTCGGGATTATCAGTATCCTTGTAGAGGACGCCGGTGATCCGACCGACATAAACGTGCACGCTCCCCTGCTGGCCGGCCGGGATGGCCGAGGCGCCCATGTCCACCGAGAAGCCGGAGCCGCCCTGGCCCTGGTAGTCGGAGGAAATATTCACAGGCGTGCCGCCTACATCCGCCGAGATGGAGCCTGTGTCGAAATTGCTGTTCGGCATGCCGACATCCACGAAATCGATGATGTGGCCGCTCGGATCGTTCGTGAACGTGAAGACGTAATCCACGGCCTCCGTCCCGTCCGAGTTCCAGAAGACGTTGACCACTTCGCGATCCAGACTGAAATAGTAGGAGCTCTGGGCCGCCGCTCCCGGGATCTGGGTGAACATCAGGAAGACGAGTGCGAATGAGACAAGCAGGCGGAGTTTTTTCATTACAGCCTCCTCAAAAAATGACACGAGATTAAAGGGAAAGAGTGCGGTTTACCACTTCGGTTCTTCGGTCAATTGATAAACGGTGTTGCAATACGGGCAGGTCACCATCGGCGCGCCGTTGACCAGTTTGATGTTGTCGGCAGTCAGGGTGCCACCGCAGGACCGGCACTTCATCTGCTCGATCTTGGTCTCCCCCGGCAGGTCCACCTTGACGGTGACGTTCTGGACGGTCTCCTGCTTGTTCTTGCGGGCAGCCACCACGATCAGCACGATCCCGCCTGCGACCATCAACAGGCCAAAGCAGAGCAATCCGATGCCCAGGCCCATCCAATTGGATTGGGAGTTCGGGGCCGTCGAGGCGACGACATTCAGGCCGCCGTAGCCCATGAAGCACAAAGAGATCAAGATCAGAACGCCCCCGCCGATATACATCCAGGTTGTAGATTTCATGCCGACCTCCGTATCGATCTAAAATACATACGCAAATCTCAGGATAAGTGTAGCACCATCCAAGAATCCAGACAAATGACGAATGTCCGGGTAATTAAGCCTTTCCGCGTTTTTTCTTCAGGCCTTCGGCCTGGTCCACCGGCAGGACGACGAGCAGGCCCGTGTCGGGCTGCTCCAGATCACCGACCACGCCGCGGGTGGCTGCCTGGATGCGCTTCACAGCGGCGTCCCCGACCACGGTGAAGACCGTCCGGCTCAGCTCCCCCTGAGGGGGGTAAAAATCGTCCAGGGACGGCATGAGCGGCAGGTCGTCCCGCAGGGCGCCAGCCTGGTGGATGCGCCCCATGCCGGTGCTTGGCAGGACGGTCGCGCCGTCGGCGCCAGCTTCCTTCCAGGCAGCCAGCAGTTCGGCCAGTTTGGTCGAATCGTGCAAGACGAACAGGATCATCTTCATACTCTGCTCCTTCCGCAGTCCACGGGACGATTGAAGGCCAATAAGCCGAAATCAGCGTTTCCTGCCCTTGCGCCGGTTGGCGGGCGGAGGGGTTTCCGGTTCGGCCATCGCCTGCCCGGATGGCCCTTTCGAAAAAGCCCGCAGCAGCGGCGGCGTGACCAGGGTGGTGAGCAGCACCGCCGCGACGATGGCCGAGAAGGCGCTGCCGGTCAACAAGCCGGACCGGCTGCCCAGGGCGGCGACGATCAGGGTGACCTCGCCGCGCGCCACCATCCCGGCCCCCAGCTGGAGGGCTTCCCGCCCCGGCAGGCCGCCCAGTCGCGCCCCGCCGGCCGCCCCGAAAAGCTTCCCGAGCACAGCCGCCAGGGCCACGGCCAGGACGAGCCAGACCGCTCCCAGCGGCAGGCTGCGCAGGTCGACGGACAGCCCGATGTTGACGAAAAAGAGGGGGACGAACAGGGCGTATGCCAGCGAGGTGATGCCCTGCTCGATCAGGCCCTTCTCCGGGGTGCGGGCGAACATCAGGCCGGCCAGGAATGCCCCGATGATGGCAGCCATGTTCCCGACCAGTTCGGCCGCCAGCCCGTAGCTCAACAGCGTGACCAGGGCGAAGACCAGCGGCCCCTGGCTGATGCGGAGGCGGGTCACCCCACGGGCCAGCCAGGGCAGGACCCACCAGCCGAAGGCCGTCGCCCCGCCCAGGAACAGGAGCATCCGGCCGGTCAGCACCGCCAGGGTGGCCAGGCTGCCGTCCCCGCTGTGAATCGCCAGGAAGATCGAGAAGGCCAGGATGGAGAGGACGTCGTCAGCCACTGCCGCTCCCAGCAGGCTGAGGCCCACCCGGCTGCGCAACAGGTCCAATTCCATCAGTGTGCGGGCGGAGATGCTCACGCTGGTGGCGCCGAGGGCCAGCCCGAGCAGCAGAGCCGCGGTATCGTCCATGCCGAACAGGCGCCCGGCCCCCCAGCCCAGGCCAATGGAGAGCAGCAGTCCCCCGGTGCTGGCCAGCAGGGAGGCCTTCCGGTGCCCGGCCAGTTCTCCCAGGTGCAGGTCCAGGCCGGCCAGGAACATCAACAGGACGACGCCGAACTCGCTCAACTCGGAAATGGTATCGCCCAGGCTGGTGCTGTGGATGAACGGCAGGCCCAGGATATTCGCCAGGGAAGGCCCGAGCAGGACCCCAACCAGCAGCTCGCCCAGCACCGACGGCTGGCCGAGGCGCATGCTCAGGTATCCGGCCGCCTTGGCGGCCAGCAGGATGACGACCAGTTCGAAGGCGAGTTGGAGAAAGGGGGACATGGCAATAAAAGTTTATCACATCCTTTTTCCGGGCAGATTAATTCGATCCAGCGATTTTTGGCCGCCCGCATCGCGTGTATAATGCGCTCGAATTCGAAAGTCTTCTCCATGATCAGCCAGCTTCTCTATACGTCTGCAGCCCTTTTCGACATTCCCGATTCCAACCTCGTCCCGCTGCGCGGCGGGCATGTCGCCCAGGTCTACGGGTTTACGCAGCGCGGCCGGGACTACGTCCTGCGCCTGACGCCGCCTGCCGACGACCTCGATTTCCCTTCCCGGCAAGCCACCCTGGCCTGGATGGCGTTCCTGGCCAGACACGGCGCCAGCGTACCCGAGCCAGTGGCCTCCATCCACGGGAACTTGATCGAGGTGGTCCCGGCGGAGGACGGCGACTGGCTGGCGACCGTCCAGACCAGGGCGCCGGGCGTGCTCTCGGAGGAACTCGCCTTGAACCGATGGGACGCGCCCCTTTTCCAGGCGCTCGGCCGCTCGGTCGGACGGATGCACGCCGCCGCCCGGCAGTACATCCCCGAGCCCGGGGCGGCCCGGCCCGAGTGGGACCAGGGCGGCAACCTGTACAACCGGCCGGAATTCAGCGAAGACTGGGTGGAGCGCAAGGCCGCCGGAGTGCTCGCCAAGATCGGCAACCTGACGAAAGGTCCGGAAAGCTACGGCATGATCCACGCCGACCTGCATTTCGGCAACTTTTTCGTGGATGCGCCGTCCCGGACCATCACCCTGTTCGATTTCGACGACGCCTGCACCGGCTGGTACGTGATGGATCTGGCCATGCTGCTCTTCGACATCCTGGTCCTCCACCCGGGACCCGACCGGGAGGGGTTTGCCCTGGATTTCCTGCGCCCGCTGCTGGGCGGTTACCTGGCCG
Source organism: Anaerolineales bacterium (assembly GCA_035506155.1). Taxonomy (GTDB): domain Bacteria; phylum Chloroflexota; class Anaerolineae; order Anaerolineales; family Villigracilaceae; genus UBA877. The sequence goes on from DATJPX010000019.1 coordinate 35,841, forward strand.
AAAACAAGCTCGATCCGGTCTGGTTCACCCAGCTGCCGGTATTCGCCAAATTGCTTGAGATCAACATTTTCGGCTCGCTCGGCCCCGCTTACATCCCCGGGAAGGATTGGTGGATGGACAAGTTCATGCCGGGCCGGCGCGAGCGCATCCAGAACGATGTCCCCTACCTGAACATCAATTTCAAGACCCTCGAGCGGGTGTAGAATCGGCTTATCCCCTGCCGGATCAAAAATGGGCCTGTTCACAGGTCCTCATACCACTCCATCCACCTGGAACCCGATATGCCTGCCAACATCGAAATCAAAGCCCGTGTACGCGATTTTCCCGCCTTGCGCAAGCGCGCCGAGGCCCTGGCCGACGGCCCGGTCGAGGTCATTCCCCAGGAGGACACCTTCTTCAACACCTTGCATGGACGGTTGAAGCTGCGCCAGCTGGCGCCCGCCCGCGGCCAGCTGGTCTATTACGAGCGCAGCGACTCGGCCGGCCCAAAACGTTCGGAGTATTTCATTGCCGAGACCGCCGACCCGCCTGCGCTCAAAGCCGCCCTGTCTGCCGCCCTGGGCGTGCGCGGCGTCGTCCGCAAGACCCGCACCCTGTACATGGTCGGG
>DATJPX010000020.1:0-66706 GCA_035506155.1 Anaerolineales bacterium
TCCATCGCATTGAAGAGCACAAGAACAGCTCTGGCTTTTGTGCCTTTGTCCAGCAACTCATGGAAACAGTCACCCAATCGCCGGAGTATCATGGGCAGAAGATCGTTCTCGTCGTCGACAACTTCATCATTCATCACAGCAAGAAAACCCTGCAGTTTCTCAAGAAGTACGCCAAGCAACTCATCTTCTTCGCCTTACCAACCTACTCACCCTGGCTCAACTTGATTGAACTCCTGTGGAAGCACCTCCGCCGCAAAGTCACTCACAACCATCTCTTCAAAACCATCTCTGAATTGGTCCAGGCTGTCTGCTCTTTTCTGGAGGAACTCAATGCAACTCCTCAACTTACACTCTCGGTCATCGGTGCTACCGAATGACTTTTCTGCTTTTATTTAGATCAGGAAGGCCAGACATGAAAGAACAAATATCCTCCTTGTATGAATATGGCGACTGGGTCAATCAACGCCTCTTGGACACTGCCGCAATTCTCACGGAAGAAGAGTTCAAGCGGAAGGTTTTACACGGCTTCGAGTCTGTTCATCAAACTTTGGTCCATATGCTCGGAGCCGAAGTGTTATGGCTGGCGCGCTGGGAAGGTCAATCCCCAAAATCGATCCTCGCCCCTGCGGATTTGATGACCGTGCAGGCAGTCCGTGAGCGATGGATCGATTTGAATGGCGAGAGGCAAGCTTATTTGGCCGGACTAAAAGAAGCCGAGCTCGATCAAAACGTAGAGTGGACAAACATGCGTGATCAGAGCTATGTCCTGCCGCGCTGGCAGGTGATGCTTCACTGTGCAAACCACTCGACTCACCACCGCAGCGAAGTCGCTGCCATCTTGACGGAGCTGGGTCACGAACCCGACAGCACCGACCTGCTCGAATATTACCTGGGGCAGAGCGGGCAGCCATGGAAACCAAGCGTTCGCTCTTGAATATCGCAGTTCGCTGATCTCTGAACTGCCAGACGATCGGGTTGCTTCCGGGTTTTCCCCCCGCCGAGATGCAAATCAAAGTCCTCGGGCATCCGGGAGTGGATATGCTAGTCGCAGGGAAAATCCACGAGTGGGAGACGAGCGAGTACGCACGGGACGCCTCCCACCTGGGATTCAATAAGGGGCTGATCGTTATCGGGCACCTGGCCAGTGAAGAACCGGGGATGAAGTGGATGATCCCGTGGCTGCAGGAATGCCTTCCCGGCACAGTCATCCACTTCGTTCTAACCGGAACGGCGTTCCACCAGGTTTAGAGGTCGCTTTTCGTCCAACGCCAACGATTGGTCGGTGATAAATCATCGATCCCGGCAGCCGCAATCTTCTGCGCTTTTCCGGGATCGATATTTTTATTTACCGGATCGGTCTATCTCGAGAAGGGATTGACTTAGTGCCGCCCGAAGAAGTAGATCAGGATCGAGAGGACGACCAATCCCGCGATGACAGCCAGGGCGATCTTGATGGCGCTATACGGTCGTTCGCCGTGCACTTCCCCGGTCCGGGCATTGACCACGAAGTGGTAGACCTTGTTGCCGTAACGGTAGACGCTAAGCCAGACCGGCAGGAGGATATATTTATAAGTCGTCTTGTCGTACCGGGTTTGGACGGAGTGAACCCGTTGTTCATCTCCGCCGATATCCTTGCGAACGTCCTGCTGGATGGTCACCGCCATGACCTGTTTGGCCTCCTCGAACCCGTCCCGGATGTTCACCTGGCTGACCTCGGCCTTGAAGCCGGTCAGGAAGCGGTTGTCGTACGGCGCCAGGTTGGCCAGGTCCCACGGCTCCAGGCGGTTCAGGTATTTTTCCGGGAGGGCCCGGCTGGCGGTGATCAGGATATCGTCGAACGCCCGGCTGACCCGCCCGCTGACCGAATACCAGCGGGTCTTCATCACCTGCTCCGTTTCGGTGCGGCCATTGACCGTCCGTCTGACGGTTTCGTAATAATGTTCCCCACGCTCACCCTGGTAGCCGCTGTCGGTGTCCGCGTCGAAGGTCCAGAAAGGGAGATAGACTCCGTTGAAACGGTCGCCCGTGGCGCTTTTCTTCAGGTCGTTCGGAGCAAACCACAACTTGCGCAGCCATTTGTTGAACCCGTCCGTCGCCGCCTGCTTCTCCAATTTGAACGGCAGGACCGCCTGGGGATTGGCAACCGATCGTGCATCCGGCGTGACCGTGATCGGCGATCCGCAGAAAGTGCATTGGGAGGAGAACATGTTCTTTTCCAAAGCCGTCTCGGCGCCGCAAGCCGGGCACTTCACCACGTAAGCCTGGCTTTGCTGTTGGGCGGCCTGCCAGTTTCCGGCCAGGGCGGCTGCCAGGTCATTCTCCTTTTGCGCCTGCTGGACGGCAGTCCCGTCGAGTTTGATCTCGAAGGACGAGCCGCAGTGCTCACAAACCATGTTGGTCGTGCCGGGCTTGTAGGAAAGGCTGGCGCCGCAGTTCGGGCAGGTCACGCTTTTTTTGTCATTGATGGAGAGGGATGGTTCCATTCGGTTCCTTTCAAAAAGGCCTCAAATAGGATAATAATATTCCCAAATTTTACCAAATTATTGACCGTTTCCCAGCCGGAATCGTCCCGCCATCGGTATCAAAGTGTACCCTGCGCGTGCCAGAGGAATCAATTCCTCCGGAAATGCGAGTAAAATTGTCACATTAATTCCCGCCGGCTTACGAAGATGTTTATGTCGTCGCCATCGTCCGGCAGGCGATAGGCTTTAGCGGTATCTGTCTGTTCCAAGGAGCATTGGGATGAGCACGAAAACAGTCGTCTTCATACACGGGATGTACATGACTCCCTTGTGCTGGGAAAATTGGCTGCCGTATTTCAACGCCAGGGGATATCGAAGCTTCTCCCCGCCCTGGCCCGGCCGGGACAAACCGGTCGAGGCCCTGCGCAACAGCCACCCTGACCCCCATCTCAGGAAACTGACACTCAGGGAGGTCCTGGAATCCCTGAGCGGATATCTTGCCACTCTGGACGAAAAGCCCATTCTGATCGGCCATTCGATGGGCGGACTGGTCGTCCAGTTGCTCCTCCAGCGCGGCCTGGCCGTTGGCGGCGTGGCAATCGATTCGGCCCCTCCGCAGGGAGTCATCACCGCCCAATGGTCGTTCCTCAAATCCAACTGGCCGCACATCAACCCCTTTGCGGATCGAAACCAGCCCATCCAGATGTCATTCAAGCGTTTCCAGTACGCCTTCGTGAACGGCCTGCCGGAATCCCAGCAACAAATCGCTTTCGACCGGTACGTCGTGCCGGAGTCGCGGCGCGTTCCGGGCGAATCCTTGACCCGCGTGGCTGCCATCGATTTCAAGAAACCCCATTCGCCTCTCCTGCTGGTCGCCGGCTCGGCGGACCATATCATCCCCGCGGCCTTGAACCGGGCGAACTTTGCCCGCTACAAGTCGACCGGCTCCGTTGCAGATTTCAAGGAGTTCCCCAGCCGGACCCATTTCATCATCGGGCAGGAAAGGTGGGAAGAGGTGGCGGATTCAATCCTGGCCTGGATCAAGGAAAAGGGCCTGTAGGCAGGGTCTGCCGCACCTAGTCCATCCAGGCTTGAATGTAGACAAGACGGCCCGTTGCTTTCCCGGCAACGGACCGTTATTTGTTATTCCAATCCGCCTACGGCTGCGGACCGGAGGTCCCGTACGGGGTCGGGTCGATAATCTCAGGGATGCCGTCGCCGTCGGTGTCCGTCCAGCCGAACGTCGTGTAGGGGATCCAATCGTCGTGGACGGCGCCGTCCGGGGCGGTGATCGCCGAGGGTTTGAACACCCAGCTGTCCAGCATCCCGAACAGGTGACTCAACTCGTGATTGAGGTCCATCGACAGCACACCGTGCAGCTCTTGCTGGGTCTGGTCGGGTGACTGGACCATCGAAAAGATGTTGATGTTGTCGTCGTAGTATGCGCCGCAGCCTTGCAGGGCTAGGCCGCCGCCACTCTCGAGGATGCCTTTCCAATGGGTCTTCCCGACCAAGTTGTCCCGATCCACGTCGATCTCGATCACGAAATTATATTTCGTCGGATCGATCCCGGCCGCGCGCAATTCGGCGGCGGTCAGGGGGTTGCCGGGCGAAGGCGGTGTGGCAAACCAGGCGCCTTCGGCCTGCAAGTGCAGCGGTGAACTGGAAAAGCCCTGGCTGCGGGCGAAATCGTCGTAGAGCTGGTTCGTCCAATTCGCGAAGGCCGGCACCTGGGCCAGCGCGTCCGCCTTGTCGACCGTCAGGTTGCCGTAATCGACGTAGGCGACCAGGATCTTATACAGGCCGGCCGGCTTGCACAACACAAAATACGTCTGGGAAGAGGGATGCTGCGGATCGGCATACTCAGACGGGCTCAGGTTGTAATGAGTGTCGTCGAACAGCTCTATATAATAGCGGTGACCCTCGTAGTAGACCGAGCTGATCCAGCGGGCGCGGCTGGGCATCTCCGGTGCATCGAAACGCTGCATCGAAGGATCGGGGATGTCCACGTTGTAAAGTTGCTTGTAGAGTTGCGAAAATCGCACGCGCGCCTGGGCTTCGGTCAGCGGCGGCGGGGTGGGTGTGAACGCCGGGATCCCGGTCACGGTGACATGGATGGTCGTCGAGATAACCTGTTTGTTCTCATCAGTCGCGGAAGCCACCAAGGTATACGCCCCTGCGCCGTTCACCGGCGACCAGTGGATTTCGGCGACGAACGGCGACACGCCGGTCATGTTATTGACGTCGGTCGAATGCTGGGAGGCATCCAGGGCGATCTGGCCGTTGGCCCGCAGGGTGATGCCCAAGGCCGTCCCGCCGGTCGCCTGCACGCGCAGGATCACCTCCGGGCGGGTGGCCGAGTCCGTGGTGGATTTCACCATGCTGGCCGTCACGCTGCCGCCATCGGCCAGGTCGAGGAACTTAAGCTGCAGCCCGCTGGTTGATCCGGAGGCTGGGGCGGCCTGGGTGGCCGGTTCTGTCGCGCCGGGCGCACCGCCCTTTCCGACGGTCACCTGTACGCTGGCCGAGGTCTCGTTCTTGTTGGCATCCAATGCCATGACCATCAGGGTGTGGGCCCCTTCGGTCGGCGCGGCCCAGGCCAGGGTGCCGGAGACCTGCGCATCGCTCCCCGTGGCTGTCTGCGTAGTGACGATGGCCCCGTCCACCTTAAGATCGAATTCGATGAACGGTCCCCCGGCAGCGCTGAACGCGACCTGGACCGGCGTCCCGCCTGGAAGCTGGGCATTTGCCGCCGGACTGCTGATCTGGACGGAAAAACCCGATCCGGTTGTGCCGGCGACCGGCGCTGTGGTCGCGGCGGCCGGACCCGTTGCCGGAAGCTGGGTTGCGCGGGCAAGGTTGCAACCCGCCAGGACGACGATCAGGACCAGGGATACTTTCAAGAGCTTCGACGATGAATGCATGTCCGTCTCCTTTGAGCCCTTACTTTGCGATGGCGCGATCCGTGATCTCCAGGGCCTTGTCGAGGATCGCAAAGCCCTCTTTCAGCTGTTCTTCCGTGATGACCAGGGGGGGAATGATCAGGATCGTGTGCCAGTGGGTATAGACGTACAAGCCGTGATCCGTGCAATATTTCCGCAGGGCGGTCATCTCCGGCGAGGAGGCATTCCAGGGGGTCATCGGCTCTTTCGTCTTTCGATCTTTGACCAGCTCGAGGATCCCGAACAGCCCGATACTCCGCACCTCTCCAACCGAGGGGTGATTCTCTCCGAGGTCGGCCAGTAAATTGTGCAGCACAGGTCCCATCCGGGCAGCGTGTTCGACGATCCGGTCCTCCTGCATGACCCGGATGTTGGCGACTGCCGCCGCCAGTGAGATCGGGTGGGACGTGTAGGTCAGCCCGGATTCGAAGACGCGCTCGTCGAAAGTGGCAGCGACCTCCGGCTTCATCGCCACGGCCCCGAGCGGGGCATAGGCGGAGGTCAGGCCCTTGGCCATGGTCATGATGTCGGGGACGACACTCCAGTTGTCCACTGCGAACCATTTCCCGGTCCGGCCGAAGCCCGACATGACCTCGTCGGCGATCATGACGATGCCGTAACGGTTGCAGAGCTCCCGGATGCCTTCCAGGTATCCATCCGGTGGGACAATGATCCCGTTCGTCCCGGTGACGGATTCGAGCAGGATGGCGGCAACCGTCTCCGCCCCTTCGAAGTGGATGATCTCCTCCAGGTGATTCAGGTAATCCCGGCTAAATTCCTCGTCAGAAATGTCCGGATTGGTGCGATGGAAAGTGGATCGATAGCGATAAGGGTCGAGGAAGTGGACGATGCCGGGCATGAGCATCGGTTCCCATGCCACCCGGCGCGGGTCTCCGGTGGCGGCCATCGCCCCGGCGCTCGCCCCGTGATAGGAGCGGTAGCGGGTCAGGACTTTGAAGCGGCCGGTGTAAGCCCGGGCGATCTTGATGGCGTTTTCGTTGGCATCCGCCCCGCCCAGGGTGAAGAGCACCTTGGTCAGCTTCCCGCCGGGAGAGACCTGCGCCACGAGCCGGCTGGCCAGCGCCCGCACCTTGGTCGTCATCCCTGGGGCTGCATACGGCAGCTCGGCCGCCTGCTCCTGGATGGCCCGGATGACACGTTCGTCCCCGTGGCCGATGTTGACGCACATGGTCATCGAATTGAAGTCCAGGTAGCGCTTTCCGGCGGTGTCCCAGAAATACACCCCCTTCGCCCGCTTGACCGCGATCGGGTTGACCTTGGCCTGCGCCGACCAGGTCCAAAAGACATGCTCTTTCGACAGGGGCAGGATCTCGTCATCGGGAAGATCGAACATGGGAACCTCACGAAGTGTGTGGATGAAATGATTATAAGAGGAATTCCGTTTCCAGGGTTGACAAAATCGTCATGGGTGGATACGATTAACTTACCGACCGGTCAGTAAGTCGGTTAACAACACTTCCACCGAAAGGAACACCCACCGAAATGAGCGACAAGACCCGCAACCGTATCCTCCTGGTTCTCTTCCTGGGCGTGCTGATGGGCGCGCTGGACATCGCCATCGTCTCCCCCGCCCTGACGCCCATCCAGAACTATTTTGGCGTCGGGGAGCGCGCCAAGTCCTGGATCTTCACCATCTATGTGCTCTTCAGCCTGATCGGGACCCCGCTGATGGCGAAACTGTCCGACGTGTTCGGCCGGCGCTCGATCTACATTCTAGACATTGCGATCTTCGCAATCGGCTCGTTGATCGTCGCCCTCGCGCCGCAGGGCCTGTTCGCCGTCCTGCTCGGCGGGCGCGCCCTGCAAGGTTTCGGAGCGGGCGGCATCTTCCCGGTCGCCAGCGCGGTGATCGGCGACTCCTTCCCGCCTGAAAAGCGCGGCGGCGCCCTCGGCCTGATCGGGGCCGTTTTCGGCCTGGCCTTCCTCATCGGGCCGATTCTGGGCGGGATCATCATGACCTTTACCACCTGGCAGTGGCTCTTTGTCATCAATCTCCCGGTCGCGGTCGTCGTGATCGTCGTTGGACTGCGCCTCCTGCCGGTTACCCATCCGGACGCCCGCCGCCCCTTCGATTGGGCCGGGATGCTCGTCCTGGGTATCCTGCTGGCCTCGCTGGCTTACGGCCTGAACATGATCGATGCGACGAATTTCTTCGCCAGCCTGCTCAGCCTGAACGTCTGGCCTTTCCTAACCCTGGCGATCGCCCTGCTATTCGTCTTTCCGGTCATCGAACGGAAGGCTACGGACCCCATCCTGCACTTGCACATCCTGGAGAGCCGCCAAGCCATCCTGGCGAGCGCCTTGGCTGCCGGGGCCGGGCTCGGGGAAGTGGGCATGGTCTTCATTCCCTCCCTGGCCGTGGCCGCCATGCCGGCGATCATCAACAAGCATACCGCCAGCTACCTGCTCATGCCGGTCGTCCTGGCAATGGCGGTCGGCTCCCCGCTGGCCGGTCGGTTCCTCGACAGGCTCGGCTCCAAAGCCGTCGTCTTCGCCGGCAGCCTGCTGGCGGCGATCGGGATGGTGATGTTGGGCATACCGGCGATTACCTCCGTTCTGGCCCTGTTCATCGTCGCCGGGATCGTCATCGGCCTGGGGCTCTCGGCCCTGCTGGGCGCGCCGGTCCGTTACATCATGCTTAACGAGGCTCCGGCCGCGGACCGGACGGCTGCCCAGGGCGCCATCGCCCTCTTCACCTGCATTGGCCAGCTGCTGAGCAGCGCCCTGGTCGGCGCCGTGGCCGACTCGCAGGGCGGCGGGGTCCACGGCTACGGCGCGGCCTACATGGTCATCGGAGGCATCGCGGTGGTTCTGATCCTGTTGACCTTCGGGTTGAAGAGCCGCAGCCAGGAGCTGGCGACGGTCCATCGGTCCGATCCGGCTGCCAAAAAGGTACCCGTTTAGGATGGAATAGCCGGACGCGGGCGAACACGGACCCAATTTCATCCACCCGGTCCATCCGCGTCCGACCCACTTATAACCGGGGTTATAATCCACCCCATGCCCAGCGAACCGCGTGACCTGCGCGAGCAGATCCTCTCCACCGCAAAAGGCCTGTTCATCCAGCAGGGGTATCACGGCCTGGCCATGCGCCAGATCGCCGAGTCCCTGGACGTCTCGAAGGCTGCCCTGTATTACCATTTCAAGGACAAGGAAGAGCTCTTCCTGGCCATCCTGGAGGCTTACCTGGACGAGATGGAAGCCGCCATCGACCGGATCCTGGCCGAACCCGCCGGCAGCGTCGAACAGATCCGCCGCTTCGTGGAATACGTCCTGGCGCAGCCAGCCGAACAGCGCGCCATCATCCGTCTGGCCAGCCAGGAGATGGGCCAGCTTGAGGCCGTATCACGGAAAGCTTTCGACAAGATCTATCGGGAAAAATTCATCGGGAAGATCGAAGGCATTCTCAAGGCCGGCATGGACGCCGGGGAATTCCGGTCGATGCAACCCGAGGTGGCCACCTGGACCCTGCTGGGGATGATGTACCCATATTTCTACCCGGCCCATGCCGGGAATGCTTCGCTCTCCGAGGAGACCATCCGCCAGATCGTCACCGTCTACCTGGAAGGGATGGAAAAAAGGTAGAACGATCCGCTCCCATTCTTTTGCAGGAACAAGCTCTTCAATCCAAAGACCGGCATGAACCCATCGACCTGCGTCCCTCTTAACCCGTCCATCCGGCGGATTTGCGTCGTCGGCACCACCGGCTCGGGAAAAAGCACCCTGGCGGCTGAGCTGTCGCACCGCCTGCATATCCCCCACATCGAATTGGACGCCCTCTACTGGCAGCCCGGCTGGAAGGAAGCCGATCGGGCCAGCATGCGCTCGCGCCTCGAGGAAATCGTCTGTGCGGAAGGCTGGGTCACGGATGGGAATTATGGCTTCCTGCGCGACCTGCTCTGGCAGCGCGCCCAGGCGCTCGTCTGGCTGGATTATCCGTTGCCGGTGATCCTCTGGCGGCTCTGGTGGCGGACCTGGGAGCGGGTCCTGAAAAAGCAGGTGCTCTGGGGGACGAACACCGAGAAGCTGGCGCCCCAATTCTTCAGCCGGGATTCCCTTTTCCTGTGGGCATTCAAGACGTACCGGCGCCACCGCAGGGACTATACCAGCCTGCCGCTCCAGCCGGAATACCGGCACCTGGAAATCTACCGCCTTCGCTCCCCCGCCGCGACCCGCCGCTGGCTCGACCCACACTGATCATTCACTGCGCTGCAACAGCCAGCGGACTACCCTGCCGATCCCCCATATTCCCAGGAAGACCAGTCCGACCACCCCTTCGAACGGCAGCCTGACCCGCGCCAGCAAGGCAAGGCCGGTCAACCCGGCTCCTGCCAGAGAGACCAGCCCAAGCCGGGCCAGGTGAGCGCGCTCCAGGCCGGTCGTATCCGCAGCCGGGTCTGCCCTCTCCAGCCGCGCGATGAATCCTGCCAGGTCCCAGGCCGGCAGGGCCAGCAGGGCGCTGAACACGAGCAGAACCGGAGTGGCTCCCAGGTAAAAGCCCAGGGCAGCTGCCCCAAAGAGGATCGCCAGGCCCAGGGAGGCCGCCCATTCCCAGCGACGCGCCAGGCCCAGCACCCAAACTCCACCCAGGACCAGGAGCACCACGCCAGGTTGGACAAGTCCGGCCGTGAAATATGCCAACAGGCCAAACCCAAGGCCGAGGCCGGCGCAAACGTAGAGCAGCAGGCGGGTCATCTCAATTCCCCCCGCGGCAGGACCAGCCGGCGTTCCAGCTCACGCTTGGCGACGACTTCGAAGGGCTGGGAGACATCCCAGTCGACAACCTGGATGCCGGCGCCCCGCAGCCGGCGCAGCAACAACTGGCGCTGCAGGCGGATGATGCGTCCCGCCTGCTGGTGGGCGGCGACGTCCTCCAGCCCGGACAGCTCGAAAGAAACCGGGTCCGGACTGATGATAAGGAGCGGGTATCCGCTCAGGCGCAGGGCAGCCAGCAGCTCGTAATCGTCAGGGGCCAGGGCGCTGACCAGCACGAGCTGCGAGCGGAAAGGGAACAGGTGGCGCGGAATGTACAGCCCGTCGAAACTCTGCACATCGCCCGGCTCGAGCCGCGCCAGCGCCTGCAGGATGCGCTCGCTCTGCATGCGGCCGTACCCCGGCATCGTCCAATTGACCTGCTTGCCGTAGAAAAGCAGCCCGACGCGGTTGCCGCTATTTAGGAGGGAGTCCGCCAGGGCGGCCGCGGCCAGGACGGAATGCTCGAAAATGGACCGCCTGCCGAAATCGTTGGTGCGATGGCGTCCGTCCAGGAGAATGCCCACGTCCGCGGAACGTTCCTGCTCAAACTGGTTGGCATAGACCGACTGGGGATGGCGGGCGGTCAGTTTCCAGTTGATCCAGCGGGGGGAATCGCCGGGCTGGTACTCGCGCACGTCGAAGAACTCCACCCCCGAACCGCCAGTGTGCGCCGGGATGGTCCCCGAGAAGATGCGGGTGCGCCGTGGCTGGATCGCCACCCGCCGCAGGCGCAGGACCGGCGGCAGGATGAAGAGCTGGCCGTCGGTTGGCAATTCCCGTTCACTCGAAACCAGCCCAAAATGCTCCCTGATGGTTACGCGAATTCTTTTGAATGCAAAATAGCCCCGCCGGCCGCGCACCCGGTAGGACCAGGTGATCGTCCCACCCGCCGGGAACTCCGCCAGGTGAAGGATAGAGCCATCGATGATTTCCAGGCCCGCCGGGATCTGGTCTTCGAAAAGGACTTCCTCGAGGGCCGGGCCGGTATTGCGGACAGTCAGCGTGATCGTCACTTCGTCCCCAGTCTGGATGCGCTCGGCGCTGAGCGTCCGCACGACCTGCAATTGGGCTGCCTCCGGACCGCGCCAGACCGCCGCCAGAAGGTAGGCCAGAGGCGGCAGCGCCAAAGCTGCCACCGGCGCCTGGAGGGTCAGCAGGCCGGCGAAGACCAGGATGAAGATGAGTAGGCCGAGGAGATAGGTGCGGTTCATCGTGACATGCGGTCGGCTATCTCAACCGGCTTTCAAGACCGGGACGGGCACGCGCGCCATGATCTCGTCGATCACCCGGTCGGAGACCTGGCGGGTCAGCCAGTATTCCGGCTGGAGGATCAGGCGGTGGCTGAGCACCGGGACGGCGAAGCGCTTGATATCGTCGGGCAGGATGTAATCCCGCCCCTGCAGGGCCGCATTGGCCCGCGCCAGCTTGAGGAAGGCCAGGGAACCGCGCGGGCTGGCGCCCACGGCCACCCGGCGATCCCTGCGGGTCTCCTGGATGACGGAAGCAATGTATTCTTCCAGGTCCTGCTCCACATGGACCGTCTCCACGGCCTTGCGCATCGCCAGGATCTGCTTCACACCGGTCACCTTCTTCAATTCCACTTCCTCCCGGCGGCGCTCCTGACGGCGGTGGAGGATCTCGGTCTCTTCGGCCAGGTCGGGATAACCGACCGTCAACTTGAGGATGAAGCGGTCGAGCTGGGCTTCCGGAAGCGGGAAGGTACCCTCATATTCGATCGGGTTTTGGGTGGCCAGTACCAGGAATGGATCCGGGAGGCGCATACTCTCCCCTTCCAGGGTCACCTGGCCCTCCTGCATGGCCTCCAACAGGGCCGACTGGGTCTTGGGGGAGGCCCGGTTGATCTCGTCCGCCAGGATGAGGTTGGCAAAAATGGGGCCCTGGCGAAGTTCGAAGGCGTTGTTGGCCCGGTTGTACACGTACCCTCCGGTGATGTCGCCCGGGAGCAGGTCGGGAGTGAACTGCAGGCGCTTGAAATCGAGTCCGAGCACATAGGCAAAGGACTTGGCGATCAGGGTCTTCCCCAGGCCCGGATAATCTTCCAGGAGCACGTGCCCGCCGGCCAGGCCGGCTGCCATGATCATCTCCAGGACAGCGCGCTTGCCGATGACCGCTCTTTCGACTTCCGCGATCACCTCCTGGCAGGTTTGTGAGGTTTCAGGAATGCCGGTCATTTTCACTCTCCAAAAGGGATTCCAGGGATCCGATGACGCTCTCGAGGTCCTGGTCGAACGGGGTTGGCGGTTGGCTCCCGGACCGGTGCGGCCGGGGATAATCCGTGTAGGAGGTCTTCAAGGCCGCTTCCAGGTATTCCCGCACCCCGGCGGGGGGGTTCCAGTTGGCGTTACTCAGGTCACGCGGCTTCTGCTCGGTGGATTTCCGTTCCATGATGGCCAGGGCCAGCTCGGCCAGCTGGCGGGCGACGTACCACTTGGGGAAAATCCCGCTGCGTTTCCTCTGGAGCCAGAAGGACAAATCCTCCACCGGGCCGGGAGTTGGGGAAGGTTTACGCCGCCCGCGCAGACCTTCCAGGTCGGGAAGGCGCAGGCTGAACACGACGAAATTCGCCGCCAGGACCAGGCCGATGATCCAGTACGCCTCCTGCGGATAGGCGTGGTAATACCCCCGGGCCAGCCAGAGGAACTGCGCCACCGGCAGGACGATCATATCCCGGACCAGGCCGCGCAAGGGGATCGCAAGCAGGACGACTGCCGCCAATGCCAGGAGGATGTACAGGATCGGGCGCTTTTTCATTTGGCCGCCTGGCAGAAAGCCTGGATGGCGGCGAGGCAGGCAGAGGCCTCCCGCACATCATCGGGAGCAGGACGCCGGCCCCCGTAACGGACGCGCTCGAACAGGCCGGTCAGGCCGCGAACGGCCTCCCCCGGAAGGCCGGCCGTCACCAGATAACGGGCAAATTCCGCCGGGGTCATGCCTTCCTTGCGGCGGATGCCGCGCCAGCCTTCCACCGCCCTGGTCATACGGGAATAACAATTCAAGACCGTATCCCCCCAATCCTTTCCCTCATCCAGGTCCTGGAGGGCCGTTTGGGCGATGGCGCCGAGTTCTTCAAATGGAGCGCGCTCGCGCTCCCTGCGCAGGAGCACCCAGGCGACGACCCCGGCGACCATCAACAAGACTCCGAGGGAAATGACATAAGAAATCCATGGAACGAGGGCGGGAGGGTGGTAAACGACCGGGGTGATCTTCGATTCAGGGGCCGCGGTCGCCTCAGCCGGGATGGTGATGGCCGGGCCTCCCCCACCCTGGGTGGGCTGCGCCACGGACGGCCCCAGTGCGGTCCGGGTCAGGACGAGGAAGATCAGGATCCCGGCCACGACCAAAATGAGCAGGCCGCGCAGAAACTTTTTTCGCAGGTCAGGCGGGAGCAGGAAGAAGATCACAGCCAGGACGGTCCCAAGGAAGATCGCCACGTAAATGAGAGAATTCCAGGATGGGGGCTGTTCGGGGAGCGGGACCGTGCGCTGGGCATTCCCCAGGTCGTAGGCGAACGGGATGGCAGGCTTGAAAGCCAGACTTCCCAGGCTGGCAACCAAAATCACCAGCACCAGGATGGACACCCCCCCGACAAGCAGGATAAATGCTTTCCCAGACAGTTTCTTCATCAGGAATACCGGCAAATGAATTGTACTCGAACGCCCGTCGAATGCCAAAGGTGGCACACGGGGAGATGCTATTCGCATCATCCCGGAGCGTCCGGAATGATATAATTCTACCCGGTATGTCCAATTTATTGGCAAATTCGTCGGACTGTACGGCGACCCTTCCCCCGAAAGCCGTGGAGGGGATGGAATTATTCAATCAAGGCCGCTATTTCGAGGCCCACGAAGCCCTCGAAGCGGCTTGGCGGGCCGAGACCGGCCCGATCCGGAACCTTTACCGGGGCGTACTGCAGGCAGCGGTTGTTTACCTGCACCTGACCCGCCGAAATTACCCGGGCGTCGTCAAAGTCTACGGACGCTGCCGAAAGTGGCTCGAGCTCTGGCCGGAAACCTGCCGGGGCGTCGCAGTTGGCCAGCTCATCCACGACCTGGACACAGTCCTCAGCCGGGTCCAGGAACTCGGTCCGGATCGCCTGTCAGAATTCGATCTGACCAGCCTCAAGCCGGTGATCTATGCAAAATCCTGAACCGCAGCCTCCATCGCCGTCTGGAACGGCCGCAGCCGGATCAGGGCGCGTCTTCCTGTGCGACCGCTGCGGAGCGGTCATGGTCGAACGACAGTGCAAGGTCGTCTGCCCAAACTGCGGGAACCGGTTCGACTGCTCGGATTTAAATCTCAACTTCGATGAATTGAAAACGGTCCAGAAGTAACAGTGTTCTCTCGATGAAAAAATCAAATGGAGCGGGAAAATGGATGAAATGACTTTTTCTGGCAAGATCGCCCTGGTGACCGGTTCCGGGCGGGGCATCGGGCGGGCCATTGCCCTCCACTTGGCGCGCCAGGGTGCGGATGTGGTGATCAATTTCTTCCGCAACCGCGCCCCGGCCGACGAAACCGTCGCAGCGATCGAAAAACTGGGCCGCAGGGCCCTGCTGGTCAAGGCGGATGTGGGCGATCTGGATGATCTCGGCCGCCTCTTCGACGAAGTGGAAAAGGAATTCGGCGGGCTGGATTTCTTCATTCACAATGCCGCCTCGGGCTACAACCGCCCGGTCCTGGAGCAAAAACCGAAGGGCTGGGACTGGACAATGAACATCAACGCCCGCTCGCTTTTGTTCGCCGCCCAGCGCTGCGTCCCGCTGATGGAAAAGCGCGGCGGGGGCAGCATCGTCAGCCTGTCCAGCCCGGGATCCGGGCGGGTGCTCCCGGACTACGTGGTAGTGGGCGCAAGCAAGGCTGCCATCGAGAGTCTGACGCGCTACCTGGCAGTCGAGTTGGCGGCGAAGAATATCCGCGTCAACGCGGTCTCACCCGGCATCGTCGAAACGGACGCCCTAAAGCATTTCGACAGCTTGAACGACGAGTCCATCATCCGCAAGGCGATCGCCGCCACGCCGGCCGGACGCCTGGCTACGCCGGAGGATGTCGCCGGGGTGGTGGGTTTCCTTTGCTCCCCGGCCGCCGAGATGATCCGCGGCCAGGTCCTGGTAGTGGACGGAGGATACGTCCTCCCGGCCGGCTAATTTGGCATTAATCCATCCGATTTATACCCTCAGTGCTGGGACCCGTCTGGTCCTTGCACTTTTGCTAAAGGAGAGGCGCTATGAAAGGAAAACTGTCGTTCGTCTTTATCGTCATTTTGCTCCTGGCCGCCTGCACACCCAAGGCCGCACCCACGCCGGCCGGGACCTTGCCTCCCATTCAGAATCCCGGAAGCGGCGGGAACCCGAATGAAATCGCGATCAACAACTACACCTTCGTCCCGCAGGAGCTGACCGTCAAAGCGGGCACGACCGTCAAATGGACGAACCAGGATTCGGTCGGGCACAATATCGTCGCCGACGACAGTTCCTGGGGATCAGCCTTGCTCGCCCAGGGCGATTCGTATTCTTTCACTTTCACAAAAGCCGGCACGTACACCTACCACTGCGGGGTCCACCCGACGATGGTAGGCACCATCATCGTCAACCCCTGATTTCCGCCGCCGGGATGCTTTTATGTTAGAATAGACATACTTGCAGTAGGATTTGTGTGCATTCCCCGCCGCCAGCCCCTGTACAAGGCTGGCGGCTTTTTCACAGGCCCACTGCCCACTCAATCAAGGAGAAAAGAGAGAATGGAAACAAAGATTTATGTAGGCAACCTGTCCTACAGCACCACCGAGGACGAACTGCGCGAGCTGTTCGCCCAGGCCGGGACCGTGGCATCGGTGGCTTTGATCAAGGATCGCGATACCGGGCAGTCCAAGGGCTTCGCCTTCATCGAAATGAGCAACCAGAGTGAAGCCGAGAAGGCCATCCAGACTTTCAACGGCTATACCCTCGGCAATCGTCCCCTCAAGGTCAACCTGGCTCGTCCGAAGGAAGAGCGCGGTTACGGTGGTGGCGGCGGCGGTGGCTACGGCGACCGGCGCGGTGGCCCCGGCGGCGGCAAGAGCCGCGGCGGACAACGCAGATATTAAACGAATCAAAACATCCCGCAGAGAAATTCCGCGGGATGTTGGTTTAACAGGCCAGTGTTTTCTTATTTGATCCTGAAGGTCTGGGCGACTTGATCGAAGACCGGCTGCCAATCGTGCAGTTCGTCATAGTAAGACATGCAGGCAAGATCCCAAACTGTGCTTCCATCCTTGATCAGGTAATCCATGACGCCAACCGAGACTCCCAGGATGATCACCTGTGACTTTATCCGTCTGACCTCATAATTCCCAATCTGGAAATCCTTCTTTTCGAGGAAGGTCACTTCCGCCGTGAAGTGGCCGAGCCCATCCCGGACATATGAGTCGAGGTCAGTCGTGACCCCTTCATCCTTGTCCAGGTAGATGGTGGTTTTGAAGCCTTTGCCGGCCGTTTTGCTGGTAACCAGGTCGATCAATTTGTCCCCCGAACTGTCCTTGACGAACTCGGCCGGCACCCAGATTTCCACATTTTTATAAGTGAATTGATTCCAGCCCTCGGGGATCATGGATTCATAGGTCGTCGGGGCGAGAGTGAAAGTTGGCAATATCGGCGTCCGGGTGGGAGGCGGCGTCTCGGATGGCAAAGGTGCGGAGGCCTGAACCGGCGCCTGGGTTGGCCCGGCAGGAGCTAGATCTGCAGGAAGGGCGTTATTTCCCAGGATCAGCCAGCCTCCGAAACCCATCAGGCCAATGATGACCAGCCCCATGCAACCCAGAACGAACAATTGCATCCCCGTCATTCCCCAAATCCTTCGGCTCCTCTTTTGCATATTCCCGCTCCCTTTTATCGAAGTCAATCAAGGTCAACCCGGTCAGCTCATCAGGATCGCCCGGGCGGGCGCCCCATCCGATCCGACCAGTTTTAACGGCAGGCAGACCAACTGGTATTCGCCAGCCGGGACAGCGCTCAAATCCACGCCCTCGAGGATGATCACGCCCGGCTTCAACAAGGCCTGGTGAGGCGGGACGCTTTGCTTATAGGGCGAAACGGACAGGTAATCGATCCCGATCAGGCGGATGCCATGAGCCACCAGCCATTCCGCCCCGGCCGCGTTGATGCCGACGAAATCCGCCTGGAAGGTCTTTTGACCGCGCTCCCAGACGTGGGAATTGCGGGTCCTCAGCAGCAGCCGGACGGTCCCGGCCGGCACGCCGGCCTTTTCCAAAACCCCGTCGTCGACAACATTCACTTCATCGGGCACCTGGATCACGTGGGCCGGGCCGGTCAGGATCTCGAGCGACAACGCCTCGGTCGTGCGCCGGTCGTTGAGGAAATGGTTGGGGGCGTCGACGTGCGTGCCGGTGTGCACTCCGCAGGTCAGCCGGGAAACGTTGGCATGCGCCCCGGCGTCCATGGAAGAAACCCTCTCCAGGCTGACCGGAGGGTCGCCCGGCCAGACGGTCATATCGGGAGAGATCGGGAGGGAGATGTCGTATATTTTCATGGTTCACCTTTCCAATATTATCATTATCTACCAGCCGGCGGCGGTGAAAATCGCCTGGAGGAAACGCGTCCGTTCAGGGGTGGTCATTGGACGCGGGCGCGAAAAATCCTCGAGCAGGAACGTCAGCAATTCGGTGCTGATGTAACGCCCCTCGTAAAAAACATGCCGATCGACGAACTCGTTGCGCGTATCATAGATCAGGGACCCATCAGGCATGAGGTGCGACATCTGGTCGAAGAACAGGTTTCCCAGGCCGTAATGGATGAAACTGCCGTTATCCAGCTCCATGGTGGCCGGCATGTGCGCCTGGCTGCCGCTGACGATCACCGCGCCAGCATCGGCCATCCTGCGAAAATCCCTCTGCTCATAATCGGTGGGGGTGGATTGGTAATACTCGTCGTACTGGAAAGTCATGATGGGAAGGTAGCCGCTGGCGCGTAGTTGGGAAATCTCCGCAGCCATCTGGTCCAGGTTGCAGGGCGCCGAGCCGGGGGTCGAATCAGTCGCCCAGTCGTTCGGCGGACCGACGATGTTGCAGCCGACGAAGGCCAGCTTGTTGTCGTTGTTCGTCACTTTGGCCGGGGTCAGGGCATCAGCCAGGTTGCGTCCGCCGCCGTAGTGCAGCCAGCCGCGCTGGTCGTACATATCGATGGTGGACAACAGGTCCGCCGCCCCATAATCCTTCAGGTGGTTGCCGGTCAGCTCGACGATGTCCACCCCCATATCATCCAGCAGCGCGATGTCCGCCGGGTTGCTGCAGAACTGCAAGCTGCTGGTATAAGGATCGGGGGTCGGGCAGTTTGGGTCGAACGAGACTTCATTGCTGACGTGCGTCAGGTCCGCCGATCGCAGGACGCTGCGGATATCCTCGCCCGGATAGAGCACTCCGTTCTTGACCATCTTATCCTCCGTACCCCGAACCAATGCGGTGGTGCCGGTCATCGCAAGGACCGTCAAGCGATAGGGATAGCGGTTGGTGGGCAGGAGCGGGAAGAGGAGCGGCTGCAGGTCGAAGGCAATCTTCAACGGATACGCGGACGGGTTGAAGTCATTGTGGATCGGCGACTGATCGTCCACGCTGAGGACTTTCCAGCGCGGCTCGAGCGCCTCGAATGGGACGATGCCCCAGGCCGGGCGATTTGCCCAGGCGGAATCGACCAGTTGATCGGCCGACACCACGCTCACGGCCCCCGGGGCCGGCGCCCCCCAAAGGTCGGAGAAGGCCGCCAGGGTGGATCCAGCCATCCAGAGCGGCCGGCCCGAGAAGGGTCCGGCAGGAATGCCTTTCCAGGCGCTCTGCAGCTCGGTGAAGGCCACTCCATCGGGGATGGTCGGGAAGGGGGCCACGAGGGCATAGATCCAGAGTGAGTCCTGCGGACCGGGGCTGGCAGGCTGCGGCTGGATCACGCCCAGGCGAGCGCCTGCTGTATCTGAGGTGGCAGCAAGCGGCAGGCCTGAGATCAAGGCAAACTGGTGGAGCACATCCGGGGCAGCCGGCGAGACCCACAAGGTGGTCGCCTGGCGGGTCAACGTCAGCCCGGAAGGGGTCTCGGTCAGGCTGGGCGTCGGCGTCCGGGTATCCTCCGCCGGTTGGAACGGCGTCGGCGTCGCCGGGCCGGAGGATGCGACAGGCGAGGCCGCCGGAGCGGTCGGTCCTCCCCACATCGGACTGCACGCCGTCATGCATAAAAGGAAAGCCAGGGCCAGAGTCCGGGATGGAACTCGCATCAGTCCGGTTCCATGGCCAGATCAGCCCGACTGTATTTCTTTACCATTTCCGGATCCACCGTGACGCCCAGGCCCGCCCCGGATGGCACGTCAATGGTGCTGTCGGGATTGAGCTTGAATCGCTCACGGGTCACGTCCTCCAAATAGTATCGATCGGAGGCGGAAATGTCACCCGGCAGGCTGAACCCGGGCAGGCTCGCCAGGGCCAGGTTGGAGGCCCGGCCCACACCGGTCTCGAGCATCCCGCCGCACCAGACCGGGATGCCGTGCGCCCGGCACAGGTCGTGGATCAGGGCGGCCTGGCTCAAGCCGCCCACCCGCCCGGCCTTGATGTTGATGATCCCGCAAGCCTGCATCTCGAGGGCATAGCGGGCGTGGCGCGGTGAAACGATGCTTTCGTCCAGACAGATCGGGGTGCGGAATAGTTTTTGAAGCTTGGCGTGGTCCCAGATGTCGTCTTCGTTCAGGGGCTGCTCGATCAGGAGCAGGTCCAGCTCGTCGAGGGGCTGCAGGACCTGGCAAGACTCCAGCGTGTATGCAGAATTGGCGTCCACCTGGAGGCGGACCTTCGGGAAAGCGGTCCGGACAGCCCGGGTATCCCCCACGTCCCGGCCGGGCTTGATCTTGATCTTGATCCGCCGGTAGCCGGCCTGCAGGTACACTTCCACCCGCCGGACCAGCTCCTGCGGGGTGGCCTGCAGGCCGACGGAGACGCCCACGTCGACCTTTTGGCGCTCCCCGCCGAGCAGTTCGCGGAGCGATTTCCCCAGGCGCTGACCGATCAGATCCCAGAGGGCCATTTCCAGTCCAGCCTTGGCCAGCGGGTGGCCGCGCACCCCCTCGACCCGATGCTGGAAATCGGCCGCGTCCGGTACGTCCCGGCCGAGCAGCCCAGGGATGAGGAACTCTTTCAGGATGTGCCAACCGGTCCCGGTGGTTTCATACGAATAGCCGGGGTCGCGGTCCATGGCGCATTCACCCCAGCCGGTCAGTCCCTCCGAACAGATCGAAAGCAGGATGCATTCACGGTCGGTCGTCCGCCCGAAGGAGGTCTCGAACGGAGCAACGAGAGGCATGGAGAGATGATAGAGGTGGATGGAGTCGATTTTCATGAGAAGTCAGTATCCACGAAGATTGAATTCAATGGCAGCGCATATCCCAACCCGGATCGAGGTCGATCCCGAGCAAGTAGACCAGGTACAGGTGATCGCGGGGTGCGGCAGGAGAATCCAGCCAGGCCGAAAGGACGTCCAGCCGATAAGGCAGGACCTCATCCAGGCCCAGGGCCGGGAATTCCCCATTCTCGATAAACAGCAGGCCCAGGTCGGGAACGGCTTGGGCCGCATAAAAATCGGCGATCGTTTGCGGGTCGCCGGTGTAGCGGCGCAGCTCGCCGACGAAATAATTGCAGTGATTCCCGTTCCCCGAGATCAACCCGACCGCCTGGTGGCTCGAAACCCGGACCGTGCCGCCGGGATGGGCCACCCGGCGAAAAGCCGAGGCGTATCCTCCCAGCCGAAAATCATGGAGCAAGCTGTCTTTTGAAAACGGGAAAAGGATGACCCCGCAAGCCACCAACGCCAGGCCGGTCAGCCAGGTGACGATGCGAAGAAACTTGCGTTTCGGAGTCGCTTTCAGTTTTCGTCAGGCTCCTCTTCGACCTTCAAGCCGCGGACGACCTCTTCCATCGTGGTGCCTTCCTTGCGCATGCCGGGCGCGGGCGTGCCGCAATAGGGGCAAATGTTCCAGGGCAACTCCATCAGCCGCCCGCAGGAATGGCAGGGCTTGCGCAGCTTCGTCTGGCAGGTCGGACAGACCATCCAGTCATCCTTGATGTGTCGCTCGCAGCCGGGACAAACCGACTGGTCCTCGATGGATTGAAGCAGGGCCTCCTCTTCGAGGGTTTGCTGGTATTCCTCCTCGAGGGTACGGCCCGGGCGAAGGATCAAGTAGACCAGCACACCCGGCAGGTTGAGCAATGCTACCAGAACGGCCGCCAGGATGTGCACCAGCCGATCGCGATGGCGGGCGCGGATATCCCGGTAGGTCCAGATGACCAGCGCCACCCACAGGGCCACCAGGAATGCCCCGGCAAAGCCTGCCAGGGTCAGCGTGAAACCACTCAAAACGGTCGGATCAAAGGTCATATGAATTCTCCATGATTTCTTATGGAAGACGAGAACCCGATGGTCCCGTTCCTACTCGAAAAAAGTCATCCGCCTGCCCCGCCGCCGACGATCCCGCCCTCGGTCAGGCGGCGAAGGTCGTCCAGGGTGGCTTCGATCTCCTCGACGGTCACCGGGCGGTCCTCATCCCGGTGTTTCAGCGTGCCGGAGCGGGCTTTCTCCACCGCAACCTCCCGGATGGTCCGATCGTGGCCGAGGGCTTCCTTGACGAGCGCAGCGCCCTGGGAATAACCGATCAGCGGGTTAAGGGCGGTCACCACGATGGCATTCCGGGCCAGCCAGCCGGTCGCTTTGGCCCGGTTGGCCGCCAAGCCGCTCACCGCATATTCCGTAAATGCGTTTACCGCTCCGATGGTCACCTGCATGGCTTCGAACAGGCGGTGGGCGATGATCGGCATCATGACATTCAATTCCAATTGCCCGGCCTGGACGGCCATCGCCACGGTGGCGTCGCAGCCGACCACATGGAACATGGCCATGTCCAGCATTTCGGCCATCACCGGGTTGACCTTCCCGGGCATGATGCTCGAGCCGGGTTGGACCGCTGGCAGGCGCAGCTCGTCCAACCCCGTGGAGGGGCCGGAGGCCAGCAGGCGAAAGTCGTTGGCCACCCGGATCAGGGTCAGCGCCAGGGTCCGCAGGGAAGCCGAAAAATCGGCCGCGTCCGCCATCGACTGCATCGATTCGAACAGGTTGTCGGATTCCAGGAGTTGCAGGCCGGTCAGTTCGGAGAGCTTCCCGACCATCCGCCGATGGTACTCGGGATGGGCGTTCAACCCGGACCCGACGGCTGTGCCGCCGATCCCCAGGCGCCGCAACCCTTCGGCAGAGCGGCGGAGGCGTTCCGCGTCCCGTTCGACCGCTTTGGCGTAGGCGCCGAATTCCTGGCCCAGGCGGACCGGGACGGCATCCTGCAAGTGGGTCCGGCCGGATTTGACCACGTCGTCGAACTCGCCCGCCTTGACGGTCAGGGCCTGGACCAGGCCGGCCAGCGCCGTCGAGAGCTCATCGAGACGCCAGAGGCAGCCCAGGCGGATGGCGGTGGGGATGACGTCGTTGGTGGACTGGGCCATGTTGACATGGTCGTTCGGATGGACGCGGTACTCGCCCAGCCCGCCGCCCAGCAGTTGGGTGGCCCGGTTGGCGATTACTTCGTTGGCATTCATGTTATGGCTGGTGCCCGCGCCGGCCTGGAAGGGATCGACGACAAACTGGTCGTCCCATTTCCCTTCCGCGACCTCCCGGGCAGCCTGCCGGATGGCGCCGGCGCGCTCGGCGTCCAACAAGCCAAGGTCCTGGTTCACTTCGGCGGCGGCTTGTTTGATCACGGCCACCGACCAGATGAAAGCCCGCCAGGGTTTCAATCCTGATATGTGGAAATTATCCACGGCCCTCTGGGTCTGGGCGCCGAAAAGCGCCCCGGCCGGAACGGAAACATCACCAAGGGAATCGTGCTCGATGCGGGGTTTGGCGGTCATAAGCTTGTCGGTTACCTCTAAAGGATTATGGTCCGGGTTTGAAGGATTCGATGTTTTGCAGCTCGCTCGACTGGCCGAATCCGGTCAGGATCCCGGCAATGCCGGCGCGGGCCAGGGTAAAACCGGAAAGGTAGAACAAGGGAAAGACGGGCAGGTCTTCGGAAAAGATTCGCAGGGCGGTCTGCCGGCTGGTCGTGTAATCCGCGCTCCCGGGCAGCGAACGCTCGACGGTCGCGCAGGCCTGGTCGAAGAGCGGATTGGAATAACCGCTCAAGTTCGTCCCGCTCCAGCCGTTCGACTCGGAGGGGACCTCGGCGCCGCCCGCCAGGCCGCACAGTGTCTCCACATCCATCGAAGAGGACAACTCCGCCAGCTCGAATTTCCTGCCGGCCAGGGCAGCGTCGGCATTCTGGGCGAACAAGTCCCGCACCGGGGACTGGACAACGGTCACGTCCATGCCGCAAGCTCTCAATTGGCCGGAAATCAGGCCGGCCACCTGGGTTCGCAGGTCGCTATCGGTGGTCGTCAACGAAAATTGGAGCAGCGTTCCATCCGGCACCCAGGGCACGCCCTGGGCCTCCCGGATCCCATCGCCGTTTGTATCCTTCCAACCTAAGCCGTCCAGCAGGCTGGCAGCCTTGGCCGGGTCGAAAGGATAGGACAGGTCTGCGCCGGCCATCAAGGGATGATCGGCCGGCAGGACCAGGTCGAGCGGCGGGACCAGCCCGGCGTACACCGACTTCGTCAGGGAGTTCCGATCCACGCAGGCTGCCAGGGCTTTGCGCATCTGCGGGTCCTTGAAAATGTTCGGGGCGGCCGGGTCCAGCGGTGTCAGGTCGAAGGTCAGATGCTCGAAAACCGGCTGCGGATCGGCATAGATCCTCGCCGTGCCCTGATTGACCAGGTCCAGCATCGTCGCGTCCGGCGTAGCCGGCAGGGCATCCTGGAGCAGGATATCGCACTGGCCGCCGCTGAAGGCCGCCAGGTTGGCAGCCCCGTCATTTCCGACGAATCGGATGGTCAGCTGGTTGAAGAACGGCAGGCCTTCGGCCGTGCGGAAGTAATGGGGATTGGGCTCGAGGGTCATCTGTTTCCCCTGGTCCCATCCGGTCACCTGGTACGCGCCCCACCCAAGAGGAGCGAAGAGGACTTCGTTGGCCTCGGAGAGCTCGGCAACGGTGTAATGGGAAAGCTGGTGCTGGGGAAGCGGGATGAAGAAATCGGTCTGGTAGTTCGGATCCATGAAACCGGGCAGGCCGGTCCACTGGGTGGTCAGGTCGTCCAGGGCTGCATAGCTGGCGGTGCCGCTCACGCTCTCGGCGCTGCCCGAAATCAACCCGTTGTTCCCATAAAGCGTATCCGGCGACGTGGCGACCTGATAACTGTAAACCGAATCGGCCGCGTTGACCGGGGCGCCATCGGTCCATTCGACCCCCGGACGCATGTGGAAGGTGGCCTGGAGGTGGTCCATCTGGATCGTCCCGCCCTGGTACGGGACGGCGCAGTCCGAGCTGTTGCATCCGGCCGGACGGATGGTCACACCAGGCTGGAGGGCGGATAAGGCTCCCGAGTCGTCGATGACCTGGTCGCCTTCCTGCACCTGGACGGGTGCGATGACGGCATCGCCATCCGCCAGGGAGGGAAGTTTGGTCAGGATGACCGGCTGGAATCCGTAATCGACCACATCGATCGGTCCATCATACAGGGCCGAGAGGATGGCCTTCTTGACGTAGGTCATGTCGTTATAGAGGAAAAGGTCTGACGGCTCGCTGCCGGCGCAGATCGTCAGGGGATGGATCGCCGGGGTCGGGGTTTCCTGGGGGCTGGGCGCGGCCGTGGCCGGCGCCAGAGTCGGTGCAGGGGCTGTCGCTGTGGGTGCCGCCGGCGCGCAAGACGCCAGGAAAATGACCAGGATCGCCGGGATCGTCCAGTATCGATGCTTCACCTTCTCCTCCTTTCAAAGCGATTATACCCCGGTTAAAAAAAGACGCCCGGTGCCTGTCGAGGACACCGGGCATCCGAAAATCTGCTTACATGCCATTATCCTGGTCTTTGGCTCCGTAGCCCGGACCAGTCTTGAAGAAATCGTAATTGGCCTGGATGTCGTCGCGCAGGTTGACGGTCTCGCCAGCGGCCAGCTTGCGGGTGGTCTCCAGAACGACCTTCGTCCCATGGTGGTTGCTGCCTTCGTAATGGCCAGTCAAGCCAACCTTGCTGACGAATTCCGAACCCTTGGCAGAATAAGCTTCCGGGACCTCATCCTCAGGGAAGATCGCATTGAAAGGACATTCCGGAATGCAGGCGCCGCAGTCGATGCAGGTATCCGGATCGATGTACATCCAGGGCCATTCGGCCACCGGTTCACCCGGGACGATGCAATCCACAGGACAGACCTCGATACAGCCGCGGTCGCGAACGCACAAGCTGGTGATGATATGGGTCATTTCAATCCTCCTACAGCTGAAATAAGAACAAGATGGATATATTATATCTATCTTGCCTGATTTCCGCAATTAATCTATCCACTGCCCGGCTTAATCTTATCAAAGTCTAATCTGCCGCGCCGGGAGGTTAAAAAAATACGGCGGGAGTTACCCCGCCGTACGCTGGAAGAGTCTTGGCAAGTCTTACTTGGCCGAAAATCGAGCTGCAACTGCTTCCCAGTTGACCACGTTCCACCAGTTGGTGATGTACTCGGGCCGGCGGTTCTGATATTTCAGGTAGTAGGCGTGCTCCCAGACGTCCAGGGCGAGGACCGGAGCCGCGCCCTCCGAGAGGGGCGAATCCTGGTTGGCGGTCGAGAGGATGGCCAGCCCACTGCCCTTCTTGACCAGCCAAGCCCAGCCGGACCCGAAACGGCCGGTGGCGGCCTTCTCGAACTCGGTCTTGAAATTGGCGAAATTCCCGAAGCTGGCATCGATGGCTTTGGCCAGGGCACCCTTCGGCTCCCCGCCAGCCTTCGGCCCCATGATCTCCCAGAAAATATTGTGGTTAAGGGTCCCGCCGCCGTGATTACGGACAGCCATGCGGATATCTTCGGGGACAGCGTTCAGGTCCGAGAGGAGCGCCTCGACAGATTTACTGCCGAGTTCGGGGTGTTTCTCGATTGCCGCGTTGAGGTTGTTGACATAGGCGGCGTGATGCTTGTCATGATGGATCTGCATCGTCATCGTATCAATGAAGGGTTCGAGGGCATCATAACCGTACGGAAGGGGTGCAAGTTGAAAAGCCATGAGTTTTCTCCTTAGAATGGCAATGGATTATTTATGATATTTATCATCTTTATTATATTCTTTAGGAATCCGAAAGTCAAGTTTGGGGACGGATTTCTAACAAATTGTTTACATTCAGGTGCCCCGGCAGTATACTCGGACGGATGACGACCACCTCCCCACGCCGCCCCGCCACATTGACCCTGGGTCTGCTGGCCGGGATCGCGGCCGTGTCCACCGCCTCGATCTTCATCCGCTTCGCCCAAAACGAGGGGGCACCGTCGATCGTCATCGCGGCGGCCCGTCTGTCCCTGGCCGCCCTCGGGCTGGCGCCTTTCGCCCTGACGCGCCACCGCGCCGAGCTGCGCGGCCTGTCGCGCAGGGAGTGGCTGCTGGCGCTGCTCTCGGGGACATTCCTGGCCCTGCATTTCGCCTCCTGGATCACCTCGCTCCAATACACCAGCGTGGCCAGCTCGGTCGTCCTGGTGACCACCACCCCGCTGTGGGTGGCGCTCTTCGCCCCCGTGGTGTTGCGCGAAAAAATCGGGGCCGGGACGCTGATCGGGCTGGTCCTGGCACTCGCCGGCGGGATCGTGGTCAGCCTCAGCGACGCCTGCACCTGGTCCGCCGGGCGCCTCGCCTGCCCCTCGCTGCACAACTTCCTGGCCGGGACGGCTTTCCTGGGCGATCTCCTGGCCCTGGCCGGGGCGTGGATGGCGGCCGGCTACCTGCTGGTGGGGCGCAAGCTGCGCGCAAAAATGAGCCTCGTCCCCTACATCTTCGTGGTTTACGGGATGGCTGCCGTCGTGCTGATCGCCATCATGTTCGGAACGAGGGAAAGCCCCCTGGGCTACCGTCCGGTGGTGTACTTGTGGTTCGTCCTGCTGGCCCTGGTCCCGCAGCTGTTCGGGCATTCCACATTCAACTGGGCATTAAAATACCTGCCAGCCTCCTTCGTCTCAGTGACCCTGCTCGGCGAACCGGTCGGCTCGACGATCCTGGCGTACCTGATCTTGGGCGAGGCGCCCGGCTGGCTGAAGGTCGGCGGCGGGATCCTGATCCTGGCCGGCATTTGGCTGGCGGCGCGCGGCAGCAACCCGGAATGAATGGAGAAAATCGATTATGAAAACAATCGGCATGATTGGCGGGATGAGCTGGGAAAGCAGCGCGCTCTACTACCGCCTGGTGAACGAAGGAATCAAAGAGAAGCTGGGAGGCCTGCACTCCGCCCGGCTCGTCATGGCCAGCGTAGACTTCCACGAGATCGAGCTGCTCCAGCGGCAAAACGAGTGGGATCGAGCCGGAGAAGCCCTCGCCCGGGTCGCCCGGGAGGTGGAAAGCGCCGGGGCGGATTTCCTGGTCATCTGCACCAACACCATGCACAAAGTCGTTCCGCAGATCGAACAAGCCATTTCCATCCCGATCCTGCACATTGCCGATGCAACCGCCGGACGGATTAAAGAAAAGGGATTCCAGACGATCGGCCTGCTTGGGACGCGCTTCACCATGGAGCAGGATTTCTATGCCGGACGGCTGAGCGAAAAGCATGGGCTGCGCGTCCTCGTTCCGCCTCCCGGGGACCGGCAACTCGTTCACCGGGTCATCTACGAAGAATTGGTCCTGGGCCAAGTCCGGGACGCATCCCGCCGGGAATTCCTGCGCATCATCGACGGGCTGAAAGGACAGGGCGCAGAAGGGATCATCGAAGGCTGCACGGAGATCGTCATGCTCGTCCAGCAGAAGCACACGGATATGCCTCTCTTCGACACGACGACCATCCATGCCGAGGAAGCCGTCAGGATGGCGCTCGCCTGACACTGCAATGCAATTGTTGTTGACATGGGCGGGGAAAAACCCTATGCTATACACAATTGCATGAACATCTCATCAGGAGGAGGATTATCATGAAAGCCAGAATCATCACGGAGCCTGCCAGGCTTTACAGCACCCAGGACTTGAATACGCCGGCCCTCACGGAACTTCCGATCGGGACGGAGATCGAGCTGGGAGGGGTGAAGAAGAAAAGCGGGGCATCCTGGGTGGAAGCCACACTCGCGAACGGGGTAAAAGGCTTCGTGCCGGGTGGAACCAAGGTCTACACCATCAAACTCGCCACCCTGCAGCAAAACGAGGTGACCGTCTACTCCGAGCCGTCGACGTTCTCCGTTGTGAAGGCCAAGTACAAGAAGAAGACCAAATTCTACCTGAACGAAGTCATCAACCAGGACGGTCAGGCCTGGATCAAGATCCGTGACCTGTCCGGGGCGGAAGGATACATCGACGGAAAGACCAAGGTCGTTACCGCCCAGGTGGTCACGAAATCAATGGGGAAGAAGAATATGGTCTACGGCGCCTTGTGGTTCATCGGTGGAATCATCGTCACCGTGGGCACCTATTCTGCGGCCGCCGCGAGCGGGGGTGGAACGTATTTCGTGACCTGGGGTGCGATCATCTTCGGGGCCATCCAATTCATCCAGGGCTTCTTCCAATACCTGAACTCGCCCAATTAGCGGATTGCCTCCCCACAGTCTCGTAAGAATAAAACTGCCCCCGGTTCAAGATGACCGGGGGCATCGGTTAGATTCGATTCAACGTAAAAAGATCCAATTCAGTTCCCTGATCCTCCCCTGCAACTCGCCACCCAAGGCATCTTCGGTCATGCGCCATTCCCAGTTTCCTCCCAGGCGGGAAGGATAGTTCATGCGCGCCTCGGTCCCCAAGCCAAGGAGGTCCTGCATGGGAGCCAAGGCAAAGACCGCCGTGGAGCCCCAGCCAGCCCGGATCAGGTCCCAGGGGAAGTCACGGCCATCCACCCGCAGGTAGCGGCGGGCAAAGTCCTTTTCGCTTTCAGGGGCGGATTCGTACCAGCCCAGGCTGGTGTCGTTGTCGTGTGTGCCGGTGTAGACGACGCAATTCTGCCGGTAAAGGTGCGGCAGGAAGACGTTATCCGGCCCGGAAAAGGCAAACTGCAGGATCTTCATCCCTGGCAGGTTGAACTGGTCGCGCAGGGCGACTACATCGGGCGTAATTACGCCCAAGTCCTCGGCGATGATCGGCAGGTCCCCCAGGCCGGATTGGACGACCTTGAAAAAGTCCGCCCCGGGACCCGGGACCCAGCGTCCCGTTTCGGCCGTCGGGCCGCCGGCCGGAATCTCCCAATAGGCCGCGAAGCCGCGGAAATGGTCGATGCGGATGATGTCCACCAGGCTGAGCGAGGCGCGGATACGCTCAATCCACCAGGCATAGCCGCCGGCCTTGTGAACCTCCCAACGATAGAGCGGGTTGCCCCACAGCTGGCCGGTCAGCGAAAAATAATCCGGTGGGACGCCCGCCACAACGGTCGGCTTGCCGGCTTGGTCAAGATAGAACAAATCCGGGTTTGCCCAGACGTCCGAGGAGTCGTACGCAACGAAAAGCGGGATGTCGCCGATGATCTGCAAGCCGCGTCCATTGGCATACTCTTTCAGGGCTTGCCATTCGCGGAAAAAGAGGAACTGGCTGAAAGAGAAAAGGGAGATACGTTCGGCCAGGTTTTTTCGGGCTTCTTCAAGGGCAGCCGGTTCCCGCCGGCGCAAAGGTTCGGGCCACTGGTCCCAGGGACCGCCGCCGTGGACTTCCTTCAAGGCCATGAAGAGGGCGAAATCGTCCAGCCAGGCGGAGCTGGCAGCCAGGAAAGCCTCGAATTCAGTCCGCAGGAGTTCAGGGTCTGCCAGGTAGCGGGCGTAAGCCTTGGCCAGCAAAGCCGGTTTCCATTGATAGAGCAGGCCGAAATCCGCCCGCCGCGGCTCCCAGGCCGGCATATCCGCCAAGTCGGAAGGGGCCAGCAGGCCCAGGTCGAGGAGCGACTCCGGGCTGACCATATAAGGATTCCCGGCGAAAGCCGAGAAACACTGGTAAGGCGAGTCGCCATATCCCGTGGGCCCGAGGGGCAAGACCTGCCAGAGCTTGCAGCCACTGGCGGCCAGCCAATCCACCCAACGATACGCCGCCGGGCCGAGATCGCCGATCCCATAAGGACCTGGCAGGCTGGTGGGATGAAGGAGAACACCGGAAGAACGGTTAAATTTCATAAGGTTGTCGTTTCGTCTGCAGGATTTCCCCAGATTTTACCACCGGCCCGGAGTAGTCCGCAGCGACCACATCCGTGCCGATGGTCGCGCCCGGTTTAACTAAACAGCCTTCCGGCACCCAGGCATTCTTCCCGATGACAGCGAGCTCCGCTTTGGGGGAAGATGCGCCCACCCGGGCGCCGTCGCTCAACACGACATGTTTGTCGATGATGGCGCGCGACAGGTGGACGTCCTTCCCGATCACCGTGTCCGTCAGGACCACGGATTGGGAAACCCGCGCGCCGCTCCGGACCACCACGCCCGGCGAGAGGACGCTGTTATGAATCCTCGCGCCTGCTTCGATGATGACGCCATCGCAGATCATCGAATTCTCCACCAGCGCATTCCTGGCAATGCGCATCGGCGGGCGCTCCTCGGTGCGGGTATGGGTGACCCACTTGCGATCGGTCAGATCGAGCGGAGGCGGGTCGGCCAGGAGGTCCATGTGCGCCTGCCAATAAGACTGGTAGGTGCCCACGTCCACCCAGTAGCCCGAGAAGGGAAAGGCGAAAACCCTTTTCCCCGCCGCAATGATCCGCGGGATGATGTCCTTGCCGAAATCGTGGGAGGAAGCGGCATTCAGGTGGTCTTCCCAGAGCGCCCGGTCGAGGGTCTCCAGGTTGAAGACGTACACTCCCATATTGACCAGGTTGGAGGACGGACGGGCCGGCTTTTCGATGAATGAGCTGACCCGGTAATCTTTTTCGACACCGACGATCCCGAAACGGGAGGCCTCCGCCTCCGGCACCCGGATGGTCGCCATGGTCAGGTCGGCCTGGTAGTCGTGGTGGAAGGTCAGGAGGGCATCGTAATCCATGGCATAGACGTGATCGCCGGAGAGGATGAGCAGCTGGTCGGGTCCGGATTCCTTGATAAAGGAAAAATTCTGCTGGACGGCGTCCGCGGTGCCGAGGAACCAGTCCGCGCCCGAACGGTTGGTATAGGGCGTCAGGATCCGGACCCCGCCGGTGAAATCGCGGTTCAGGTCCCACGGACCGCCGGCGCCGATGTGGCCGATCAACGAATGCGGCCGGTACTGGGCCAGGATCATCACGTCGAAGACCCCGGAATTGACGCAATTGGACAGGGTGAAATCGATGATGCGATATTTTCCGGCAAACGGCACCGCCGGCTTGGTCCGTTTGGCAGTCAGGACGCTCAAACGGGAACCCTCGCCACCGGCCATGATCACAGCGCGTGTTTTCATAGACACCTCTCGGCGATCCAGGTTGGTAACAGTACGGACGAATCTATTTTACATTCGATTGACCGATCTTCGTCCATCAATCCGGAAGGCAGCCGAGCGGAGGCGGGAGAGGCTATGGGCCCGGTTTGGGTGAAAAATCGTAGGAGGCGATCCGGGCGCCCGGCGTGGCGTCGATCGGGACCATGGTCGACTTGAGAGTCTCGATCCACAACCCGTCGCGAAGGAAGAGGAACCTGCTGTCGCTCACCCAGTTCACATCCGAGATCGTCGGCCCCGGCAGGGTTGTGTCGAGATCTTCCGTAAGGAGCGGCACGGGCATCTCGTCCAGGCTGGCAATCAGTGGGCCGGTGAAACTGTTATACAACATGCTCTGCTTGAGCCAGACGATGAAGTGACGGCTGTCCGTGGCCCAGCCCCGGAAAGTAATATCGTCGGATGGCAAGGAGATGTAGGTGGCATCGCTTCCATTCACCCCGATGATGTGCAGACTCTTCAAATCCCCATAGTCGATCAGGCTGGCAAGATGGGTCCCATCCGGGGCGATGAAAACCGGGTCGTATGTCCAGCCGACGAACTCCGCCTTCACCTGCGGAGCCGTCCCGTTGCGAGGGACGAAATAAAGCCTTTCCCTGCCGTGGAGGGTATTGTCATCGCAAACCGGGGCGACGACGTAAAAACCGTCCGAAGCCGCTGTCCAGCGAATATCGGGTCCTGTCTGAACGCCGAATCCGCACTCATAGGCGAATTCGAAGACCCGCCTGGGCTGGGGATCGGGCTGGCACCACAGGTCCAGCTGGTTGGGCCGCGTGATGGCCAGGCACTGCCCATCCGGGGAAATGTGGTAATTCCCGCCCAAGCCCGGACCGACCACCCTGACCGGCAGGGGCAGGTCGACCCTGATCCTGAACAAATCCAGCCCGCCGGCTACTCCGTTGATGAACGCCGTGAAATAGATGTTTTTGCTCTGCGGATCGAAATCGAATTGGACGATCCTGGATTCTGCCGAGACCAGCAGTTTCGGATATTCCGAGGGATTCGGAGAAGGCGCAATATCCGGGCGGGTCAGCCATAATTGGTCGTTCTGCAGATAGGCGATCCAAACCCCATCCTCTGAAATCCTGACCTCGCTGACGCCGCCGACGGTCGTCAGAGCCGAATTCCCTGCACCCTCCACCCACAGCCAGATATTGCCGTCCCGAACATAGACCACCTCCAGGGCACGCGGCGGCGTTGTGGGCTGTGGCGTATTCGTCGGTATGGGCATCGGTGTTGGCGTTGAAGTTGGCGATCCATCTATCCCCCCACATGCAGTCATCAGGCTGAATAAAAAGACCCCGACCAGCATTCTTGTCTTCATGGACCTCCTCAATGCTGAGCGAGCCCATTATATATAAGAGTGGCCCGAAGATTCCTACGTTTACCCCACAAAATGCCGACGGACGGCCTTCACAGCGGACGAAATGGACTGACAGGCCAGTAAATTACCAGATCGAAGCGGCCACTGGGTCCGCCTGGCGAGGCAGCATGGCAATTGCCCCCTTATGACAGGCCGCCCGGCAGACCCCGCATCCGTAACAGGCGCGCGCGTCCACCAGCACCTTCTTATTCGCGGCCGAATAACGCATCGCCCCAAACTGGCACTGCCGGATGCAGACTTTGCAGCCATTACAGGTTTGCAAATCGATTGCGGCAATTTGCTCGCCGCGGAACATGTTCTGAAAGTAGCGTCTTTCATGGGTCACGCGATAGGCCATGCAATCCTGGTCACAATTGCACAGGCCGCCGATGAAAGGCGTCTTGAATGTCCAGACGGAATGGACCAGGCCTTCCCGGTCGAGTTTGCGGATCGATTCCAGAGCCTGGTCCGGGGAGAGGATTTCAAGGTTG
The DNA here is from genome assembly GCA_035506155.1 of Anaerolineales bacterium. Taxonomy (GTDB): domain Bacteria; phylum Chloroflexota; class Anaerolineae; order Anaerolineales; family Villigracilaceae; genus UBA877. The sequence continues at coordinate 33,533 of DATJPX010000020.1, forward strand.
AATGAGTCGTTCACTGCATCCCTCAGGCGCTGGTCAAGCGACAGGCCGTAACAATAACGGGCGTTCTGGTTCCCGGTCGTCACTTTCCGGCAGACACATGGCAGCCGGATCACCCCGGCCGCCATTCCCAGGATCTTCTCGACATCCTCGACCAGTACGACCTGTCCGAAGTGGTCCTTTTTTTGTTGGCGGGTCAGGTACCAGTGCATTGCCCCGGAGAGGGGCGTCCGGGAGAGGGTTTCCATCGTCTCGACCGCCGGAGGAATTCGCCGCTCGAAACCATTGAGGAAATCGGCGATGTACTCACGTCGCTTGTCCTGATCGAGCAGGTCTTGCGAATAATTTTCCAGGCGCAGATACCACTTCTTGCCTTCGCCATGCTGGGTGCAGAACTCACACATTGAATCTTCTCCATCTCGCCAACATCGATTCGAGTATAGTGCATCCCGGGAGCCCGGAACAGTGTCGATCATCCTGTCTGACCAACAAAGCCATCGAAAAAAGATGTATACTTAACCCAACAGGAAGGTACCATGAAGGATAAGCGGAAGACTCGACGTCGCTACTTGCTTTACTACATGCGTATCTATGATGGCGACTCGCGCCAGCAAATCGGGAACCTGGTGGATATCACACCCGAAGGCGCGATGATCCTCACTGAAGATCCGGTCGAGGTGGGGAAGACCCTGCACTTGCGGATGGAATTGACCGTGGAGGTGGCGGAAAAACCCTTCATGGATTTCACCGCCCGCACCATCTGGTGCGAACAGGACGTCGCTCCCCATCTTTATAACTGTGGCCTGGAAATTCAGGAAATCCAGCCGGAAGACATCAAGATCATCCGGCGGATCATCAAGGAATTTGGATTCAGGGAAAACCGTCTGGAGTGAATGGCATGCCATCATTGCTTGGAAATTTCTTCATCAAAGCGTTGGTCAACTCGCCATTTCATTCAATTCTCGGAAACAGCTTTGCTGTCATAACCGTTACGGGACGGAAAACCGGAAAACCCATTACCACGCCGATCAATGTGGCGACGGTTGGCGGCGTCCTGACCGTCATCAGCCTGAGAGATCGCACCTGGTGGCGCAATCTCAGGGAGGCGCGTCCTGCCTGGTTGCGGAGAGCGGGAAAACGCAGCCGGGTCCGTGCAGAGCTGCTGGAGGCGCCCGAAGCCGTACAATCCAACCTACAGGAATACTTTGCTCAATACCCCGGCTATGCAAAGTATTATCAAATCCCATCTGGGAAAGACGGGAAGCCCGACCCTCGGGAACTGGAAAAGCTCTCCGATAGGCACGTGATCATCCATCTCTATCCTTTATAATCGGAACTGGCCCAGGCCTCGAAACTGCCCAGACCGCGGCACGACATTCGTCCTTATCGATTATTTCTCAATACTTGGCCGACCTGGAGCAAGGACACTCGAATGGCGAAACCCACCCCTCAAGAACGGCGAAGGTTGAAAAGACGGAATTTATCGTATTATCTGCCGATCATAGATAATGAAACTCAGCAGGTAATGGGCCATCTGGTCGACATCACCCCCTCCGGCCTGATGTTGGACTGCAAGGAGCCCATCGCGGTCAACCAGAATTTCAATTTTCGTCTCGACCTCATGGAAGAATTAGCCACAAAAGCGTTCATTGTTTTCGATGCCCGCAGTAAATGGTGCCGCCCGGATGCCATCCAACCTTATCTTTTCAATGCGGGGTTCCAGATTATCAACATAACTCCCGAAGATGCCGAAATTGTCAAACACATCGCTGAAAAGTACGGGACCCTCGACAACTCCTTTTCATTCTGATCCGACCGCGCCTTGATCGACCACGACCTCCCCCTGGTTGAATTGCACCGCCATCTGGACGGGAACGTCCGGCTGGAGACGATTCTTGACCTTGGCCAAGAGCACAATCTCGGCCTGCCAGCTCATGACCTGGATGCACTGCAACCTTACGTCCAGGTAGCGGAACCCCAGCCAGGGGTAATGGCTTTCATCGCCAAGTTCAAATGGCAGGTGGGGGTTATGGTGGATTACAAAGCCATCCACCGGATTGCTTTTGAAAATGTGGAAGACGCAAAAAAGGACGGCATCGACTACATCGAGTTGCGTTTCAGTCCTTGGTTCATGGCGGAAGCCCACCACCTTGATCCGGTTGGGGTCGTCGAGGCCGTAATCGACGGGGTGGCAGCCGGCCAGCGGGAATTCGGGATCAAGGTCAACCTGATCGGGATACTCAGCCGGACATATGGCCCAAACGTGGCTGCGAAGGAACTGGGCGCCTTGCTGACCCAGAGCGACCGGATCTGCGCCCTCGACCTGGCTGGCGACGAAGCTAATTTTCCCGCCAAGTGGTTCCGGGAGCATTTCCGCCGCGCCAGGAATGCCAACTGGCATATAACCGTCCACGCCGGGGAGACGGCTGGGCCGGAATCGGTGTGGGAAGCCGTCATCGGGCTGAGGGCCGAAAGGATCGGTCACGCCCTGCGGGCCATCGAAGATCCCGACTTGCTGACCTTCATGCTCGAAAACAAGATCGGGATCGAATCCTGCCTGACGAGCAACGTGCAAACCAGCTGTGTGGCGAGTTACCCCAGCCATCCATTGAAGCAATTCCTCGAAAAAGGCCTGCTGGCGACCATCAATACCGACGACCCTGGGATCAGCGGGATCGACCTGCCGTACGAATACACTTGGGCAGCGCCCAAAGCGGGTCTCCTGGAAAGCCAGATTCGCCAGGCGCAAGCCAATGCATTGGAAGTGGCATTCCTGACCTCGGACGAAAAAAATTCCCTGCGGAAGAAATGAGCCATCGCCAGGATTCATGCCGCATGTCATCCAGACTAACATGATTGTTCAGTACACTTGGATGCAAAACGTGCTAAGATAATTTGGATGATCAGAAATCCTGAATGAAGGATTTTCTTTTGAACCCACGAATCAATCCTTTAGGCGGTTGATAAGAAGAATATACACCGGGCAACATTAGCATGGGACCAAAATGATGGGGAAGCCTTTCATCGAGCAACTCAAGGCGAGTTGGAAACAAATCGGCATTATTTGCCTGGTGATCGTTTATATTGCGATCAATATATTTCATATAGGGGGAGACGCTTTTGTTCTTACTCTAAATAATAATCTTTCCGATCCGCTGGCGCTCTGGATTACCATCCTGGCGTTCATGTCATGGCGGCAGTTAGCGCCGCGTGGCCAAAATCGCATCTATTGGGCAGGCTTGACCATCGGCTGGGCGCTATGGACGATCGCCGAATTCTGGTGGGGAATTGCCGCCCTTGTCCGTAAGGATATTCCTTATCCGTCGGGGGCCGATTTTTTCTGGGCGGCCGGTTTCATTCCATTGTACATTGCCATCCTGGTCCGTTTCCGCACATTGCCTCGCAAGATAAGCTCCCTGCAACGGGCCGGGATCTGGGGTTCCATCCTTGCCACCTTGGCTTCGACAATCTTCTTCGTACTTATTCCCATGATACGAGCGAACAGACCGGTTGTCGCCTTGGAGAATGTACTCAATATAACCTACCCAATCATGGATATGCTTCTCCTGATCCTGGTATTGCGGATCCTATTCATTTACCAGCAAGGGATCTACGGACGGGCTTGGGGCTGGCTCTCGGCGGGATTTGTTGTCCAGGCGATATCGAACCTGGTTTTTTCCTACGCGACTACGAACAATCTCTTTTACCCGAATGGACATGCCACCCTTCTCAGCACGATCGGCATTGACGTCCCTTATAACCTGAGTTACCTGTGCTGGCTGATCGGGTTGTTCATCGTGCGCGATGTCCAAATCAATCATCGGATCATCCAGGATGTTGACACACACCCCCTCCTGAAACTGGTTCCGAACACCCATATCCTCGTGTTCACAAAAGCCGACGACACTGTCATTAACGTCAGTCGAAATTTCACGATCGCCTTCTCTCTGGAAACGGCGAACGGAAAAACGATCCAGCAGACACTCGGAATTGCCTCGGACGAAGCAGACAGCATCTTGCAAGTCCTGAAAGCGGACAATATTTTGAAGGAACGACAAATCGTCGTTTCGAGTCGGTGGGGGCAGAGAGAAGCCTGGATTTCCGGGATAACGACCCAGGATCCTTCTAGGACCTATTCAGGGATAATTCTTCTGATACGCATGTTCACTGAGGATTACGCGCTGGATGAATTGCTGACTGCCTATCAACGCGGAGTGATGAATTCGCTGCTAACCCTCACTGGAACAAGGGAGAAGGACGAAGAGGAGATCAAAGAACTCCTCCTAAATTATTACCTTGCCTTTCTCAAGCGTTTCTATAACCGGATCATCGCCGAAGGCGGCGGTATTATGGCAGACGGATTCTTGACTGAAATGAAATCCGTTGCCCGGCAGCATGGCTGGCCGATATTATTTCAGCCCAGAACCTTGCTGGATATCTCCGTCTTGTCGCTGTCGACCACCAGGGTGGCATTGCCCATCATATTCGAAACGGCCAGGCATTTCGTTATCAGGATCACGGATGAAGAAACGGCTGATTTGATCGTTCAAAATGTACGTTCGCACTTCGAAGAGCCTGTATTGAGAAGTGTTTCGCATTTTGAAAAGGCAAACATATAAAATCCCGGCAGGCTGTGTAACGAAAAACCGGATGTGCTCCAATACATATCATGCTAATATTGAGTGAAGGTTCGTCCATCCCAGCTGCGTTCAGTTTCTCCGTCGATGGAATGGCGCAGATGAAATCGTGAGGGCCTCGAAATGACTTCTCGACCCATCGTCAATCGAATCGAAATGAACTGGAAAAAGGCCGGGGTTGTTTTTTTGATCGCAATTTATCTCCTTATCCTTGTCTTCAGGATCGGGGGGAATAATTTTGTCGTCAGCGTAAATGATAATCTGGCTATTCCGCTCGCCCTGGGGGTTACCCTGCTGGCATTGCTTATGTGGCGCCAGCCGGTCGTCGGGGATCAAAACCGCCTTCTCTGGTTGGGTTTGACGGTCGGGTGGTTATTCTGGACGATTGCTGAATTCTGGTGGGGATTTGCTTCCTTGCTTGGCCAGAATGTGCCTTATCCCTCCTGGGCTGATTTTTTCTGGCTCGTAGGCTACATCCCCATGTTCGTTGCACTTCTGACGCGTGTCCGCAGGCTGCCACAGCGCATCAGCTCCATGCAGACGGCAGGGATTTTGGCATCCATTCTGGTCTCGCTGGGGGCAACGATCTTCTTCGTCCTCATCCCGATCATTCGGGAAAACGATCCGGCGGCCGTTCTCGAAAGCATCCTGAACATACTCTACCCCGTCGTGGATCTCGTTCTTTTGATCTTGGTATTCCAAATCCTCTTCGTTTACCAGCAAGGGATGTACGGACGGGCCTGGGGCTGGCTTTCAGCGGGATTCCTCCTTCATTCCCTATCGAACTTGCTTTTCTCTTTCACCACAACAGCCAATCTTTACAATCCCGGTGGACAGGTCAATCTTCTCTTTAATATTTTAGTGGATGTGCCTTACAACCTGGGGTATCTATTCTGGCTGATCGGCTTGTTCATCGTGCGTGACGTCCAGTTGATCCATCGCGCCTACCCTGTCACTGACGATGCCGGAACGCTGAATCTGATCCCGAACACTCATATCCTTGTTTTTACCAAGGCAGATGACACCGTCGTCAACGTCAGCCGAAACTTCACGGTCGTTTTCCCAATCGAAACTGTGGACGGAAAATCGATCAAAGAAATACTCGGGATTCCTCCGGATGAGGCAGAGAGTTTGTTACGAACTCTCAAGGCCAACAAACTGTTGAAAGAAAAGGACATTTTCGTAACGAGTCGTTGGGGGCAAAAACAAGCCTGGGTATCCGGGGTCATCGTCAATGATCCGCAGGAGGAATATTCCGGGGTCATTCTCCTCCTGCGGATGTATCATGAAGATTATTCCCTGGACGGATATCTGACCGATTACCAAAGGGGTGAAGTGAATTCCCTCCTCAGCGTCACCGGGACGAGGCAAAAAGTCGAAGAGGATATTAAACAGCTACTTTTGCAATACTACCTAGCATTTATCAAACGGTTTTACAATCGCATGCTCGCCGAAGGGGGAGGCATCATGGCAGACGCCTTCCTGACTGAATTGCAATCCGTCGCCAGCCAGCATGGTTGGCAGGTCGCTATCCACCCCGAATCCCTGCTGGATCTGACCACCCTTACTCTTTCAAGAACACAGACAGCGCTGCCAACCCTCTTCGATGCAGCCAGGCAATTCGTGGCCAGAATTACCAACGATGCAACGACCGAGCAGATCGTTCAAGATGTGCGCCTTCAATTTAGCGAGCCGATCTTGAAGAACATCTCCCATTTCGAGAGGGCGGATCTCTTATTTTATTTGCAGGAGAGCGGTGAACCGCTCCCCAATACAGGCGTATCACATACTCAACTCATCCAAGCCAATAAACATCCATGAAGAGCATCTTGAAGCACCTGGGTTCTTTCATCGCACCAATACTCGTGGGTTTTGTATTTCCCTTATTGATTCTTCTGTATGAACATCATATCCGAGTTCACCCAGCGATTAATCCATCCGTCATTCTTCTAGTCGCCGGTCTGCTGATTTGTCTCGGCGGCCTTGCTTTGGTCATCGCGACAATCCGGATGTTCATCTTGATTGGCGATGGAACGATCATGCCCTGGGATCCCACCAGGAAATTGATCGTCGTGAGCCTGTACGGCTACGTAAGAAACCCGATGATTTTAAGTCTTATTATCTTACAGCTCGGTGAAGCGGTTCTGTTTGCATCCTATGGAATTGCGCTCCTCGCAATCTTCAACTTCATCCTCAACACCCTCTACTTTATTTACTCGGAAGAACCGGGATTGGCAAAACGATTCGGGGAAGAGTACCTGGAATATAAAAAGAATGTCCCGCGCTGGATACCCAGATTGAAGCCCTGGCGACCGGCTTAAGAGATCCCCATATTAAATCTTGGGACTGGCAGGAAAAACGGAGACCACAAATACCCGTGATCTCCGTTGATAGGGCGTCGATCGATTTCCTGCCCGCAGGCTCCAGTTTTATACGTTCGAGTTGTGCTTGAGGAAATCCAGGACTTCGTCGATCTTGCAAAAGGCCAGGGCTGTAACGGTGTCCGCTCCGCCGTAATAGATGGCGATCCGCCCGGTCGGTTTGTCGTAGAGGGTGGCGCATGGGAATGCTACGTTGGGCACGTCTCCCACGCACTCATAATAGGTTTGAGGGGAGAGCAGGTAGGACGAACCCCGGTGGATCACTTTCCAGGGCTGGTCCAGGTCGAGCAGGGCCGCGCTGAAGGAATAGACGAAGCCGTTGCAGGAGGTCAGCACGCCGTGGTAGAACAACAGCCAGCCTTCGGCCGTCTCGATCGGGACCGGTCCGGCGCCGACCTTGGTGCTTTGCCAGCCGCCCTTGGTCCCCATCACGAAGCGGTGCTCCCCCCAATGGACCATATCGGGGCTCATGCTCAGATAGATATCGCCAAACGGGGTATGACCGTTGTCGCTCGGGCGGCTGAACATGACGTACTTGCCGTTGATCTTTCGCGGGAAGGGCACTCCGTTGCGGTTAAACGGCAGGAGGGCATTCTCGAGGAAGTGGAATTTCTCGAAATCGAAGGTGTACCCGATCCCGATGGTGGGACCGTGGAAGCCATTGCACCACATCACATAATAGCGGTCCTCGATCCAGCAGACGCGCGGGTCATACTTGTACTGGGAATAAGAGCAATCTGGGTTGTCGTAGATCCATTCGATCACATCATCGTCGATCTTCCAGGTATAGCCATCCTGGCTGAAACCGCGGTGGACGTTCATGTTGCGGGCCTTGTCGTCGCAGCGGAAGACACCGGCGAACGTCCCATTGAACGGTACAACCGCGCTGTTGAAGATGCTGTTGGACGAGGGGATCAGGTCGCGCGGGATGATCGGGTTTTTGCTATATCGCCAGACCACGTCGCTTTTACCGGCCGGGCGGTCTTCCCAGGGGATGTTTGGGAGTGCAGTGGGAGGAGGAGTGACTTTCATTTTGGGTCCTTTTTGCTCGAGGATAGGCAAAATTATACCAGAATCGATTTTTAGGGCCGTTTACCGGCCACAATGATATCTCTTACAAAGCTCTTATTTTATTTCTGGGAGAGAAAGGTTAGAATTAAAACATGAATCGACCTCACATCCTGATAAACGTGGCCATGACCGTGGACGGGAAGATCGACTCGGTCGAACGGAGCGGCGCAGCCATCTCCTCCGCGGCGGACAAGGAACGGGTGGACGAGTTGCGCGCCGCCTCCGATGCCGTCATGGTCGGCGGCCGGACCCTTATCATGGAAGATCCCAAGTTGACGGTGAAATCGGCCGTACTGCGGGCCAAACGGAAGGCCCGCAACCTGGACGAAAATCCCGCCAAGGTCGGCGTCGCTTCGGTGGCGGATTTGAAGCCGGATGGCAAATTCCTGACGGAGGGTCCCGCCCGGCGGTTGATCTTCACCACCCGCAAAACCGCCCCGAAGTTGATTAAGCGCCTGGAAAAGACAGGCGCGGAAGTCTTCGTGGCTGAAAACGAGGTCATTGACCTGCGTGAGGTGATGAACGCACTCCATGAGCAGGGCATCCGCAAATTGATGGTCGAGGGCGGCGGGACGATCATCGCCGAGCTGTTCCGCCTCGGCCTGGTCGATGAGTTGACGATTTACATCGCTGCCCGTCTTTTCGGAGGCGCCTCCGCCCCAACCCTGGCAGACGGCCCCGGTTTCGTCCCCGAAAGGGCCCCGGGCCTGACGCTCGAATCTGTCAAAAAGTTCGACGACGAAGGCGGGATACTCGTCCACTACAGCATCAAGCACTGAACAATCCAGCCGTCCGAGGCAATTTTGGGACGGGATTTGAATCCAACAGATCACCCGGTTTTTCCGGTTCAGCGAACATAGGAGCATTCCATGGGACTCACCCACATGCAAATCAAAGAACTTCTCGACGAGGGTCGCGCCCACGCCTGTGACGGCGTCGGCCCGGACCACGTTTGCGTCAAGATCGCAGCCATCGCCGAAATGCCTTCCCGTTTCGGGGATTTCCACATCGTGGCATTCTATAATAACAAAGACGATAAAGAACATGTCGCCATCGTACGCGGCGACGTTACGAACGCCGAGGACGTGCCGGTGCGCGTCCACTCCGAATGTCTGACCGGCGACGTGATCGGCTCGCTTCGCTGCGACTGCCGTGACCAGCTCGAATCAGCCCTGCGCATGATCGGCAAGATGGACAAGGGCATCCTGCTCTATATGCGCCAGGAAGGCCGCGGCATCGGGCTGATCAACAAGATCCGCGCCTATGGCCTGCAGGAACACGGCTATGACACCGTCGAAGCCAACATCGCCCTGGGCTTCCGGGACGACGAGCGCGATTACAGCGTGGCCGCCCATATGCTCGAGTCATTGAAGGTCAAATCCATTCAGTTGATCACCAACAACCCCAAAAAGATCGAAGACCTGACCAAAAACGGCGTAAGGGTCAACGGGCGCATCCCCCACATCATGCAGCCCAACCAGTACAACCGCTTCTACTTGGAGACCAAGGCCGCCAAATCCGGCCACTTGATCGATTTCTCGGGCAAGGAACACTTCCCGGAGCAGGCTGATCCGCCCGTCCTCGAAGGCATGAATGACAAGCAGGTCGAACTCATCAACAAGCTTTATCTGGCCTGACCCAGGAGTATCCCCGGCGGTTACTGTACGCCGGGGTTTCTATTCAGGAGGAAATAAGAATGTCCCTCGAAAATCGTCTCGCAGTCATCACCGGCGCGACCGGTGGGCTGGGGTCCACCCTGGCACGCGCCTTGGCTTCCCACGGGGCCAATCTCGCGCTGCTCGACATCGATCCGAACAAACTGGAAACCCTTGCAAAAAGCCTGGACCTGCCCAAGGCGCGTCTTCTCACCCAAACCGTCGACCTGCTCGATCCGGAGGCGGCGAAAACCACCGCAGGAGCCGTTGCCAAAAACTTCGGCCGCATCGATATCCTCTTGCATGTCGTCGGCGGGTGGACCGGCGGCAAGTCACTGGTTGAGGCGCCGGCCGACGACCTGGCCTTCATGCTCAACCAGCACGTCTGGACCAGCTTCAACGTACTCCAGGCCTTCGTCCCGTATCTGGTCAAGAATGGCTGGGGACGGGTGGTCATGGTCACCTCGCCCTCTGCCGCCCGCCCGAGCGCCAAAGGCGGACCATACGCAATTGGAAAAGCCGGCCAGGAAGCTCTGATGCTGACGCTTTCAAACGAGTTGAAGGGTACCGGCGTGACTGCCAACCTGCTCCAGGCAAAAACGATCGATGTCAAGCGCGAAAAAGTCAGCTCGCCCTCCGCCGACAACGCCTCCTGGACCACTCCCGAAGAGCTGACATCCGCGGCTCTTTACCTGCTTTCGGACGAGGCCGGGACGATCAACGGGGCGAAATTGCCACTGTTTGGGTCCTACTCCTAATATCGCCAAGCCGCGCTTCCCTACAAAAAACTGCTCGATCCAATTTGCAAATAAGGCCGACTCCCGTCATTTCCAAAACGACGGGGGTTGGCCTTTTCAAATCTGATGAAATATCACTTATTCCACACTACACATACTCATTGTCACCCATACAAATTATTCTTCCCCCAAGAACACTCGACTTATCGTTTATACTTTGGGGCATATTCCATTGATCGGAGAAAAGCATGCGGCTTAAGTGGGTAAAAACGATCGCGGTAGTCGGTCTTGCACTCGCAGGGAGCGGACTGCTGTTCGTTTCCACCTTCGCTTATCGACTTCACCTCGACACGAATCCAGGATGGGGCCCGAACCGAATTGCCATTGCAGCAATTGGGGGAGCATCCATCCTCCTCTCTGCGGTTGTATACGCCTCCCCACTTCTCTCCCGCTTATCCAAATTGCCGGCATTCCAACGGATGATCCGCCGGCTCAGGGCTCCTTTGCTTTGGCTTTTTGGACCGACTGAGGGTGAATCTACAGAATCCCGGCCTGCCCGCGGGACAGCCTGGTTTGCCACCGCAGGCGCGCTCATTGCCATCTTTTTTACGTTCTGGTACATCACCAGCGGCAGGATGGTCACCTTCACACCGGCAACGGCATATTTCGACCGCCAGGCAAATGCCTTCCTGGCCGGACAACTCTCCCTGCTCGAAAAACCCCCGGCCGCCCTTGCGACGATCCCGGATCCCTACCAGGTCAAGAACCGTGGGGCTCTTGGGTATATTTGGGATGCATCGTATTACAAGGGCAAATATTACTATTATTGGGGACCGGTCCCCGCCTTGATGATCGCCGCTGTAAAGCTCTTCCGGCCTTCGTTGGTCGTTCAGGATCAAGCCCTGATCGTCTTCTCCGTCTCGGGCCTGGGGATCGTCCTGGCAGCTTTATTCCACCGGCTGAAGAAGAATTACTTCCCCAAACTACCCGCCTGGACGGTCTTGGGATTTGTTTTATTGGGCGTTTTGAATACGCCGCTCTTCTGGCTGGTCAACCACCCGGTCGTTCATGAAGCGCCGATCGCAGTCGGGCAGTTCTTCCTCATCCTGGGCCTCTATACTGCCCTGCGCGGCATGGAGGCTCAAAAAGGTGGGTATATCTGGCTGGCCGGGACCGGGCTGATCTGGGGCGCTTCGATCGCCAGCCGGATCGACCTGGGTCCCGGGATCTTCTGGATGGTAGCCTTGGTAAGCCTGTTCATCCTTCTAAAGGCAGGCAAGTTGCAACGGGCGGTTGGGCCGATCCTGGCCATCGGCCTTCCCCTGCTGGCCTGGGGCGCCGGCCTGGCCTGGTACAACTATGCCCGCTTCGGGAATATCCTGGAGACGGGCCACCGCTACCAGCTGACGGGCGGCGCGATGCCCGCCGACTATCGGAACATCGCATCCATATCGTACATCCTTCCCAATCTCTATAATCTGCTCTTTCGTCCTTTTCAAATCCTGTGGCGGGAATTTCCATTCTTCTTTACGCCTTACCTCACCAGTCACAGTTGGCCCAAGCTGTTCTTCTTTCCGCATAACCCGAACTACTTCTTCGATGAGCCGATTGCCGGCTTGTTCATCTGCATCCCGGCAATCTGGATCTTATTGGCAGTCCTGGTCATTCCGCTGCAAAATTCCCTGAAAGGTCCGGCCGGCCATACCGATGCTGCCTGGTCGTTGAGGAACCAATCCCTGACCGGCTGGTTGACCTGGATGGCCGGCGGGGCATTGCTCCTCAACCTCGCAAGTCTCTCGATTTTCATTTACACGACCATGCGTTACCTTGCCGATGTGACTCCGTTGTTGGCAATCCTAATCTTCTTATGTCTCGGTTGGGTTTCGACACGGCTGTCCTCGCGCTCCCGCATCTGGAAAGTGGTCCTGGTCATGGCAGGCATCCTCATGCTCATGACCGTCTCGATCTGTCTGCTGACGAACTTCCAGAATGGGGATTGGATCTTCAAGAACAACAACCCGCAGCTTTATCGGGTCATCGAGCATTTCTTCACCGATAGATGAAATCCTGTCCGGTGAAGGATCATTTCAAGAATTATTCTTTCTGAGGTTGAAAATGTTGACCATTTCGGCTGACCAATTCCTGCTCGACGACAAACCCTTTCGCATTCTCTCCGGTGCAATCCACTATTTCCGGGTGGTGCCTGAGTACTGGCGCGACCGGTTGGAGAAAGCCAGGGCCTTCGGCCTGAACACGATCGAGACCTACGTAGCCTGGAACCTCCATGAACCGCGCCCCGGTGAATTCCGCTTCGACGGTGGACTCGACCTGGTGCGCTTTATCCAGACTGCCGCCGACCTGGGTCTGAAAGTGATCGTGCGTCCCGGTCCTTATATATGCTCCGAATGGGACTTCGGCGGCCTGCCCGCCTGGCTGCTCAAGGATCCATCCCTGCAGGTGCGCTGCATGTACCCTCCATACCTCGAAGCGATGGATCGTTTCCTGGACGCCCTGCTTCCACGCCTGGTCCGCCTGCAAATTTCCCACGGCGGCCCGATCATCGCCATGCAGGTCGAGAACGAATACGGTGGGTTTGGGAACGATCGCGCCTACCTGGAGTACCTGGCCAACGGGCTTCGCCGTCGTGGAGTGGATGCCCTCCTGTTCACGTCCGATGGCCCGCGGGATAAAGACCAGCAGGGCGGTTCGTTGCCTGGCGTCTACAAGACGGTCAACTTTGCCTACGGAGCCGGGCAGGCCCTCGAAAAACAGCGCCAGTACCAGCCGGAAGGCCCCAGGATGGCAACCGAGTTCTGGACCGGCTGGTTCGACCACTGGGGCGATCGCCATCACCACTCGGCAGGGCACCTGCCGATCCAGGCGGTTCACTGGACGTACCGGAGCATCCTGTCGGCGGGCGCATCGGTCAACCTGTACATGTTCCACGGCGGGACGAGCTTCGGCTTCATGAACGGGGCAAATACCGAGGACGGCCGCTACCAGGCGGATGTGAGCAGCTATGATTACGGCGCCCCGTTGGACGAGGCCGGTGACTTGACCCCCAAGTTCCACGCCCTGAGGAAAGTGCTCCGCTCCCAGGTTCCCAACTTGCCTGAATTCCCCCTCCCCAAGCCTTCACGCAAGGCGGCCTATGGTCGCGTTCAGTTGGACCGATCCGCCAGCCTCTTCGGATCGCTGGATTCTTTAAGCCACAGGCAGGTCCGGCCGGCGCCTGAACCGATGGAAGCCTTCGACCAGGATTATGGCTTCATTCTTTACCGGACGCAGGTCTCGGGCCCGCGCCCTCGCGCCCGCCTGGAAATCCACGACCTGCACGACCGCGCCCAGGTCTTCCTGGATGGGCATCCAGCCGGAGTCTTGGAACGCGAATTCCCCGGGCGGACTCTATACCTGTCCATTCCCGCACAAGGCGCCCGGCTGGATATCCTGGTGGAGAACATGGGCAGGGTCAATTTCGGTCCGGATTTGATGGACCGCAAAGGCATCACCCGAGGCGTGTCACTTGGCGGCCAGCTCCTCTTCGGATGGGAAATTTTTCCCCTGCCACTCGATACCCTCGAGGCCATCCAGTTCACAACAGTCGAATCTACTGTTGGTCCGGCATTCTTCCGGGGTTCCTTCCAGGTGGAGGACCCGGCAGACACTTTCCTGGCATTGCCCGGCTGGACGAAAGGCGTCGCCTGGTTGAACGGTGTCAACCTCGGCCGCTTCTGGCGGCGAGGGCCGCAGCACTCCCTTTACGTCCCTGCCCCGCTCATCCGGAAAGGCGAAAACGAACTCATCGTGTTAGAATTGCATTCCGCCGGAAAACCGGTCGTCGAATTCATCGACCATCCCAAGCTCGACCGTTGATCCAGTCAGGTATCCACCATCTTTTTTCGGAGAAGAACTTGTGACCCTGCATTCAGAAATATTCGAACAACCCGAACGCCTGGCAGACCTATTGAGCGCTCAACGCAAGAACGTCGAAAAGATCGCCCAGGTCATCCGGCAGCGCAACATTCGCTGGGTTTTCCTGGCAGCCCGCGGCACATCGGACAACGCCGGGCGATATGCCAATTACCTTTGGGGAGCCCAGAATGGACTGCCGCTGGCCCTGGCCACCCCCTCCCTGTTCACCTATTACAATCGCCCCCCTCAACTCAACGAAGCCCTGGTGGTAGGTATTTCCCAGTCCGGCCAATCCCCCGATATTGTCAGCGTCCTTACGGAGGGACACAAGCAGGGCTGCCTGACGATGGCGATCACGAACGCTACCGCCTCTCCTTTGGCAGAAGCTGCTGACCTCGTTCTGGACATCCGGGCCGGGACCGAAAAAGCCGTAGCCGCCACCAAGACCTATTCCACCGAGCTGCTGGCGGTGGCCATGGTATCCGCCGCCCTGGTGGATGACAAGGCGCTTTGGAAGGAGCTTGGAAAGGTCCCCGGTTGGGTCGAAAAAGTCCTCAAGCAGGACCAGCCCATCGCCCGCATGGCCGAGCGGTATCGCTACATGCGCCAGTGTGTGGTCCTCGGGCGCGGTTTCAATTATTCCACCGCCTTCGAATGGGCCTTGAAACTCAAGGAATTGACCTATGTCGTCGCCGAGCCTTATTCCTCGGCGGATTTCCGCCATGGACCGATTGCCATGATCGAAGGCGGGTTCCCGGTGATGGCGGTCGCCCCGAATGGGAAGGTTTTCGACAGCATGCTCGATATGCTTGGGAAATTGCGGAACGAACAATCCGCCGAACTGGTCGTCATCTCGGATGAGAAAAGGGCTCTCTCCCTGGCCCAATCGCCCATTCCGCTCCCGGATGGGATGCCGGAATGGCTGACCCCGATGGTTGCCATTCCTCCGGCGCAGCTTTTTGCCTGCCACCTGACGCGCGTCAAGGGGTATGATACGGAAAAACCCAGGACGATCCACAAAGTCACCGAAACCCACTAAACGAAAAGCCGCAGGAACATCCTGCGGCTGATCTTTTGAGTTATGCTTTCGGGTCACTTTCCGCCGGCGAGGACCACTTGGTGGATGGCAGTCAGCAGGGAAAGGTCTCCGCTGGCGTCGTTTTCCAGCCTCCAAAACATGATCCCGGAGGCGCGCTGCATCGCCATGCGTGTTTTGGCCTGAATGGTGGGTATCCCGTTATAGTTGATCAGGATGCCCGCATAGGTCGTCGAATCGAGTTGAGCGGCGGCCGGATCATCCTGGACGATCCTGGAATACGGGATTTCCGACGGCCGGGCATAGAAAGGAACCCCCAGGTTCAATTTATCCGGAGGCAGACCCCGCCCAAGCCAATAATCCAGGGCGGATTTGGCGTAATCCAAAGATGAATGCTGGGCGCCTTCGTTATCGTACGCCATGATATTGACGAAATCCATCAGGGGGAACGCCTCGTCGGGGATCCCGGCGGCATGCTGGCCTAATGCAACAACCGCAGCAGTGAGCAATTTGCCCTGCGGAAGAGCCGCGCGGAGTTGCTGCATCAAAGCGAGGAAATTTTGCGAAGATTGTCCCGCCTCTGGATACTCCCAATCCATGTCGACGCCATCGAACTTGTACTGGTCGACGATCTTGACCAGGTTTTGCACAAACAGCGTGCGCGTTCCCGCACCGGCAGCCATCGCCTCGAACTGTTTATCCCAACCCCAGCCGCCGACCGAGATCAATACTTTGACCCTGCTGGCATGGGCGAGGTCGACGATTTCCCCGATCTTCCAAGCATTGTTCAGATCGTTGAAAGTGCCATCCGGGTTGGGAGTCAGGAATGCATAATTGATGTGGGTTAGTTTGTCGTAGGGAATCTGGCTGGGTACGGCCGGATCCATAACGTAAGCGATGACCCGAAAAGATTTTGCTTCCGATGAGGGCGTTGCGGACTGGGGCTGTCCAGGAACATTGTTCATAGTACATCCTAGTAACAAAATTGAAATCAGGGCAGTTGAAATGATTGCTGTTGGAAAACCGCGTTTCATGGTCTGTACTCGCGTGGGCATTTTCTAAGGGTGAGTAGTCTATCGATCGCCCGCATTATAAAGGACAAAAGTGTAGCAACGACTTTCGTCCTTACTACACTTTTCTTTTGTCCTGCAATCCCTGGAGGATCGTTACATCCGTCCACCAGGAGACTTCGGGGAATATCCCGCGAGGGGATCAGGATCTACTTTTCCACGCCGGTGATGACGATACCCTGCACGAAGAATCGCTGGGCCAGGACGAAGATGATCAACGGGAGAGCCAGGGTCATCAACGCGCCTGCCTGGATGTATTGGGGATCGCTTCCATACATGTAGTTGAAGCGGGCCAGGGCCACCGAGATCGGTTGGGCCTGCTGTTTGGTCGAAAGGTACAGCAGTGGATTGAAGTAATCGTTCCATGCCCAGACTACGTGGAAGATCGTGACCGCCACGAGGGCCGCATAAGACTGCGGCAGGATCACAGACCACAGCACGCGGAACGGGCCGGCGCCGTCGATCATGGCGGCCTCATCGAGCTCGCGCGGCAGGGTCATGAAGAACTGCCGCAGCAGGAAAGTGTCATAAGCATTGGCGAAGAACGACGGGACGATCAGCGGTAACCAGGTACCTACCCAACCTATTTTGTAGAAGAAAGTAAAGGTCGGGATGATCGTGACTGCGCCGGGCAGGAAGATCGTTGAGATCAGCACGACGAACCAGAAATCACGGCCCGGGAAGCGGAAGCGGGAGAAGCCATAGGCTACCAGAGTACACGAGAGCAGCACGCCGACTGTCGTCGAGAAGGCATAGAAGAAAGTGTTCCAGAAGGCGGTGGGGAACAACTGGAAGGTGCCGTTCTGTCCCGGGGCCTGCAGATTCCAGACATGGGCATAGTTCGACCAGGTCGGTGAAAAGATCCACGGCTGAGCCAATGATTTATAGTAGCCCTCGTAGACATAGGGCTTCGCAGTTGGATTCTGCGGATCCAGGAAGATGGCATAGGCGTTAATCCCCTGGATCATCGCCAAGTTCTTCTTCGTCCCATCCGGCATTGGGACGGTGTAGACAGTCATCGCGGTTCCAACGTAGTCATTCATGTTGACGGTGATCGTGCTGGTTTTACCGTCCCGGACCACCTGAAGATCATACGTTTGAGTATTTTGACCGGTGAATTGGTAGGTCGGTGATTTCGCCGGCCATATCGGTGCACCCAATGCTGCCATCTGCTGGTGCGTCTTCAGGGAGCTGAAGATCATGTAAAGGAAGGGGATCAGGAAGATGGCCAGGCACGCCGAGGCGAATGCCGTGACGAACGTGAAATTCATGTTCTTCCTGAAATTGGATTTGCGACTTCTGGTTTCAGCAGTCATTGTTGCACCTCTCTATCCTTTGTCGCTGGCGTAATAGACCCAGAAACGGGCCGTCGAAAACAAGATGACTGTCGTAATCAGGATTACTACGAACAGGGCCCAGGCAAGCGTGGAACCGTAGGACATGTTCTGGTTTACGAAGAACGTCTTATACAGATACAGGTTGTAGAACATCGAGGCGCCCCCTGGTGCACCGGTACCCTGGTTCAAGACGAGCGGCACCAGGAAGTATTGGAACAATCCCACGATGCTCAAGACCAAGTTATAGAAGATCACCGGCGAGATCATTGGGAAGGTAACATTCCAGAAGGTCGCCCACGTGCCTGCCCCATCCACTTTGGCCGCGTCGTAAAGGTCCGTAGGAACCCCCTGGATGCCTGCCAGCATGGTTAGCATGGCATTCCCAATCCCCCAGATACCCATGATGACGTATGTCGGGTATACCCAGTTGATATCGTTCGCCCAACCAGGCAAATTCGCCTTGGGGACGCCCAACGCCATCAGGGAGCGATTGATCCAACCGCTTTCCGGGTTGAGCATGCCGCCCCAGAGGAAGATGCTGGCAACGAAAGGAATAATATAAGGCATGTAAAACATCGAGCGGAAGAAGTTTGCGCCCTTCAACCACTTGTTATTCATCAGGAGTGCGATCCCCAACGGCAGGAAGATGCCGACCGGCAGGGCGATGATGCCAAACCGGAAGGTGATCCACAGTGAACCGGGGGAGGATTTCGGCGCGGCATTCCAGACTTGACTATCCTTGAACAAAGTAACGTAATTTGCAAGACCTACCCACTTCGGCGTCGTCAGGACACCGGTGGTAATTTTCATGTCCATGAACGAGAATAACAGCGTCGCCACCATCGGGATAAGCGTAAAAGCCAGAAAACCGATAATCCACGGGACCAGGAACAGGACGCCGTTCCGGTATTCTCGTTTCGCCAATGGCGACATCTTCTTGGTGGAACCAAAGGCGGGTAATTTGGGGAGATTGACAAGATTCTCCATGGAAGCTCTCCTTCGTGATAAATTGGGCGGGCCAGCACTGGGCCGGCCCGCCCGTATTGCAAATTGTGTTACTTGTTGAAGATGGTCGTGAGGTCAGATTCCAGAGTAGCTTCCTGGGCGGCCAGATCAACACCCTGGGTGTTGGAGAGCAGGTCACCAAAGGTCTGGATGCGAGCCCATGCCTCGTTGATGTTCGGCATGTAGCCTTCGGCACTCGGGGAATCCGGGTAGTTCAGGCCAGCGAGGAGCGTATCCCAGTTCTGGACGAACGGGAAGTTGGCTTTCTCGGTCGCGAGCCAGGGGGCGCGCAGGGCGGTCTGGCTGGGGACAGCGCCGTAAGCGGGCGGCTGATCGGGGGAACCAACAACCAGTTTCTGGATGCCGGTGTCGATGAGGTACGCGAGGACCGTGAAGGCCTCAGCGGGGTGCTTGGTGCCCTTCCAAATGCGGAAGGTATCAGCGTCAACACGGCCACCGGGCTTGCCATTGTAGGTAGGCATAGCGCCGAAGTCGAACTGGCCACCGGCCTTGGTCAGGTCGGTCACGCAGCACAGGTACCAGGACGGCTGAGGAAGCATAGCAACCTTGCCACTGGCGAAGACGTTGCCGCTATCGAAATCAGCACCACCAGCAACAGCGCCGTTCGGGATGTAGGGCTGATCGCCCCAGATGCCGTCATAGACCCACTTCCACGCGACTTTCCAGTCAGCGGGGATCTTGGCGACATAGGAACCCTTGGAGCCACCGGGCTGCAGGATCGCGCCGGACACCCAGTAGGAAGCCCAGTAATTCGGATGACCTTCCCAACCGAATGAGAAACCGTACTGGACGATCTTGGTCTTGTCAAAGCCAGCTTCGGTCGAATTCTTACCAGCGGAATCGATGGTAAGCATCTTCGCGACGGTGGTCAGCGTATCCCAAGTCCAATCAGCCATGGTGCCATCGGGCATCTTATACTGATCGCCGTACTTGGCAGGAGGAGGATTCAGGCCAGCTTCCGTGAACAGTTTGGTGTTGTAGAAGATAGCGGAGGGATACACGGCGAAGGGCAGACCAACAGTTCCTTCATCGGTCTGGTACATCTTCGTCAGGGCAGCTTCGAATTTGGTGGTATCGTAATTGGTGGACTTCAGATAAGGAGCAATGTCCAGCCATTGACCACCGAAGGCATTCGAGCCAATCCAGCCTACAGGACCAACGATGTCAGGACCAGCGCCGGCGGCGATTTCGGTCGCAATGGTATCGCGGGCGGAGGCGTTCGGGATGACTTCGATGACCAGGTGGATCTTATCCTGGGACTTGTTGAAATCATCAGCTACCTGGTTCTCGACGGTAACCTGGGCGGGATCAGCGCCGGTACCAACACCGATGCTCCAGCGGATCAGGACAGGGCCGGAGGCAGCAGGAGCGGTCGCGGTGCTGGCGGTCTTGGGAGTGCATGCCGCCAGGATCATCGTAGCAGCCATAACAACAGCCACCAAAACGTACAGTTGCTTTTTCATTTTACTTCTTCTCCTCAAATAGTAGTTACATGGAAGGTTTGACTTACTTTACATGCAGTACAGAGGCCTATCGTGTTCGAAGCTACCACCTCCTTTCCTGACTGAATTTTGTCAGAACGAATTTATTATATCTTAATCCATTCGTACTAAATAGCGCAACCGCAGGATTGACGGATCACCAAGCCGGTCGGCAGGACCACTCTCTGGTCCACCGGCTGACCGTGCAGGATTTTTAACATTTGCTGGCCGGCCATCCGGCCGACGTTTTCGGTCGGCGCATGGATAGTCGTCAGGGATGGCACGAGCAGTGAGGCAAAGCGCTGATCGTCGAACCCGACGACAGCCACGTCGCAAGGAACCTGCAGCCCGGCTTCCTGGAGTGCACTGACCACGCTCACCGCAAGATCGTCATCGCCGGCGAACACGGCATCGAATCGGGGTGGATGATTTACCAGAAAAGCTTTCATCGTCTCGCGGGCGAGGCGCCGGTCATATTTCCCGTCGACGATCAGTTTCGGGTCGAAGGCGATCGAATGGTCCTTCAAGGCGGCCTTATACCCCATCTCCCGCCAATGCGCATCTTCCTGGCAACCCGGGGCGCGCACGAATACGATCCGCCGTCGATCATGGGCCTCGATCAGGTGCTCGACGAGTTTGTAGGCGGATTTTTTATTTTCAACATTGACACAGGGAATGGGGAGGGAAGCAGGGGACGTACGGTAGATCAAGACGACCGGGAATTGCATGCGATACCACTCTGCCAGCTGGGCCTCGCTGAGGGTATCTGAAAAAACAACCACGCCATCCGTATTATGCGGCCCGACCGGCGGGGCAATTTCGTCTTTTTTGCATTCCGGGCTGTAAGTGGCGATCAATAAATTATAGCCATTTTCTTTCATCGCCTCCTCGAGTCCGGCGACCAGCGGTCCGAAGAAGCCGTATTCGACTGTGAAGGACAGCAATCCGATCAGACCGGTTTTATGAGTGGCGAGATGGCGCGCAGCTTCCAGCGGTACATAGCCCAACTCATCCATGACGCTTTGCAGGCGGATCCCGATTTCATCTGAAATAGGTGCATTGTGATTAATAAAACGGCTCACAGTCGCCACCGATACCCCTGCTTTTTGAGCGACATCCCGAATTGTTATGGAGTGAGACCGTTTGGTCATGTGTTTTGTTGTCTATTCAATGCTGCGGGCTAGCGTAACCGGTTACATTATTACACGGGAAATCGGCAGAGTCAAGTACTTCTTTCTTAAAATATCTCAACCGGAGTTTCCTTGTCTGGATTCTCCGGTTGAGATCGAATATCTGCTGAAGAGTGTGTTATTTTCCGAGCAAATACAGGCTGATGGACTGCGCCGGCAGATCCAGGATCCCATCCGCGGAGAATTTTTGCGTTCCAAGATCGGTCGCATTGTGCGTCAAGTCAAACCGCCAGACATCCGCAGACGAAAGTGTGACACCTTTGACCTGCAGCGGGACTTTCTGGTCCGAATCGGCCAGGTTGATCACCATGATGGTCAAGGTTCCATCCGTGCTCCTGGCCGCATAGACGGTCACTTCCGGGACCCCCGAGGCGGCGTAGACCTGCTCGGTCCCGAAGCGGCTGTACATCTGGAACACATAATAGGTCGGCCGGAGCTGGCTCCCATAGATCAAGCCCAACCCACCCTGCCGGTTCGCCAGGACGAACTGGTTGACCATGAAAACATGCTCGGACATCAATCGGCCAAGGACGTCGGCGTACCAGATCGCATTATAGAAAGAATCCGGCGTTCCCACCCCGCCCAGGGCCGGGCTTGGATCCGAGTTGACTTCCGTGAAGGCGATCGGAATATCCCGCCCGGTGGTATCGTGGAT
Source organism: Anaerolineales bacterium (assembly GCA_035506155.1). Classification (GTDB taxonomy): domain Bacteria; phylum Chloroflexota; class Anaerolineae; order Anaerolineales; family Villigracilaceae; genus UBA877. Next base: position 55,718 of record DATJPX010000020.1, read on the forward strand.
CAGGGTCCGCAGGTAAACGACCATCTGGTTCCACTCGAGTGTTTCCTGGCGGAGCTGGTCGACCTGGATCGGTCCCAGGGAGGGCGAGTAAAGTGGATAGCGATGAACCGCAACGATGTCCACCAGGTCGCCGTTCGCCTTGAGGAACTCGGTCATCCAATCCTGTCTTTCCTGGCCGGTAGGCGTTTGCACGGGCGGGTATTTCGGCGTTTTCGAAAGGTCCGTGCCCCACTGGGAAATTTCAGGGCCTAGGATCTTGACCTTCGGATCGACAGCTTTCATCGCGAGGGCGATCGCCCGCCACTGTTTGTTGTAGTAGACCGGATCGATCTTCTTGCCATCCAGGGTTTCGATATCCGGCTCGTTGCCGATGCTCCAGTAGGTGATCTTGTAGCCCATCTCGATGTTGGCATAACGCACCAGGGCGGCGGCAGTCTCCGGGGTGGCATTCTGGAATCCGACGCTGATGGTTGGGATGGCGCCCATCTGCTTGCAGAAAGCGATGAAGGCATCCAACTGGTACGTCTGGATGTCGTTCTGGTCCCCCCAGGCTCCGCCCGGCCAGCGCAGGACGGTCACGTGGGAATTAAAAGCCTCCTGGAGCATATCTGCCGGGACGGCCGTCCAGGGGCCGTAATTCGAGCCGTACAGGTAGGGGCTGATCGGACCCAGGTCCTGCTTCGGATCCACAGACAAGACCCCGGCTGCCGAGGTCGCCAGGACGGTCGGGGTCGACGGCGCGGCCGGGCCGCAGGCTGCCAGGAGGATCAGGCACAGACCGAGGAAGAATATTGAGCGCTTCATATCCACTACTCCTGAAGAACGAATTGATTTTTCCATCTCCCATGGTATACCAGTCGCAACAAAGCGTCAACTCCCTCATCCTGTCGATAACATATCCCATCTCTCCATTAATCGCTATACGCAACGTTAATCCCGGCTTAATATCACAAAGGCGACATTAATAGTATAATTATTCATTATCGATGCTTATTGGGAAGGGTTTTATGCAGGAGATGGGCATATCACTGATCGGCCATATCATCACCACATTTTCTTTTATCGGTGTGGCGATTTATGCATTCGCCCGTCAGCGTTATTTACACAGGACCACCCGAAATTCGACGGTCCTTTTTTTTATCATCATCGTGATCAGCCTGGTATTTGCCGGAATCAACATCTTCCGTTTCATCTATGAAATCAGCGGCGGGGAGGAAGTCAACCTGACCCAGAACGTCGACCTGGTGGCCCAATACTCCAGCATCTTCGTCCAGAGTGCGTTCATCCTCATCCTCTTTGCGAACAAGATCATCATTCAACCGAAGAATCAGGCCGCCCGGGTCCTGGCGATCGGCGCGCACCCGGATGACATCGAAATTGCCGCCGGGGCGGCCCTCTCCAAGATGCGCGACGCAGGCTACCAAATCTACGGCCTGGTCATGACCGCAGGGGAAAAAGGCGGGAATGGCGACCAGCGCCCGTCGGAGGCGCGCCGGGGGGCGGAATTCCTCGGCCTGGACGAAGTGGAGGTGCATCATTTCACCGACACCCGTCTGGCCGGCGAAACGGTCGAAGTGATCGGGGTGATCGAAGACATGATCGCCCGCTGCCAGCCCGACATCATCTTTACCCATTCGGTTCACGACCTCCACCAGGATCACCAAACAGTCTATGAAGCCACCCTGCGGGCGGCCCGCAATACCAAGACGACCATCCTGTGCTATGAAAGTCCTTCCGTCACCCAGGACTTCCATCCCACCTATTTCGTCGATGTCAGCAAATATGTGGACATCAAAATCCAGGCGATGCGCAAGCACGGGGACCAGAAAACCAAACCGTACATGAAACCCGACCTGGTGCGCGGCAAGCTGGCTTACCGGGGAGCCCAGGCGAAAGTGGATTATGCCGAGGCCTTCGAAGTGGCCCGCATGGTATCGGCGATCTAGGAGGCGGACGATGAAAACTTATCTTGTCACCGGGATCGGTGGGCCGGCTGGCCGGAATGTCGCAGAGCTCCTCCTGGAGCGCGGCCAGCAAGTGGTCGGGACAGACATGCGCGCCGTCACCCTCCCGGGCGTGGAATTCCACCAGGTCCCTCCCGCCGGGGCGAAGGATTTCCTGGATGCCATCCTTTCGATCGCCCGCCGGGAAAAGGTGGACTGCGTCATCCCGACCGTCAGCGAGGAACTGCCGGTTTTGGCGGGCGCCGGCAGGTGGCCAGGTGAGCTTCCGCTCCTGGTCTCTCCTCGCGAAGGCATCCTCACCGCCGACGACAAATACCTGACCGCCCGCAAACTTGCCGGAGGAGGCGTCAACGTCCCGCGCTTCGCCCTGCCATCCCAGGTCCACTCGGCGAGGGAGTTGGCTGAAAAAATCGGCTGGCCGTGCATAAGCAAGCCGCGGGTCGGGCGGGGCGGTCGCGGCGTGTCCCTCCACTTGAAGGAGGATTGGCCTGCCATCAGCGGCCTGAACGACCATTTCATCCTGCAGGAGTTCGCGGACGGGACGGATTACGCCCCGAACGTCAGCCTGGACCGGGATGGGAAGGCCCTGGTGGTCGTCCTGGAAAAAACCGAGCTGAAGGATGGGATCGTCGGGAACGCAAAATCGGTCAAACGGGTGGATGCCCCGGACGTTTGCGATCTGGCCGCGCAGGCAGCCAGGATCGCCGGCCTGTTCGGTCCCCTCGACATCGACATCCGCCGGCGGGCCGACGGGGTGCCGGTGGTCCTCGAGATCAACGCCCGCTTCGGGGCCAACATCCGTCAGGCGCCGGAAGTCCTAGAGGCGGCCCTCGACCTTCTCCAGGTCCTGCCATGAATTATCTCCTGTCATTCTTCTTTATCTTGAGCGTAATCATCATCGCGGTCGGGGCCCTGATCGTCATCTACTATCCCCTGGCGCTGCTCTTCGAACTCCGCCCGCGCCGGACGCCGGTCTTCAAATCCCCCGCCCCGCTCGTCTCCATCATCGTCCCCGCCTACAACGAAGAGAAGGTCATCGCCCACTGCGTCGAGTCCATCCTGACCTCCAGGTACAGGAACTACGAGATCATCCTGGTGAACGACGGCTCGACGGACCACACACTGCTGGAGATGATGAAATTCGAACGCAATCCCAAAGTGACCGTGATCAACCAGCGCAACGGAGGCAAGGCCTCGGCGCTCAACCATGGCTTCCAGCGCTCCAAAGGCGAGATCTTGTTCTTCGTCGACGCCGATGGGATCTTCATCCCCGACACCATCCGGGAAATGCTCTTCGGTTTCCGGACGGCCAGGATTGGGGCAGTCTGCGGCAATGACGCCCCGGTGAACCTCGACCGGCCCCTGACCCAATTGATGGCTCTCCAGACCCACGTCGGGACCGGTTTCGTCCGCCGGGCATTGGCGGAAATCAACTGCCTGCCGATCGTCTCGGGGAACATCGGCGCCTTTCGCCGCTCCGTCCTCGAAGAGACCATGACAGCCAGCGGGTTCCCGGTCCATAATGGACCCGATCGGCTTTGGCCCTTCCTGCGTTCCCAAAAGCAGGGAGAGCCGTTCACCAAAGGCTTCATCGGCGAAGACCTGGAGCTGACCTGGCGCATCCACCAGGCAGGCTACCGGGTGGGCTTCGCCCCGAATGCGATCGTCCTGGCCGAGGTCCCCTCGACGGTCAAGGCGCTCTGGAAGCAGCGGGTGCGCTGGGCGCGCGGCCTGCTGCAGACTGTCCAGATCCACCGGGATATGTTCTTCAATCGCAAACTCGGGGCCCTCGGCTGGTATCTTCCGATCAACTACTTCAACATGGTCATCATCCCGATCCTGCAACTGCTGGTCGTCCTGCTGGTGGGGGTGTTCGTCATTGCAGGCTACAGTCCCATTCGATTGGATTGGCTCAGTCTTCTCATCTGGTTCGGCGTCGGCGGGGCCCTGTTCACCGTCTGCTTTGCCGCGCTCCTCGACGGAGCCTGGAAGGACTTGCGCTTTTTCTACGTGGTGCCTCTCTGGATTCCCTATTCGCTCCTGATGGACCTGGTAACCATTTGGGCGATCATCCTGGAGCTGCGCGGTTCGAAAGCGGAGTGGAATAAATTCGAACGGACCGGCGTGATCTCGCGCCGTTCGATGTCCGGAGATTCCAAGAAAGGCTGAGTATGTGCCGAGGGCAATCGCGGGGTTTCCTGGCGCCGCTCCAAACCGGTCGTGTCTGCCGACGGGCTTCGCCGGGCCGCCGGCAAGTACCCGCCCAATTATGGAGTCCGCAGCAATAAAATAAAGGTCACAGTCCGGTTTGGTTCTTCGTTGAAAAAGAATTATGAAAAGAAAAAACCTGTTTTCATTTCTCCTGCTCCTTGGATTGCTGGTCCTTCTCGGACTCATCTTTATGGCCTTCTATCGCCCGCCGCGCCCCGCCAACCCGACCTTCACGAACGTTTCCCAGGTTCGGGCCGTCCGGGTGGATTACCTGGACGAAAGCAGGAGCCGGGACGAGGTCGACTCGCTGGAAACCGAGCTGCAAAAGGCCGGCGTCAACCTGGTCGCGCTGGGGGCGGGCCGCGCCGAGTGGACCTACTTCCCCTGGCCTGGCCACCCCGAGCGCTGGTCGGACGAAGTAAAAACGACCGGCCATGACTACCTGCTCGAGGACAGCACCCGCTTCGGCAAGTGGGCCAACGTCAGCGCGGTCGTGGACGTGCTCGGGCCGCTCTACATCCAGGCCCACCCGGAGGCGGCTTCCATCTCTTCGGCCGGGGTCCCGAGCCCGAACCTGGTCGCCAGCATGGAGCTGGTGGACGGGCAGTACGGCCAGACCCTGCTCGACATGATCGACGAGATCGCCACGTACTATCCGGTCAATTCGATCACCCTCTCGGAGCTCGCCTACTACGTGGACGGGTTCGGCCCGCAGGACCTGGCTGCCTATTCAGCTTACACCGGAAAATCCGAATGGCCGCGCCGGGCGGATGGCAGCATCGACATCGACGACGCCTCGATCGGCAATTGGCGCACGTACGAGCTGGGCATCTTCCTGGACAAGGCCACCGCCCTGGCCCACGACCACGGCAAGCAGCTCTACCTGGAAGTGCGCATCGAGGTAAGCCCGGCCGGGCAGGTGATTGTCGAAAACGGGACGAATTACGCCGAGCTCATCAAACACGTCGACCGCCTGGTAGTGCGCGGCAGCAATGCCGAGGAAGGCCGCAACCCGGCCGCCATGGAAGCCATCGCCCGTTACCTCAAGAGCTACGACCAAAACCGCATCATCCTAGCGATCGGCCTGTGGGACCAGGATTACACCTACGGGACCCCCAAGGACGAGATGCATTCGGTGTCGCCGGCCGAATTCCAGTATGCCCTGGAAGCGGCCGGGCGCGGCGGGGCCGGCAATCTGTGGGTCACGCCCAGCTTTTTGATGACGACTCAACATTGGGAAGTGCTGGACATCTACTGGACGGATAAATAAGCCGGCCCGGGCCGGATTGAATTTACCGGGGGTTTGGATGTAGAATGAATTAACCATAAAAAATGGAAAATCAACGTGCTCCGTTGGGAGGAAGTTCGGGAGAGTCCCGGCACGCGTTCGATGGAGGAGGTCCCATGGTCAGGAAATGGATTTGGCTTGCAGCCGTGATCGTCATTGCAGGCGGGATCGTCGCGGCCGCCTGGCTCCTGCTCCGGCCGCATACGCAGCCATCCCTGGGGACGCCTGCAGCCAGTCCCGACCCCGATCTTTCTTCCGCCTATTTTCCGCTCGCAGCCGGGGATACCTGGACATACAGCTTTACCAGCGACGTGGAATCGCCGGAGGGCAGCGGCAATCTCGCCACCCGGACGGGAACCTTTTCCGAGCAGGTGATCGGCGCCGGGGCCAGTCCCTATAAGGCGCTCCACATCTACCAGGCCGAATTGACCGGCGAGGTCCTGGACGAGGAATGCACGGGTGGGACGGTCGTGCCCGGCCCGCTGCGGATCTGGTACATCCTCGACGAGACGCGCCTCTTCATCGCCTGCACCGACGGCGGAAAGGACGGGATCGTCAAGGCCCTCTACGACGAACGCTTCGTCTACCACCCGACGCCCGCCGGCGTCCTCGAAATCCCCGAGCTGATCTTCCCGCTGGCCGAGGGGGCGGGCTGGGCGGCGTTCCCGGGGATCGCCCCCGACAGCTACCATTCTTACGGCTGGTACGTGGACCAGAAGCTGGAGTTGAATACTTCGGCCGGCGACTTCAAGGACTGTTACCGGGTCGTCCTGGATACCAACCCCGACACCTCCATCCGCTACTTCTGCAACGGCGTCGGTTTCGTCGCCTTCGAATATCACCACCACGGATCGGCGCTGGACTTCCGGGTCGACTTGACTTCCTACTTTTTGATCTCCCATCCCTAGAAAAAAAGCCAGCCGGCCGGCTGGCTTTTCGATCATCGTCTTCAGGCGAGGTCAGGCCGCCAGGAGCTGGTCGACCGCCCCGGCCAATTCGCGCAGGTTGCTGACTTTGACGACGTTGGTGCACAAGGGGGCGTAACGCGGCATGTCGCTGTCGCCGTGCCACTCGGCCGGGGACTCGGGATTCAGCCAGATGGTCCGGGCGGCGCGCCGGGAGAGGTTCGTGAACAGGTCGAGGCGCGGATCGTTGTAGTTGTTGCGTCCGTCCCCGACGACGATCAGGGTGGTCTGCCCGTTGAGCGTGTCCAGGTAGTCGTCCGAGAAATTCTTGAGCGACCAACCCAGGTCGGTGTTGTAGAACCCGCCCGGCATACGGCGCAGGACGGACTGGATGGCCGCGTCGGCGTCCGAGCCCATGAAGTCGCCCGAGATGAATTCCAGGTGGTTGATGAACGCAAAGGCGTGGGTCTTGCGGACCTGGCCCTGCAGGGCGAAGAGGAAGCTCAACATCAGCTCAGAGCAGAAGCGCATCGAGGTGCTGATGTCGCACAGGACCACGATCTTGGGCTTGTGCACCCGGTCGCGGTGGCGGATCTCCATCGGCACCCCCTGGTACTTCAGGTTGGCCCGGATGGTGGCCTTGGGGTCGAGCTGCCCGCTCTTGGCGCGCTTCTGGCGCAGGGCGATCCGCGTCCGCAAGGCTGCAGCCAGCCGCTGGACCTCGTGCTGGAGCAGCTTCTTTTCTGCATCCGAGAGCGCCTCGAAGGGCAGGTTGAGCAGCCCATCCAGCGGGTCGACCGGGGGCCGCTCGCTCAGGTTGTCGACGATCCGCTCGCGGGCGCAGGCGATCACCTGGTTCTCGATCCCCTGCATATTCTGCCCGACCAGGCCGCGCAATTGCTCGAGCCGCTCGGGGTCCATGCCCAGCTCGGCCAGCAGAGCCAGGAGCTCCTGCATGGCCTGCTGCACCTCCGGGAACTGCATCAGGCGCAGCATGCGCCGGGTCAGCCATTCCTGGTAGCGCGGGTCGGAGGCCTGGTCCAGGCCCGACATCTGGGCGAGCATGTCCAGCTCCCCCTCCGAGAGCGGCTCGCCGCTCAGCATGCGCTCCATCAACTCGCGCAGCTCCTGGGTGAACTGGCGCAGGCCCTCGGCCAGCATTTGGGCTTCCTCGGGGGTCAGCCCATCCATGGCGTTCCCGCCCATCAGGGGCGGCTGGTCGGTGTTGAAGAACAAGGGGAAGAGCTTGTCGAAGGTCGGCAGGTCACGCACGTCCTTGACGAGGGTCGAGCGCAGGGACAGGCGAAAGTGTTCGCGATCGTGGATTCCCATCAGGTCGACCGCCGAGAAGGCTTCGGTGCTTTCGGCCAGGGAGACGCGCACCCCGCTGGCGCGCAACGCGGAAACTAACTGTAAGATGCGGGATTCCATACCGTTGATCTCCTGATCCGACGACAGGGCCGGGTCAATTCCCGGAGAAATGGCTCAGGTTCCGGTCGCTCAGGCTGGGACGGGGCGCCGGGGGTGGAGGCGGGTCGACGAACTGCCGCCGGGCCTTCTGCAGATCTGTCTCGTGCTTGAGCAGGATCGACAGGGTGTCCTCGAGGGTGTCCTTCTCGATGTTGGAGGCGTTCAGGGAAACCAGGGCGTTCGCCCAGTCGAGCGTTTCGCTGATCGAGGGGGACTTGCGCAGGTCGGCCTTGCGCAGGCGCTGGACGAATTCCACCGCCTGGCGGGCCAGCTTGGGATTCAGGTCCGGGACCTTCAGGCGGACCACCGCCAGCTCTTCCTCCAGGGTCGGGTAATTGATGAACAGGTACAGGCAGCGCCGCTTGAGCGCCTCGGAAAGCTCGCGGGTATTGTTGGAGGTCAGGACGACGAACGGGCGGTGTTTGGCAGACAGGGTGCCCAGCTCGGGCACGCTGACCTGGAAGTCGCTCAGGATCTCGAGCAGGAAGGCCTCGAACTCGGCGTCCGCCCGGTCGATCTCGTCGATCAGCAGGACTACCGGCTGCTCGCTCAGGATGGCCCGCAGGAGGGGACGCTGGAGCAGGAAGCGGTTGGAAAAGAACACGTCCTCCTCACGGGCCAGGCGGTCGGCCGCCTCGGCCAGGGTGTTGGCCTTGCCCAGGTTGTCGTTGAGCTTGTCCCGCAGGAGCTGGGTGTAGAGGAGCTGCTTAGAGTATTCCCACTCGTAGAGCGCCTTGGACTCGTCCAGGCCCTCGTAACACTGCAGGCGGATGAGCTCACGGCCCGAGGCCCCGGCGATGGCCTTGGCCAGCTCGGTCTTGCCGACCCCGGCCGGGCCTTCGGCCAGGAGCGGCTTCCCGAGCTTCTCGGACAGGAAGACGATGGTCGAGATCTCGCCGGAAGCAATGTAATTTTGTGCAGAAAGGGAGGATTTGACCGTGCCGGTCGATTCGAAGAGATTTGTCATGGGATACCTGTAATGGGAACCTGTAATAGCAAATGCTGCTTGATGTACAAACCGGTAATCTCAGCGTCGATCTGCGGGGGGAAACCCGAAGCCTGCTTCGAAACCTTGCGCAGTACCTTGTAGTATACCCGCTTTGCCGGGGCAAACGTTAATCCTGAATTAGAAACGCCGGCCGTTTCATCCCCCGAAGGGAGGCCCTCGTCGAAAAGACGCCCCGGCGGGATGAATCACGGTTCGTAGCCGCCCGGGACGACGTTTTCGGCCTTCCCCGACGGACTCCCGAAGGCCTGCAACTCCGGCTGGGGAGCGGCGGCCGCGAAGGGATGCTCCCTCCACAGCCTGGCCGTCAGCAGGATCGGCAGGAGCAGCCAGGGCAGGTTGAGGGCGAAGACTATCGGCATGTGCGGGCTGGCGTGCGGACCGGCAATCTCCTCCCCCAGGATAATGAAGACGTCCGCGAACATCATCCCCGAGTAGAAGATGGCCGGGATGCGGATCCATTCACGGCCGCGCAGGAAGGCGTAGATCGCGACGGCGTAGAAGGGGCCGTAGAACAGGACGTCCAGCCAGATGGTGTCCTTCCACCACTGCGGGCGGGCCATCAGGAGCGGGTCGTAGGTGGAGCCGTAGGCGTGGATGACCTTCAACATGGTCGCCGGCGGCCAGGCCGGCTGGCGGTACTGGGCGGGGTCCGGGATGACCAACTGCTCCAGGTCGACCACGTAGGTGATGAAGAAGAAATTGACGAGGAAGAATGCGACGAAGAGCCAGTCGAGCCGGCGCTGGCGGAAGGGAACAGGATTGTTCTTCATGGCTTTGTCTCCGATCGATCGGGATGGTCGCGAACATACATGCCGCGCAGGACGGAACCCATGACCCGCACCGCCGCCCCGCGCGGCAGCAGGTGGCGCATGACGAAACTGGACAGGCGGTTGACCCGCCCCGGGATGACGGACGGCTGCCGGCCGAGGGCCTGCAGGGCTTCGGCGGCGACGACCTGGGGCGCAAGGGTGGCATCGCCCAGGCCGCCCGTCCGCTGCGGGGAGCTGGCCAGGTAATTGGGTGTGCGGGTGGCCCCGGCGACGCAGGCCAGCACGTCCACCCCGCCCCGCCGCCATTCCTCCCACAGCCCTTCGGCCAGGACCAGGTTGAAGGCCTTGGTGGCGCTGTAGGTGGAAATGTAGGCCGAGCCCTGGAAGGCGCTCAACGAGGTCATCAGGATGATCCCGCCGTGGCCAGCCGCAAGCATGCGCTTGCCGAACGCCTCGACCAGCCCGAGCGGCGTGCGCACGTTGGTGTCGACCTCTTTCAAGTGGTCGTCGAGCGGCCGGTCGAGGAAGGGACCCACGGCCGAGAAGGCCGCGTTGTAGACCAGCAGCCCGACTTGGAGTTTCTCCGTTTCCCGGACGATCCGTCCGGCCGACTCGGGCTGCGCCAGGTCCAGCACCAGCGTCCGGACCTCGATCTTGTATTCCCGGGTCAAATGGGCGGCCAGCTCCCGGAGCACGTCCGGGCGGCGGGCCACCAGGACCAGGTTCAACCCCCGCCGGGCCAGCGCCTCGGCGTAGGCGGCGCCCAGTCCTTCCGAGGCGCCCGCCACGACTGCCCAGGGTCCATACTTTCGCTGAAACTCTTTGGAACGATCGTTCGCTGAAAACGACATGTTGGCCTTTCGTTGTTGAATATGTAACCCCATCCGGCGGTTTTCTCCTCGCCGGGGAAAAAGCAGACTCCCCGAAGGGAGTCTGCTGGTCCAGGCGGGGAGCCGACCGCCTAGCGGGCGCGGACGAACTTTACCCACTCCCCGGCGACGTCCAGGTCCCCGACGTTCCAGCCGGCGTTCGCCCAGGCCCGCGGACTGACGTGGTTGGCCTCGGTCGCGTGGTCCCACCAGCGCCGATCTTCATAGGCGGACGGAGACAGCCTGCCGGCCAGGATTGTTTCGATCTGCCCGAAAGTGAGGCGGATCGAGTGGGTCGACGCGGGTAGATCGGACAGGTATTTTTCGAGCGGCGTGTATTTACCGGCCATAACAATTTCTTTCTACTGATAGTTGCATAAATATCTAAACTTGGTAGCCTACGAATTGAATGAACGATTGGATCAAATCGGGTCTATGTTGCAACCTTCGTTTCGATTGATGAAGATACTGTGCGAGCTCGGGCAGCATATCGCAGGCCACAT
>DATJPX010000021.1:0-126508 GCA_035506155.1 Anaerolineales bacterium
TCCGGACCAGGCGGGCCAATGCCGCTGTTGGTCCAGACAGGGTTGTTGCCGGCAGTTGGGCATTCCCCGAGTTTGCCAGACTTCCTGCCATGTTTGCAAGTGCGCCGGTCATCCCGCCGAGATTCGGTCGACCGCTGTCCCATGTGGTCAACGAGACAGTTCCACCGGACGGGCCGATTTCACCAGCTCTGCCATAGTTTACGTTCACATCCAGACGTCCGTTCGACTGCTCCGGGTCGGTAAACGATATTCCACCCGTTGCAGTCAGCGAGTACCAGTTCATGCTGATCGCTTCCTGGTTGGCATTGTGGATCTCGACCGAATGTTGGCCAGTGAGACTTTCCGGCCAGTGAACGACCAGATGGACTTCGATCGGATCTTCCCCGGATTGGAATACATCTGGCGAAGCAGGCCAATGGATATTCTGTAATTGGACGTTGGGAAATGTTTTGCCATCCAGGGAGATCACCCACTGAGAGAGAAAAGGCGCCAGCCACGCCTGGGCCTCCTGCGGACTGACCTGACCATCCTGGTTCTGATCGGCCTGTTCCCAATCAGTCGTGGCGAGCAAGGGACCAGGCGTGATCTTCCAATCGACCTGGAGCCCATCCGCAGTAATTTGGATGGCCTGAGTCTGCGCATACATGTCCAGGGAATGTGCACTCGCTCCGATTGCCGGGAGAAATGACAGTAACAGAACAGCAAGGCAGGCTGCTCCCCTCAAACCGGCCTGCATAATTTTATTGCGGTGGATCATACCGTTTAGCCTGCCATCGACGATCAGTGCGGGAAACTCTCATTCAACCACTGGGTCGGGTTAACCTGCACGCCGTTGACCCACACCTCCCAATGGAGATTAGGGCCGAGAGCCCGCCCGGTATTCCCGACCAATCCGATCAAATCTCCCTGCTGGACCATCTGCCCAACCGTCACCTTGATCGCGGATTGATGGCAGATCCCCGAATAAACTCCCCAGCCATGATAAATGTACGTGGCGTTTCCGCACACCACCAAAGGACCTGCAAATACGACGATCCCTGCCGCCGGAGCGGTGATCGGCTGGCCTGTCCCGCCAGCGTAATCCATGCCAGTGTGATAGGTTTCCAATTTTAGAGTAGTACCGATGCCAATGTAGGAACGGCGGATGCCGAAAGGCGAGCTGATGAACGTAAGGGCAGCATAGACCGAGGCAGGGGAAGTGAATTGTCCAGTCCAATATTTGTCCGGAGTGGAGGTGGCGGTCAAGGCGTGCACCTTATCCGCATCCGGGCCGATCACCTGCGGATCGACCGTATCCGGTTTTACGTAATAGATTGTGGAGTCGTGCGGGTAGTTCCCGGAGACGACCGGCACCAGCTGCTCGAAGGACTGAATCAAGCCATCCGGAAGAGTCGCATCGAGATGCAAGGGATACAGTCCGGGATTTGCGTCCGCTTCAATTCCCTGCAGTGCCACGAAGGAATTATCTCCCGATGAATAAAAATGGAGGGGATGATTCAGCAACGAACCGGTTATTGTTACCGATTGAGACGAAGCGACCTTGATCTGAACCGTGGTACCTTGAACGATCGGCAGTGCGTCCACAAGAGCGGAAATGAAAACAGGCGGCAAACCGGTCGAAGCGGTCGTGGATTTATCGACAGGAAGGTACAGCGTATCCCCGGGCATACCATCCCATGTCCCGGAAAGTTCGTTGATCTGTGCCAGAGTCCAGGGATCCGTTTTTTGCTCCACTGCCAGTTCAAGCAAGGTTTGGCCTGGAGAAAGACCCGCCCGGGTCGTGTATGAAGTTGGATTGCCCTGCTGGAGAAGGGTTAGATTGTAGCCAGCATAGAGCTGGGTTGGGCTGACGATATGATTTAACCTACGCAGGAGCGACTCATCAACCTGATACTGCCGTGCCAGACTACGCAGGGTTTGCCCATATTGAACGGGCGCTGCAGTCAGCGTGCCGGATAATCCTGCCAGGCCAGGGATGACCAGCTTCTCGCCAACGTATATGGTCGAGCCAGACAGGTCGTTGATCGTTTCCAGGTCTACCAGGCTGACATTGAATTGTTGCGCTATCGACCAAAGCGAATCTCCCCCTTGCACAATATAAGTAGGTCCGGCCGATGGAGTATCTGCCCGAACGGGGATGTACGGAGGAGACCCCGTAAGAATGATTGCGAATACCAAAATTATTGGGAGCAACTTTCTTATCATAATTCTTGGACAACCTGATAAGAGACCGCTTCGTTATTGCCTACGCTCTCCAAAATCTGAAACGGTTACTCTGTGTCCATATTGACGAAATTATAATCCCTTTTAGGATATAATATATCTAATTCAGGCAGGTTTTATTAGAATCGTGTTTTTACTTGGTACAGAAATGGCTAATTCGACTCATTCTTCTCTCCCTCGTCCACCAAGCAGAATCAATACTATCCGGATCTTACAAAACACTTTTAGCGTGGCGATCTTGATCGCAACCCTCGCCACCGGCTTTTCCCCCAAGATGTTTTCAGACGTTAATTTCAATTCCGAACTGGCAAAACTCATCTCCCCTCCACAAGCAGTCAATGCAGCCGTTCCCACAGCCGGACCGGCCCTTCGCATCGGGATCGTTTCCGGTCATTGGGGCCACGACTCCGGAGCGGTTTGCGATAACGGGACGACCGAGCAGCAGGTCAATCTCGTGATCGCCACCCTGGTACAACAAAAATTGACCGCTCTGGGCTATCAGGTGGATCTGCTCCAGGAATTTGATCCGCGCTTGACTGATTACAAGGCGGTTGCCTTGTTATCGATCCATAACGATTCCTGTCAGTATATCAACGACCAGGCTACCGGGTTCAAGGTTGCCTCAGCGCTCGCCAGCCGTGACCCAAACCTTTCGCTTCGCCTGGTTTCCTGCATCCGCGATCGATATGAGCATATTACCGGTTTGCCTTTTCATCCCAACAGCATCACACCCGACATGACCCAATATCATGCCTTTCAAGAAATCGACCCAGCAACGACCGCCGCCATTATCGAGACCGGATTCTTGTTCAAAGATTACACCATCCTGACCAGTCATCCGGATGTGATCGCCGACGGCATCGTGAAGGGGATCGTTTGCTTCGTCAACAATGAGAATGTACTCCCGGAGCCGACGCCGACCCCTTGACCCAGATTTTTGCTTTCCCCATCCAAGCTATATTGTAGATCGATGGAAATCTGCATGATTTCTAAATGCTCTCATGGACAGGAGTGATAATATTTCTGTCGAATGGTCGAACATTCCCAATGAAAAAATTCCTCCGCTCTCCATGGTATCCATTCCTCTTTGCCAGCTATCCGGTTTTCTCGCTGCTGACCCAAAACATTACCCAAGTCAGGGAAACAGCTGGGATACGGTCTTTCCTCGTATCTTTTTTAGGGACAGGCATACTTTTCCTGGCCTTCCGGTTGATCTATCGACAATGGCATCGAGCGGCATTTGTTGCCGCCTCCTGGGTACTGCTATTCTTCAGCTACGGCCAGGTTTACGATGTGATCCATTCATTTTGGAAATATCCCGGGCTAACCCCCTGGATATTGGGAATTTGGCTTTTTCTCTTTCTTGGCGTTTTATTCCTTGCCAGCTTGAGCAAAATACACTTTGACTCGGCTGCATTCACCCTCAACATTATTTCCCTTGGATTGATCGTTTATCCATCCGTTCTTCTCCTGAAGTGGTCAAATGGAACAGGCGCAATGCGTGTAAATGTCCCGAGCGGTCCAGATCCCGTCCTGCTGGCCGCCCCCGGCGAAATTCTTCCCGACATTTATTACCTCATGCCCGAAGATTACGGCCGGGCCGACGTGCTCAAGAAAATGGACCAGATCGACGACAGCCAGTTCATGCAATACCTTAAAGACACCGGGTTCTACGTGGCCGAATGCAGCCAAAGCAATTACGACACATCGGAATTGTCAATTGGATCCTCGCTCAATATGGATTACCTGCAAAACCTGGGACCGGGATTTACTGCTGCCAGTGTGGATCAAGGTCCGATCTGGAATGCGATCCGCTACAATGCCGTCTCATCTGATTTGAAGAACGCCGGGTATACGACGGTCGCCTTCGCCACCGGATTCTCTTGGAGCGAGCTTGATAACGCTGATGTTTACATCAGTCCTCCGCTGTTATGGTCCGCCCTGACCGCCTTCGAAACCCTCTTGCTCCGCACTACCCCGCTCAGGCATCTCGATGACCTGAATATCCTGAACTTCAACGAGCTCGATGGGGATCGTTACCGGGAACGAACCTTGCTGGACTTTAATAGCGCCGATACCCTGGCGAAAATGCCGGGGCCGAAGTTTGTTTTTATGCAGATCATCGCCCCCCACCCACCTTTCGTTTTTGATCCGAATGGTGCAAAAACTGACCCGAGTTCCTTTCTAAACGAGGAGAATATCTATACTGAAGATAAATACACTCAAGGGTTTCGGAACGAGGTCCCTTTCGTAAACCAGGAAATTGAAGATACCATCACGACTTTGATCGAAAAGTCCGCCCGGCCGTTGGTCATCGTTTTACAGACCGATACTGGACCGTGGCTGACTTCCGGCCCTGACACATTTAAAATCCTCAACGCATATTACATGCCGGGCCACACCCAGAAGCTTTATCCGAGCATTTCCCCCGTGAACACATTCCGCGTAATAATGGATGCCTACCTTGGAGCTAACCTGCCGTTGCTGGACGACATCAGTTATTATTCGCCAATCCCGCACATATATGATTTTTCGAAGGTCAGCAACTCCTGCTTAGGCGGATGACTTACTGCTCAATTCAATTCGAGTTGAGCCAACAGACTGTAAGGACATTTATCGCATCGAAGAATTATTTCAAAAATGATGCTCCCCTATTTGGGATTATTTGGCGAGCCAGTTTATCGGGACGGAATGAGGAATCGAAAGATGTACGTCTGACCCATCAGGGCATGTTCGCACGGGCGATTACGAAGCGGGTAAAGATATTAGGAGAGACAGTTTGAATTGAGAGGTTGTCCCCTAACGATTGCCGCCACTATTGGACCGAACAAGCCGAGAAAAGTCGTCGAGGTTTTAGAAAATTTTGGGAAGAAGGTGGATGGACTGACAGGCATACCGCGCATCGTTTTTATGAATTTCAAGAACCAGAAACCGAGGAAGAGTCGATTGTTCTTGATATGCTAAGGATATTGAAAAATGGGGATCAGCTTTAGTTTCACCTTTGATTTTTAGTATGCTTTTTCAAGTATATGTTATTGTCTATGCGCATTTTCAATTTCTACTATCGTGGCGTCCTTTTTCCACGGTTATAACCGCTTGAAAGCTTTTTTCCACAGTTACATCGAACAATTCCGCAGAAAATAACGACCTGATCACCTTTTTTGGTCTGTCACCTACTTTCTTTCTAACATCAAAACCGCACTCCAAACCATCTAGTGTACTTTTAGTATTTATTCTACGCTTATAGAGAATATCTGTACTTATTCTTCAGTTATAGGTAAACATTCTACACTTGCAAAAAGAATTCCAGGGGAAAAATAGGCAATTTATTCTATAGTTACATTACACGGCACAACCCCCTGTTCCGTTGCAGGATATCAAAATATAGGAGGTTTGGAAATCGGATATACGTAGGCCAAAACTCAGATATCGATAAGCTACTAAAAATTCTCAAAGAACCCCACATTACCCCCCACTTCAGCAAAACAACCAACGGTGTCTGGCCGCCAGGCCATGCCTGCATAAGGTTGAATACTCCGCCCTACCCGGAATCTATGTCTAAGTTATTTCACCCTCCCCCACCCCAGCAAGATCCTCTTGCACCAACCTGCTGCGAACGATATTTTATGACTCGGGCTTCTATTATTACAGAACGAATGTTCTGTAATAATCCGTATCGATTCGAGAAAATGTATCTTGATGGCAAGAAAAATGCTAAACTTGTAGAACTCCGTCATGGAACTTCGGCAATCCCAGATTCTCATGAATTTGGAGGAAATTAATGAAAAGTCAACCCAATTTCATTACTTCGACAATTCTGCTTTTGACCCTGGTCCTCCTGGCAGCGTGCGGTCCCGCTGCAGCATCCGCAACGATGGCAGCACCGGCCACCACTGACACGCCCGCGCCCACTGCGGCAGTATCGACAGCGACCGAAGCGCCAGCCAACGCCGAACCGGCACCTCTTCCGACCGGAACGCCTCAGGCGGCCGCCCCCGCTCACTTTGAGTTGGGAGCGGCCATCCAGTTGACACAGATCAACATGATCACGAAGACCGACGGTTGGGGCCTGAGTGGACCATATGTGCTTGTCACTTCGGATGGCGGCCGGGACTGGCAGGAGGCCACTCCGCCGCAGACGTTCACCAGACCCGAGAACGCCAAGGCTTATGCGGATTTCCTGGACCAGAAGGATGCCTGGGTCGTTTTTTCCGAAAACGATCAGATCCCGACCGATGCCGTCATCTGGTCTACAACAAACCGCGGCAAGACCTGGACGCCCAGCGCCCCTTTAATGCACCAAATCAACGCCGAGAGCCTGTGGGGTGAATTCGCAGCCCACGGCACCCGGTCCGGCTGGTTGTTGCTGCGCGGCGTCTATATGGGCGCCGGCACACATTATGTGGCCCAACTCTTCCATACAGATAACGGCGGCCTGACCTGGATGGATCAAGGGCCAAACCTCGACTTGGGCTATGATTTCACCAGTCTCGTTTTCCCGGATGCGCAACACGGCTGGCTCTCGTGGCAGACCATCGGGGCTTATGGGCCAGGCGCTCCGGAATACGCCGTCACCATGGACGGCGGGGTCAATTGGACTTCACTCACCCTGCCTCCCCCGCAATCTGCCCCCACCCTGTTCACGGATTACGACTACGCCGAGCCCTATCAAGTGAACGCATTGTCTGCAACTTCCGTACGGCTGCTTGTCGGCGCTTTTACCTTCGGCGATCCGCCTGACAAGTTCGTCAGTTACCTCTACCAGACCGATGATGGCGGGGCCACTTGGAAGATCACG
Organism: Anaerolineales bacterium; assembly: GCA_035506155.1. Classification (GTDB taxonomy): domain Bacteria; phylum Chloroflexota; class Anaerolineae; order Anaerolineales; family Villigracilaceae; genus UBA877. The sequence continues at coordinate 7,022 of DATJPX010000021.1, forward strand.
ATGCTACCAACAAAGGTGATGGCATCTGATTACACGATGATATTTTTCGATGCAAAGACGGGCTTGTTGCTTGGTCGGGATACCTACCAGACGCAAGATGGAGGCGCTTCATGGCAACACGTCTCCACCGTTTTCTGGGATGGGCAGTACAGCTTCGTCGATCCGCAAGACGGCTGGGCAATCGCCACCATTGGGGCCCAATCCTCTTTGGTCCAGACGACGAACGGCGGCAAGAGCTGGAATATCCTCGTTACCACTGCGGATGTAACACAATTATCATCGACGAGGGAAATTGTGGATGGATATCTGACTGCGATTGAAAATAAGAATTGGCAGGGTGCATATGCCTATTTATGCCAAGAGATTAAATACAAGATACCAACTCCGGAAGATATGGCTAAAACAATCTTCGAAGAAATGGGTTTGGGGACGACGCTTCCAACCAATCACGAATTCTTAGATTCCTCCGACAACACAAACCCGGTACAATTTGCCCTCTACGGTCTGGATTGGGCGGGCGGCCCGTATGAAGCACGGGTAAAGGGCTCGAAAGTTTGCGGTATTGGCTTAGCTAATGGTGACCTTCGTCATTTGTTGTTCGCAGGCGCCGCGCCGCTCGACATTTCTCCATAAATAATATACCGGTAATTCGCGGTCGTTCCCTTCCCTGTCGAATATAAAAGGGCGATCAGCAGCAAGCCTGGCAGGAAGGTGGCCGAAGGATTGCCAGCTAGAACAATCCTTCAGGCGCGCGTGGACCACGCTTATCAGACGATAGGCATCCAGCCAGCAGATCATAATGCCCTGCTTGATTTCTTCGAGATTCGAGAGGCTAATGGATCGATCGAGGGAGATATACCCTGGTTCGGAAATCTTGCTTCAACAGCGCAGTAATGATCGTTGCAGCGATTCCCGTGAAGAACAGGACAACTGCAATGATTGTGATGGTCTTATTTTGATTCACGTGACTGTTCATAGAATCTCCTGGAAGAAGTTGGGTAAGAATGTTTGATAGCAGAAATGCCTATAGAAACAAAAAATTCGCCACGTCGTTCGATATTAACAGCAAAAGCCCAAGAAACCACTGGTTCAATGGGCTTTTGAAACGCCGGCGAGGTTAGCTGAAGGGTTCGGGTCTCAAAAGTAACCCTACCGGACAAGACCGGATTCACCCCATTACTAAATGGGTTCCCCGCGTTGGAGAGCTTTGGCGCTATTTATGACAGACGGATTGGCAAAGTACGCTTTGCCTCGACGTCTTTTTTATTTGCATTTGTATCTATCACTACATGCAATTGTAGCATAATTCAAGGCAGCGCTCAATCCTAGCAGCAACGGAATGCCGTCTTTATAAGGCGGCATTCTGTTTAATGGAATTACTTGCCAGCACGGATCTTGGGACCGCTCATCGGGGCGCCAAAGAGAGGGGCAAAGACACAGAAGTCGAACAGCCCGGCCAGTAGAGGAACAAGTCCGACTACAGCCACGATAATCCCGCCAACCCCGTGCATGAAAATGCCCAGGGCAACGAGCACGATGCCTGCCACAACACGGGTAACGCGGCCAGCGGGGGAAGCCATGAATTTGACAAAGGGGTTCATTTCATATCTCCTATTTGGTTTGTAGCCTTAGTATAGGAGAATGGGACAGCGCTGTCTGTGACAAAATCACACAGCCAAACGGGATTGCAAGGAATCCGCATCGATGATCCTGATCGTTCCCCGGGATACTTCGATCATCCCCGACCTAGAGAAATCCTCCAGGATGCGACTAATGACCTCCCTTGAACTTCCCAACTCGGCGGCGATTTCCTGATGGGTGATCCGAAGCAGATCGGATTTTCGTCCCCTCTCGAGGATGAGCGCTGCCAATCGGGCATCCATGCGGCGGAAGGCCACTTCCTCGACGATTGCCATTACGGCAGAAAGCCGCTCGGAGAGCAGCTCGAACACGAATTCGCGCCAGAGGTCATAACGCCGGACCCAGTCCCGGAAGGTGTCAGCCGGGATCATGATCGCTTCGGCATCCTTCTCCACCGTGGCAACGGCCGGAAAATTTTTCTGGCTCAGGATGGCATTGGCAGTCAGGATGCAGGATTCGCCGTTCCCGAAACGATAAAGGGTGATCTCCCGTCCGGTCTCGCCAATCTTGTACACGCGAACGACGCCCGAGATCAAAAGCGCAATCGCATCGACCCGGTCGCCTTCGACGAAAACATCCCTGCCCTGGGGAATTCGGGCAAGAAAGGCTTTTTCTTGGAATTCGCGCCGAAGCCCCGGGTCTGCATTCTCAAGGATGGGCAGGGCCTGAGCAATGCGTTCGTACTGCTCGCTGCTGATCATCGTTTTTTCCTAAACGCTCGAATACAATCGCGACTACTTACCGGGAAATTCCAACGCCTCCTCGAAGGCCTTCCGGTCGCCGCCCAAGCAGACTTTGGCATTCCCCAGTCCGGCGGGATCGACAGCAGCCTGACCCGCCAAATCGTCCGGCGCCAAGGCGATATCCAGTTCCAGGTTACGCCAGTCGGTACAAAGCTGCGGGTCCACGGAAATTGCTGCGGCGGCAAGGTCCCAGAAGGCGGTATCAGTCGGTGGAGTCGACTGAGCCTGCATCAACTCCCAGCCCAAGATGATCCGTGACATCAGGCGGGATTCGCGCCCCCCGGGCGCTGCAGCAAACCGATCGATAAATGGCGAGCTCAACAACAGCGGCTTTGGCCCGTGGACATCGGTCACGTCCAGCGGAGCCAAGACCAGGCGCACTCCGGAGCGAAAGACCTGGTCAGCGGCGACCGGATCGATGTATAGATTCCATTCTGCAACCTGGTTGGGATTGGAGGGCAGCTCCGTATGCACGGCGCCCGGCACATAGACTGCCCCGCCGCTGAAGAATATCGATTCGAGGTGGGCCGCCAGGGAAGGGTCGGCGCGCAGCGCCAGGGCGATATTCGTCAGCGGGCCCAAGGCGATCAGCCGCAGCGGCCGGGAGGAGAGATCGACCTGTTGAATGATCAGCTCGGGCGCCGAAGGCCCTCCTGCCTGTGTCGGGACGGCGGGCAAAGCCGCCCTCAGCCCGAGATCCAACAACGGGCGCCAGTCGGCCGGGAAAGAGCGATCACCTTCCAGGGGCGACTCAGCGCCGGCCGCCACCGGGATATCGCTCCGTCCGGACAACGCAAGCAGGCGGCGGGCATTCTCGGTCCCCAGCTGAACGTGGGCGACCCCGTTCACCACAGTGATGGCGCGAATATCCAGGTCGGGCCGTTGAAGCAGATACAGGATCGCCAGAATATCGTCGTGCGACATATCCGTGTCGATGATGACCGGCATTCCCGAGGCGGTCCGGTCGGCGCTGGGCGCGTTGGATGCGGGATAGCTGCCGTCTCGCGTAAGCCAGGGCAACAGCCCGGCGATAAGGATAACAGCGAGAGCCGCCAGCCGGCCGATGCGTTTCGGCCACCCCGGCTGGGCCGGCCATTTGTCCAGGATCGATCCCAGCAAGGGCGCCCCGAACGCAAGCAAAACAAGCGTGACCAGGAAGGATGGATAAAGAAAAAAACCTCCCACCGTAGGGTAGGAAATGGCGACTGCAGTCACGAGCTGGATGGCAACCGCAGCAAATAAGACCCACCAGCGCCGCGCGCCGGGCCGCAGGGCAAATGCCGCAACTCCGGCATATACAAATAAGGAGGCTCCTCGAGCCAGGAAAAAACGCCCCGCCTCGACTGCCGGGAGATCTGCAAAGAGCGCCAGGCGGGGAAATTCCAGCGCGGCGGGCAGCAGCATGAAGGCCGCCAGAAAACCGTCCCCGCGCTGCCAAGGATAATATACGCCAAGCGCCAAAAGGATGACCAGCGCCGGGATCCAGAGGGCGAACAGTACGGGTGGGCGATTCGGCCCGGCGAAAGCCAGGGCGTTCCCGACGCTCACCAGTGACCAGGTCAGCCACCACCCCGACCAGACTGGCCAACTGCGACGCATCCCGATGCCTACGCCGCAAACCAGGAACGGCAGGACCCACAGGCTGAGCCGGCCACGGTTCATGCTCTCTGCAACAATCACAGGGATGAGAACTGCCAGAGATGCAAATCCCTGGCGCAGGTAAAGTGGAAATCCATCGATTCGGCGGCTGACTGATTTAGCCAACCCCAGCAAGGAAGCTTTTGCTTGATCCATGGATTTATTCTACAGCAATTTGGAGCAAACGATCCAATTCCCATGCAATTCAGTGGACGACCATATACCAGCCTCGCCCGGGATGACCGCCCAATCCGGGGTCGATATCGTTGTTTCCCGACCAGGATGCCCAAACGTCGCCCCACAATGCCGACCTGGCATATCCCGTGTATTTTCCACTCATGCTCAGGCTCGTCAAAGGATCGTTATAAATGACCAGGCCAGCGGTGAAATCGATCCCCGTCACGATGACGTAATGAGAATCATTATAAGATTTGCTGGGATGGCCAACGTTGTCTGTGACCTCGATAATCACCGGGGTGCCGGCTTCCAGCTGGCGAAACAAAAGTCCCTTTGCCTCCAGTTGGGCGTACGCCCCGCCGTTTGCGAGGTCGACGGTACCGACGGTCGGTGGCGCTACCCCATATCTTTCGGCGTAATAATCCCCGATCGCTTGCATTCCAGCCGGGGAAGTTCCCAGGTATCCTTTTGGCTTTGCGCCGTGGGCAGGAAAATATACACCCATTTTCATACCCATCGCTTCCAATGTGCTGACGTCCAGGACTAATTCCGGGTGGCGATCATTCCACCCCATGGCAAAAGCGGCTTCCCCGCAGGCTGTATAGTCTGGTTGGCTCACCAGAGGCACGGATTGGAGAACGATCCGACCCTCGGCGTGTTGGCCCAGGGCGACGTAATCCGCCTCGGAGAAGAAGGCCTCTGTCACCGTGGCCGATAACCGGGTATCCGTACTGTTCAGATGGAACAGCGCTTGGGTCGGCCCGGGGACCGCATCGGCCGGTCGAGGGGTCGCGGCCGCCTGGTAGATCGGTTTTTTCTGACCGGCAGGTAAGCCTTCAGGTCCGCAGGCCGCCATGAAAGCAAGAAGGAGGAGAATGGGGATTTTCAAGGTACTTCCGCACTTCCAGCCAGCCGGCATTGCTCGAAAAAAGAGATACTCAATCGGCCCGGTCGGGCCGATACCAGTCGTCGCGGGTCAATGGAAGTCCACTCCTCCCCAGCTTATCCGGCTTTGCCAGTAAAGTCTGGTAGACGGTCAATCGCCCATCGGAAAAACCATACGCCGAAGCGGACATGTACAAACGCCAGGTGCGATAGATTGGCTCATCGACGAAAGCCAGCGATTCCGTATGGTGGGCCTCCAGGCGGTTAATCCACTGGCGCAAAGTCAGGGCGTAATGCTCTCGCAGGCTTTCGATATCCCGTACTTCGAAGCCGCTGCCCTCGGCGGCCTGCAGCGTCACATGGATCGGCTCGAGCTCCCCATCCGGGAAGACGTATGCTTGTGAAAAACTTGTTTCGGCTGAAGGGCCTTCCACTTCTTTGCCAATCGCAATCCCATGGTTCAGGAAAACTCCTCCGGGGCGCAATAGACGCCGGGCTTGGTCGAAATAAGCCGGCAGCATCGCTGCGCCGACATGCTCGAACATCCCCACGCTGACCAGTGCGTCGTAGGCTTCGAGCTCGTCCAACTCCCGGTAATCCCGGACGAGGACCCGGCAGCGCTCCGCCAGGCCGGCTTCCCGAATGCGGGCGTTGGCAAGATCGGCCTGGGGCTGGCTGAGGGTGATCCCGGTGACATCGGCGCTGAAATTCCGGGCGGCGTAAATCGCCAGCCCACCCCACCCGCAGCCGATGTCCAGCAAACGCTCGCCTGGCCGGAGGCGCAATTTTCGGCAGATATGCTCGAGCTTCTGCTCCTGGGCGGCATCCAGGCTGTCGGCAGGCGAGTGAAAATAGGCGCACGAGTAGACCATATTTCTGTCGAGCCAGAGGGCATAGAAATCATTCGACACATTGTAGTGATAGGTCACAGCCTGGCGATCGCGCTCGATCGAATGGACCTTGCCGGTAAGTCTGGCGGGGCCGCGCCGGGAGGCGTGCGGTCCCCTGCCCTTCCGGTCCGGCAACTGCATCAGGGCGCGTCCGAGTCTCAAGCGGGTTGCCAATCCGGATGATGCCGCCATCAACGCATCCGAGATGCTAAAAAGCTGCTCGATGTCACCTTCGATATCGAAATCGTCGTAGATGTACGCCTCGCCGAGGCCTACTTCGGTGCCGGGCAGGAACATCGCCCGGAGGGCGCCAGGGTGTTTCAAAACGAGCGTGACTGCCCGGGAAGCCGCGTCCGGCCAGTAGCTCCCATCCCACAAGCGAACGTGAACCCGGCGCAGCGCTTCAGCATCGAAAAGTTCTGATAGAATCCGGGCGATCAGGACGGTCAATTCTTCTGTTTTGGTTGCCAGCATGGTGGACATCAAGTTACCTCCTTTCGAGTGAAACCAGTAAATTCGGAAACTAACCCAGCTCAAGGCAATTAATCTGATATATTTCATTATAATAATATGTATTATGGTGTCAATACTTCCCATACCCAGGGTATGGGGCCTTCTAATCGAGCGAAAAGTCATCGTCCAAGGAATCAAGAATGAAGTCGAATGAATTCTTCAAGCAATTTCATCCAAGCGTCCTCCTGCCGAGTCTCACGGCCGGTCTCATCGCTGCGATTGTCACGATCAGCCTCGAGATCTCGCTCGCCGCGCTGATCTTTTCCGGCGACCTCAGCCAATTCCTGGCAGGCGGGATCGGGTTGATGCTGTTTGGCGCCTTCGTGATGGGGATCGTCGTTGCGCTGACCACCTCGCTTCCGGGAATGGTCGGGGTGCCTCAGGATACGCCGGCAGCCATCCTGGGACTGGTTGCGGCCGGCATCGCCGTCAGCATGAAATCCTCCACGCCGAGCGCCATCTACGTAACCGTCGTGGCCGCGATCATGCTCACCTCCCTTCTCGCGGCGGTATTCTTCCTGCTGCTCGGACGTTTCAAGGCCAGCGGATTCGTCCGCTACATTCCCTACCCGGTCGTGGGCGGCTTCCTGGCGGGGACGGGCTGGTTGATGACGAAAGGCGCCATCGGCGTGATGGTTGCCATGCCGCTGACGATCGCCAACCTGCCCAGGCTGTTGGCTCCGGCGGCCCTGGCAATCTGGGTCCCAGGGGCAATCTTTGCCATCGCCCTTCTGCTGGTCCTGCGAAAATATTCGCATTTCCTGATCACCCCAGGCGCGTTGATCCTGGCGACCGGGCTGTTCTATGCCTACCTGTTTTTTGCCCGCATCCCCGTCGCAGCGGCGGGGGCACGCGGCTGGCTGCTCGGTCCGTTCCCCTCGGGAGGACTCTACCAGCCGCTGACCATCCAATCCTTTTCCATGATCGACTGGAAGGCGATCCTCCAGCACGTAGACAAGATCGCCGCCATCCTGGTGCTGAGCGTGGTCTCGCTCCTGCTCAATGCCAGCGGACTGGAGATTGCCGTCAAGCGGGACATCGACCTGAACCGTGAACTGCTCACAGCCGGATTCGCCAACCTGGCCGGCGGGCTGGGCGGGAGCCCGGTGGGATATCAGGCCCTGAGCCTGTCGGCCCTGTCGTACCGCCTCGGCGCGAAGAGCCGCCTGGTCAACCTCGTCTCTGCGCTCCTGTGCGGCGCAGCGCTCTTCTTCGGCGCATCCATGATCTCCTATTTTCCCCGCCCGGTCCTTGGCGGGATGCTGTTGTTCGTCGGCCTGAATTTCCTGGTCGACTGGCTGATCGATGCACGCAAGTTACTGCCGACCGTGGATTATCTCCTGGTCTGGGCCATCCTGATCGTCATCGCCTCCGTCGGTTTCCTGGAGGGCATCGGGGTGGGGATCCTGATCGCCGCAATCCTTTTCGTCGTCACGTACAGCCGGGTCAACGCAATCAAAAATATCCTGAGCGGCGACGTCTACCACAGCAACGTCGACCGCCCCAAGGTCCATCGGGATCTGCTCAACCAGAAAGGCGCCCAAATCCACATCCTGCGACTGCAGGGTTTCCTGTTCTTTGGGACCATCCAGACCGTCCTGGACGAGATCCGCCAGCGCCTGACGAAGAAAGACCGGCAGCCGCTCAAATATATCGTCCTCGATTTTCAACGCGTCACCCGGCTGGACTCCTCGGCCGTATTCGGCATCAATCGCCTCAAGCAACTCGCCCAGGCGAACAGTGCATTGATGGTCTGGACGAACGTTTCCACCCCCATCCGCCGCCAACTGGAACGCGGCGGCTTGGTGGACGAGACGGACGACTCGTTCATCATCCTGCCAACCCTCGACCATGGGGTGGAATGGTGCGAGAACCGGATCCTGGCCGAACAAGGCATCACGGATCTGACAGGCGTCTTCAAGCGCATGGAGGGACAGCTCAAGCACGTTTTCCCCGGGCTCGAAGCGGTGGACAGGCTGATGGAATATTTCGAGCCTCGCAAAGTCGAGCAGGGCGAATACCTGATGCGCCAGGGCGACCCGCCCAGCGACATGTACTTCGTCGAGCACGGACTTATTACGGTCCAGCTCAAGCTTCCGGACGGGAAAATCCTGCGCCTGCGCACCATCCGCGGCGGGGCCACGGTGGGCGAGATCGGGCTCTATCTCGGCGCAACCCGCAGCGCGGACGTCGTTGCCTCGCAGCCGAGCACGATCTACCGTCTCTCCGCCCAATCCCTCAAGGAGATGCGCGAGAAGGACCCGGAGGTCGCCGCCCATTTGCACGAATGGGTCGCCCGCCTGCTGGCTGAACGCCTCTCGGATAACAATCGCACCATCGAAGCGCTGATGGATTGAAGCAGGCTGGAATTTCCGCCGGACGGCTTAGAATCCAATTACAAATCGGCAAAAATCAGGGGACTTTCGAAAAGCGGGAGTAAAATAAGCTTTCCGCTTACCTTCGATTGGCAAGCCCATTTACCTGCCCGCGGGCGGTCGTTTCCTGCCGTTCCGGGCCCTTCCTCGTCCACCAGGGTTCTGCATGAAATTTCTCTACCGCCTGCGCGCATATCTCCGAGCGTACCGCGGCCAGTTGATCCTCAACCTGGCCTTTTTGTTGTCCACCACCGGGCTGTCTTTGGTGGTGCCGCAAATCATCCAACAGGTCATCGACGACGGATTGAAAGCCGGGGCATCCGCTTTCCTGGTCCGGTCGGCGCTCATTCTGCTCGGCATCGGCCTGCTGACCGCCTCCCTGAACCTGGGGCAGCGCTACCTGACCGAGTGGATCTCCGCCCACATAGGCTACGACCTGCGCAACAGCATGTACGACCGGATCCAGTACCTTCCCTTCGCCTATCACGACCATACCACCACCGGCCAACTGATCAACCGCTGCATCGAGGACGTACGCTCGGTCCAATCCTTTGCCGGCGAAAGCATCGTCGAGATCGTCCAATTGGGGATCGTCGCGCTGGGGGTGGTGACCATTCTGTTCGTACGCAATCCCATCCTGGCGCTCATCAGCCTGCTGCCGCTCATCCCGATGGTGATGATGACCACCGACTTCGGCAATCGCATTACCCGTCTGTTCTACGATGTGGACAACACCCTGGGCGATCTCTCGGCCCGGCTTCAGGAAAACGTGACCGGCGTCCAGGTCGTGCGCGCCTTCGCCCGCGAGCCGCACGAAATGGCTCAATTCGACAAGATCAACCGCGCCTACTTCAAGTCCCGCCTGAAAGTCAACCGGGAATGGGCAAAGGTGATGCCGACCACCTCCCTGCTGATCACCCTCGGCACGCTGTTGATCCTGATGGTCGGCGGACCGCTGGTCCTGCAAGGCCGCATGACGGTCGGCGAGCTGGTGGCTTTCAATGCCTACCTGTTGATGCTTTCCGCCCCGGTCCAGCAGCTTTCCTGGCTGGTCAATACGACCGGCGAGGCGGAGGCCGGCGCCCAGCGCATCCTGGAGATCCTCGACCACGAGCCGGAGATCCGCTCCCCGGCCGAGGCCATCCAGCTCGGGACCCTGGAAGGCAGGGTCGAATTCCGCTCGGTCGCGCTGCGCTACCAGGACGAGAAGGTGGATGCCCTGGCGGATATCGACCTGACCATCGAACCGAATCAACTGGTCGCGCTGATCGGCCAGACCGGTTCGGGCAAGACCTCGTTGGTCAACCTGATTCCGCGCTTCTATGACGTGAGCGAGGGAGCGGTCCTGGTGGACGGCGTCGACGTCCGCCGTGCCAACCTGGTCTCGCTTCGGCGGCAGATCGGCATCGTCCTCCAGACTTCCCTGCTCTTCTCGGATACGATCCGGGAGAACATTGCCTACGGCCGGCCGGCCGCCTCGGACGAGGAGATCTTTGCCGCTGCCCGGGCCGCCCAGGCGCACGACTTCATCCTCAAATTCGCAGATGGCTACCAGACGTTGGTCGGCGAGCGCGGCGTGACCCTTTCCGGCGGCCAACGCCAGCGCCTGGCGATCGCCCGGGCCCTGTTGATGGACCCGCGCATCCTGATCCTCGACGACTCGACCTCCTCGGTCGACACGCAGACCGAGCAGCTGATCCAGCAGGCTCTCGACCGGCTGATGGAGGGGCGCACCACCTTCGTGATCGCCCACCGCCTGGCAACCGTCCGGCGGGCTGATTTGATTCTGGTGATGGAAGATGGCCGCATCGTCCAGCGCGGCCGGCATACCCAACTGCTCGCCCAGGGCGGCCTGTACCGGGAAATCTACGACCTGCAGCTCTCGCAACCTGGCAGCCAACTGGAGGAACCGGAGGAGATTCCCGAAATGACGGAGGAAATTCTCGAAGAACGGCCTTCAGACCGGTCGCTTTCCTGAGAAGCCGGTCCAATTTGATCGAAAAGAGAACCATGGCAACAACGATCGTCCCGCCTGCTTATGTAACCCAATCCGAGGAGCAATACGACCAGGGTATCAACCCGAAGAATGCCCGCCGCCTGGCCGGTTTCGTCCGGCCGTACAGCGCCCGGCTTACCCTGGCAACTTTCCTGATGCTGTGCGCTTCCGCCGCATCGGTCGCCGGCCCGTATCTCGTCGGCTACGCCATCGACAAGGGCCTAGGCGCGGCGGATGTTTTTGTCCTGCGCAACACCCTCCTGGCCTTCCTGGTCGTCGCCGTCGTCGCCTGGGTGAGCACGTACTACCGGGTCAACATCATGACCGAAGTCGCCATGGGGATCATCTACGACCTTCGCAAAAGCCTGTTCGAACACCTCCAGAAACTTTCGCTCGGCTTCTACAGTCGATATTCGGTCGGGCGGGTCATCACCCGGGTCATCAACGACGTCGAGACTCTGCGAGACTTCCTCACCTGGGCCGTACTGGCGATCACCCGCGACATCTTCACCCTGGCCTTGATCATTTTCATCATGCTGGAGATGGACGTGCGCCTGGCCCTGTTGACTTTCATTGTCCTTCCGGTCATGGTGCTCATCACCGTGCTCCTGCGGCGGGCTTCCCGGGTGGCGTACCGCAAGGTGCGAGCGGCGGTTTCGTGGGTCAACTCGGTCCTGGCAGAGAACGTCAACGGCGTGCGCGTGGTCCAGGCATTTTCGCGCAACCAACAAAACTACGAACACTTCCGCGATTACGTCAACCGCTACTACCTGGAGCGGGCGGTCGCGACCGCCCGGATCTCATCGCTTTTCAGCCCAAGCGTGGACCTGCTGGGGGCGATCGCCACCGGCCTGGTCGTCTGGCTGGGCGGGACGGCCGTCCTGGGCGCCAAGATCACTCCCGGTGTGCTGGTGGCATTCATCCTTTACATCGACCGCTTCTTCGATCCCATCCGGGACCTGAGCCGGCGCTACGACGCCATGCAATCGACCTTGATCGGCTGGGAGCGCATCACCGGGCTGTTGGATACGCCGGTCGACATCCAGGATGCGCCGGACGCGACCCCGCTGCCCATCCTGGCCGGCCGGGTGGACTTCGAGCGCGTTTCGTTCCACTACGCGGACGATCCGGCCCCGGTCCTGACCGATATCGACCTGCACGTCCGATCGGGCGAGACGATCGCCCTGGTCGGTGAGACCGGCGCCGGGAAGACCACCCTGGTCAAGCTGCTCTCACGCTTTTACGACCCGACCGAAGGCTGCCTGTGCGTCGATGGCCGCGACCTGCGGACCGTGACCCAGGCCTCCCTGCGCTCCCAGATGGGCGTCGTGCTGCAGGACCCATTCCTGTTCAACGGGACAGTGGCCGAGAACATCCGCTTCGGCCGGCTCTCCGCCAGCCAGACTGAGATCGAGGCGGCCGCGAGCGCCGTCGGTGCGCACGATTTCATCATCCGGCTGCGCAACGGCTACGAGACATCCGTCGAGGAGGGCGGCGTAATGCTCTCGGTCGGGCAGCGCCAGCTGCTCTCGTTCGCCCGCGCCCTGCTGGCGGATCCGCGCATCCTGATCCTGGACGAAGCCACCTCCTCCGTAGACACCCAGACAGAGCAGTTGATTCAAAAAGCCCTGGCGCGCCTCCTGAAAGGTCGCACTTCCTTCGTCATTGCCCACCGCCTTTCGACCATCACCAACGCTGACAGGATCGTGGTCATCCGCGACGGCCGGATCGTCGAACAGGGCACCCATCTCGAGCTCCTTGCCAGGGGCGGGATCTACGCCGAGTTATACCGGACGGGCTTTCAAGAGGAAGGCTTGTCTTGAGAAATACGGGAATTTGTCCAAAGCAGCCCAATGAAAGCATCAGGATGGACCTTCAGGTCCATCCTGATTATTTTTACTTCAACCTGCGGGAGACTTCATCCAGCCTGGCCAATTCATCCTTCGTCAGGATGAATTTCATCGCCCCGGCGCTCTCCTCGGCCTGGCGGACCTTGGTCGCGCCCGGGATGGTGACGACGATATCGCCATTGAAATGGACCAACCAGTTCAAAGCCACCTGGGCGATGGTTGCGGTATAGTGCCCGGCGATCTCTGCCATGGCAGCGATCAACGGCCGGGTCCGCTCGAGGTTGCGGCGCATGTCCGCCTTGCGGAAGCCGGAGGATTTTTCGAGCAGTTCCGGGTCCTGGTGATATTTCCCGGAGAGTAGGCCGCGCGCCAGCGGGGTATAGGCGACGATGGTCACGCCAAGTTCCCGGGCGGTTTCCAATACGCCGTTCGTCTCGATCTCGCGATCGAGCAGGCTGTAGCGCACCTGGTTGACAGCCAGCGGCAGGCCGCGCTTCGCCAGGGCGGCGTGGGCTCTGCGCATGCGAGCCGGGTCGAAGTTGCTCACCCCCACCGAACGGATCTTGCCGGCCTCGACCAGGTTGGCCATGGCATTCATTTCCGCCTCAGGGGAGGAAAAACTATAGGGTTGGTGGATCATGTAATTCGAGATACTGTAGCCGTCCAGGAAATGCAGCCGGTCGTCGATCGTTTGCGGGATGTTGGCTGCCGTCCGCAGGAACGGCTGCCACTTGGTGGCAATGACCACGTCCTTGTCGGCCTTGCCGGCCGCCTTCAGCCCGGTCGACAGGGATTTCTCGGAGACCCCGGCCCCGTACATCTCCGCCGTATCGAACCAGTTGATCCCGCCGTCCAGGGCAGCCTTGATGATGGCATTCTTCTCCTCCTGGGGAATGATCGGGAAAACCCGGCCGAGGAGCCCGCCTCCACCGGAGAGTTCCATCACGCCCAGACCGATCGGGGTGACCTGGATATTGGTTTTACCCAAAGCTCTTAGCTGCCTGCCAGGATTGGCATCCATATTTTCTCCTTCCAGAATGGAAACGGATAACTATCCATTTATTGTAACCATTTCCAATCGATTTGACAAAACCCAGAGAATGGAGCGAGACTTCCTCCGGTGTTTTAGGGTGAGTGCACGCGTGGGCGGATTTCGAAGCAAAATGACCGGTCTGTTATAATTACTGGTTCGAGGATACCCTAAATGGTCACTCCACAAAAAATCGAAGAATGGATCAAGGAAGCGGAGGAGCGCCCCGAATCCGGGCTGCTGATCCTCAAGCTGATCGCCGGTCGCCTGCGCGACCTGACCGAGCGAAACGAGGAATTGCTATCCGAGAATATCGCCCTCCAGGATGGGACTCGGGTGGAGGAATACCGAAAACGGATCGCCTACCTAGAAAACCAGCTCGAGATCCTGACGCGCCGGTTAGGGGAAAGCGAAGCCGGGCTTGTCTCAGGGGTGGCGGGTCCTCCAAAAGAGGCAACGGCCAACCTCCTGGCATATACCGCCCTCGGGCGCATCCTGCGCATCGAGCTGGTGGAGGCAACCCTCGGCCCGGGCGCGCAGCTTGGATGTCTGACAGGCGAACTGCAGGCCGGCGGCGAACCGGTCCACCTGATGATCGTCCGGGAAGAGGAGGAACTGCTCCTGCTCTTCACTTCCGGACGGATTTCCACCCATCCAGTAGGCGGACTGCGCGCCGTCCCATCCGGCGAAGTCTGGTCTCTGGATGAGGCCGGCCTGCCCGACGAGCCCCACGCCGGGGAGCAGCTGGCCTGCATCCTGCCGCTCTCCCGCCTGGTCCTCTCGGACTATTTCATGCAGGCCAGCCGGCGCGGCTTCGTCAAAAAGACCATGACGTCGATGGCCCAATCCGTCCTCGAGAATCACTACCTGGGTCGCGGCGCGGTCCAAAAAACCGACCGGCCCCTGGCAATGACGCTTTGCAAAAAAGGCGAACAGGTCGCCCTGGCTACCCTGGAGGGGCATTTGCTCGGGCTGAACGTGGACGACCTCTCCTATACGACCGAGGAGCGCCTTCGCCTCGAACCGCACGATCATGTCGTCTCGCTGTTCGGTGTGAGCCCGGAAGCAACGATGGTTTTCCTGACCCAGTCGGGGAAGGTCATCCAACGGGCTGCCCAGAGCCTGGAGCCGGCCAAATCCGCCCTCTCGAAAGGACAGGCGCTGATCTCTCCGGCCCGCCTCGAGCAAGGCGTCCGCTTCGTCGGCGCCGCGGCTGTTCACGCCCCGGACCGGATCCTGGTCCTGGACGCCAAGGGAAACCTCAGCCTGCATCTCGTCAGTGACCTGGCCGGGTCCGGGGCGCTCCCGGACGAAAACCCGTTGCTCACCTTCTGCGTCCTCCCGGGGCGGCCATGATGCGCAAAGTCGGCCTCGATTTCGGCACATCCAATTCCGGGGTGGCCGTTTACGACGGGCATTCGGTCAGGCTCCTGCCGATCGACCGCCAGAACATCATTCCAGAGGTGGTGAAAAGCGTTCTCTATATCACCCGGGATTACAAGTGTTCCATCGGCCAGGCCGCCATCGACCAGTATTACCGCGCCAACGTCAATCGCCTGCGGCGCTTCGTCCGCCAGTGGGCCGGCGAGATCGATTATTCCGGGGGTGAGATTCAATACGTCCGGGACGTCTACGTTTTCGTGGACGAGCTCCAACCGGGACGGTTGCTCCAATATCTGAAAACCGTCTTGCGGAAGGACCTGCCAGGCGGCTACGTCGGCACGCAGGTTTTCGAACGATACTTTACGGTGGCGGACTTGATCCGAGTCTACCTGGGGCAGATGAAGGAGCGCGCCGAAGAAATCCTCGGCGAACGGATCCAAGGCGTGACCCTTGGCCGGCCGGTAAAATTTGCAGATACACCCGAACAGGATCGCAAAGCCGAGGAGACCCTTCGCCAGGCCGCCCTCGAAGCCGGGTTTCGCGAAGTCGACTTCGAGTTGGAGCCGGTGGCTGCGGCGCTCTTCTACGAGCAATCCATGACCAGGCCAGGGAACGTCGTCGTTTTCGATTTTGGCGGCGGGACCCTTGACATCGCCGTCATGCGCCTCGGCAACCCGCAGTCCCGCAAGGTCTTTGCCAGCGGCGGAGTGGACATCGCCGGGAGCGATTTCGATCGCGCCATTATCGAGAAGCGCCTCCTGGCGCAGTTTGGGCTCGGCCGGGTCGGCCAGCAGCCCGAGGTCCTCGAAATGATCCAGGCCGTCCCGGACTGGATCGCCCTTCCCGAGCTGGCCACCCCACAGAATCGCAACATCCTGGAAAAAGCCATTCGCGCCGGCCTGGCGCCGGCCCGCCTGAAATCCCTCCTGGCCCTGATCTATAACGATCTGGCCTTCACGTTTTACAATCAGGTGGAAGCTGCCAAGATCGCCCTCTCCAGCCGGGGCGCGGCGGTCATCAGCCTGGACGATCAAAAGATACCCGTCTGGGAGCTTTATACCCGCAGGCAATTCGAAAACGACATCCAGGAATATCAGGCCGGGGTGGAAAAGGTCATCCTGGATACCCTGGCAGCGTCCGGCCTCGAGCCGGCCCAGATCGACGCAGTGGTCAAGACAGGGGGCTCTTCAAACATCCCGCTTTTTACAGAAATGCTCGGCCGCCTCTTCGGCCAGGAGAAGGTCGTCCAATCCGACGCCTTTAGCAGCGTGGCTGCCGGCCTGGCCATCCGGGCGGCCGCTACTCTCACGCTGGATTAAGAAACGAGCCATATAATAACCGATTGAAGTAGATTATCCATCGGAGATTCCATGCTCAAGAAAACCGACATTTCCAAGAAAAGCAAGATCGCTTACAAGTGGATCGCCCTCTCCAATACGACCCTGGGGATTTTCATGGCCATGCTGGACGGGAGCATCGTCGAGATCTCCCTGCCCGCAATTTTTCACGGGATCGGGATCAACCCGCTGGCCCGCGGTGAGACCGACTACCTGCTCTGGACGCTGATGGGCTACCTGGTCGTCACCGCCACCCTGCTGGTGACCTTCGGCCGCATCTCCGACATGTTCGGCCGGGTGCGTTTATACAACCTGGGCTTCGCCATCTTCGCCGTCGGCTCGATCCTGCTCTACCTCGTCCATGGAACGGGCAACGGGGCCGCCCTGCAGATCATCCTCTTCCGCCTGGTCCAGGCAGTGGGTGGCGCCTTCCTGATGTCTAACTCCATGGCCATCCTGACGGATGCCTTCCCGCCCAACCAGCGCGGCCTCGCCCTGGGGATCAACATGATCGCCGGCACTACCGGTACCTTTATCGGTTTGCTCGCCGGCGGGATCCTGGCAGCCATCAACTGGCGCTACGTCTTCCTAGTCAGTGTGCCCTTCTCGGTCGGCGGGACCATCTGGGCGTACCTCGGGCTGCACGAGATCGCCACGATCCGCAAGAACCAGCACCTGGACATCCCCGGGAACCTGCTTTTTGCCGCCGGCCTGACCGCCCTGCTGGTCGGGACGACATATGGCATCCAGCCTTATGGAAATTCCAGCATGGGTTGGGGAAGCCCCTTTGTCCTGGCCTGCCTGATCGGCGGTGCCCTGGCCCTGGTGGCCTTCGTCTTCGTCGAGCGGCGCGCCAAGGAGCCGATGTTCCGCCTGGAGTTGTTCAAGATCCGCATGTTCAGCGCCGGGAACATTGCCGGCTTCCTGGCTTCCCTTGCCCGCGGCGGCTTGAACCTGATGATCATCATCTGGCTTCAAGGGATCTGGCTGCCCCTGCACGGATATTCGTTCGAGGATACTCCGCTGTGGGCCGGAATCTACATGCTCCCACTGACCATCGGATTCATGATCATGGGACCGATCAGCGGCGTCCTCTCGGACCGGTACGGGTCCCGAGCCTTTTCGACGGCCGGGATGCTGGTCACGGCGGCCGGATTCGTCGGCCTCCTCCTGATCCCGACCAATTTCGTTTACATTGCCTTCGCCCTGGCAATCCTGGTCATCGGGATGGGGATGGGCATGTTCGTTTCACCGAACACGACGGCCATCATGAACTCGGTCCCGCCGGAGCACCGCGGCGCCTCGTCGGGGATGCGCGCCACATTCCAGAACACCGCCAACACGATCAGCATCACCTGGATCTTTACCATGGTCACGCTCGGACTCGCTTCGCACCTGCCCGCCGCGCTGACCCAGGGCCTTACCCAGGCCGGCGTCCCGGCGAATGTGACCAGTCAGGTAGCCAACCTTCCGCCAACCGGGGCCCTGTTTGCCGCCTTCCTGGGATTCAACCCGATGAAAGTATTGCTGCCGGCGACCGTCCTCCAGCAACTCCCGGCCAGCTCCCAGGCGACCCTGCTCAGCAAGTCCTTCTTCCCCAACCTGATCGCCGGTCCGTTCGATGCCGGTCTGAGGATCGCCTTTTCGATCTCGGTGGTCCTCGTCCTGATCGCCGCATTCGCCTCGCTGATGCGCGGTAAGCGGTATATCTACGGACAGGAAGAACAACCCGCGACCGACGCCCCCATCCTGGCCGCCGGGATGTCGGAAGAGGAAGTCATGGCGCAAAAATAAGCTCGCCTGACGAATCGAACCCGCTGACAACGCGCAGTGCGGACGAGGAGGATCTCTCGTCCGCACTGCGATTCCAGGCGTGTCTATTCTTAGCTTTGTTTTGGACAATTCTAAGAGAGGCTAACGACTACACGCAGTATGTATCGCCCTTATGAAATGAGGCATCCTGGCAGAAAGACAAAGTCATCCTGATTTCAGTGGCGTGACGGTTGAGAATGGCTTACAATTCGGGTGCTCCGCTCCGGCCGGGCCACCCCACTTTCGAGGAGAAACAGCGTTGAAGGCAACCCACTCCGCTCATCCCGTGCGGCCAATCCCCGCGACCATCGGCTATTATGCAACCTTTATCGTCCTCGGTCTAATGATCGGCGCAAACGGACCGGTCCTGCCCAGCCTGGCCCGTCACACAGCCAGCAGCCTCGACCGGATCAGCATCATTTTCGTAGCCAGCTCGTTCGGGTATATGATCGGGACCTGGCTGGGAGGCAAGGCCTACGGGCGGTTCAACGGGCATCGGGTGATGGCCGCCGGGCTGGCAATCGCCGGCCTGGGCGCCTTCTTCGTCCCGATCATCACCCAACTCTGGCTGCTGGTGGGGGTCATGGTCGTCTTCGGGAGCGTCCAGGGGCTGGTCGACCTGGGAGGCAACACCCTCCTGATGTGGGTCCATGGCGAAAAGGTCGGGCCGTTCATGAACGGCCTGCACTTCTTCTTCGGCGTCGGCGCCTTCGTCGCGCCCATGATCATTGCCCCACTGATCGCGAACCTTGGCGACATCCAATGGGTTTTCTGGATCATGGCATTATTATGCATCCCCCTTGCCCTCTGGACCTGGTTCCAGCCGGCCCCGAAGGTCCGCAGCCAGACCGATGTCCAGACGGGGCGGATCGTGTCGCCGCTCCTGGTCGGCATGGTGGTCGGCTTTATCTTCCTGTACGTCGGCAGCGAGATCACCTACGGGAACTGGATCTACACCTACGCGGTCAAGCTCAACCTGGCCACGGACGTCAGCGCGGCCTACCTCAGCTCTGCTTATTGGGGCTTCTTCACCCTGTCACGCCTCGCCGGCGTGTGGATCTCGACCCGCCTGCACGCAGAAAAGGTCCTGCTCATGGACATGTGCTCGGCCATCGCCAGCATTGCCCTGATCCTGGTCTGGCCGAACAACCCGACGGTCCTGTGGATCGGGACGATCCTGTTCGGGATCAGCCTCGCGTCCATCTTCCCCACCACCATGACCTTCGCTGAGCAGCGTCTGCACCTGACGGCCGAATCCAGCGGGTGGATCCTGGTGGGCTCCGGCGCAGGCGGCATGTTCTGGCCCTGGCTGGTCGGCCAGCTTTTCGTGAAGGCCGGGCCGCATATTACCATGCCCATCGTCCTGGTCGACGTGATCCTGAATCTGGGAATGCTGACGTTGATCTTGACGACGCTTGCAAAGAAATCAGCCGGGCGACTGGCAGTCGATCGGGCCGCCAAAGCCTGACATGGACACCCCTGCAAGGAGACCAACCTTGGAAAAAACGACCGAATCGAAATACCTGGACCCCAATCTGCCGATCCCGGAGCGCGTTGCGGACCTGATCTCCCGGCTGACGTTGCAGGAAAAACTCGGCCAATTCATCCACCCTGTGGACGAGATCCCGCGGCTGGGCATCCCATCCTACAACTTCTGGAGCGAGGGACTGCACGGGGTGGCCCGCAATGGCCGCGCCACGGTCTTCCCCCAGGCAATCGGGATGGCCGCCACCTGGGACCGGGAGCTGATCCGCTCGGTGGCATCGGCCATCGGGGACGAAGGTCGCGCCAAATACCACGCCGCCGTCCGCAGGAACGGGGCGGCTGGCATCTTCCAGGGCCTGACCTTCTGGTCCCCCAATATTAATTTATTCCGGGATCCACGCTGGGGGCGCGGCCAGGAGACCTGGGGCGAGGACCCTTACCTGACCGGCGAGATGGGCTCGGCCTTCGTGCGCGGCCTGCAGGGCGAAGACCCGAAATACCTGAAGGCAGCCGCCTGCGCCAAGCACTTTGCCGTTCATTCCGGGCCGGAAAGCAAACGCCACGTATTCAATGCCATCGTTTCGAAGCGCGACCTGTACGGCTCGTACCTGCCCGCCTTCAAAAAGGTGGTCCAGGAGGCAAAAGTCGAAGCGGTCATGGGCGCCTATAACCGCACCCTGGACGAGCCTTGCTGCGCCAGCCGGCTGCTCCTCAAGGAAATCCTGCGCGGCGAATGGGGCTTCGCCGGGCACGTCGTCTCCGACTGCTGGGCGCTGACCAACATCCACAATGACCACAAGATCACCAGTGGGCCGGTCGAGACGGCCGCCCTGGCGCTCAAGGCCGGCTGCGATCTCTCCTGCGGGTGCACCTACGACCATCTTGACGAGGCCCTCCAGCAGGGTCTCATCCGCGAATCCGACATCGACCTGGCCCTTTCCCGCACCCTGGCCACCCGCTTCAAGCTCGGCATGTTCGATCCGCCGGAAATGGTCCCCTACGCGTCCACCCCATTGAGCGTGGTTGGATCGGAAAAACACCGCGAGCTGGCCTATCGGGCGGCCGTCGAATCGACCGTGCTGCTCAAGAACCGCGCTGGCATCCTGCCGATCAAGCCGGAGATTAAATCGATATTCGTCACCGGCCCGGCCGCCGCCTCGCTGGACGTCCTGCTCGGCAACTACTACGGGATCAGCGACCGGATGACAACCCTGATGGAGGGGATTGTCGGGCGGGTCCCAGAGGGGTTGAAAATAGAGTACCGCCCGGGCTGCCAATGGACCAACCAGAGTTTCTCCCCGCTCAACTGGGCGGTGCACGAAGCCGCCAGCGCCGACCTGACCCTCGTCTGTGCGGGCACTTCCCCGCTGATGGAAGGCGAGGAGGGCGAATCCGTCCTTTCCAGCGAACAAGGCGACCGGGCCGATATTGCCCTCCCGGAAGTCCAGAAAGCCTTCATCCGCGAGATCGCCGAGCGTGGCGCAAGGATCGTCCTGGTGCTGACCGGGGGCAGCCCGATCGCCCTGGGAGAGATCGCCGACATGGTCGAGGCGATCCTGTTCGTCTGGTATCCGGGCCAGGAGGGCGGACGGGCGGTTGCAGATATCTTGTTCGGGGATGAGCTGCCCTCCGGAAAACTGCCGGTCACCTTCCCGAAATCGGTGAAGGACCTGCCGCCTTTCGAGGACTACAACATGGCCGGGCGGACGTACCGATACGCCGCAGCGGAACCGCTCTACCCGTTCGGCTTTGGCCTTTCCTATACGAGCTTCAGCTACTCGAACCTCGAACTGGACGCGAAGCAGGCCAGCGCCGGAGGGCCCTTCTCGATGGCCGTGACCGTGACCAACACCGGCGGGCGCACCGGCGCGGAGGTCGCTCAGGTCTACCTGAGCGACCTGGAAGCCAGCCTGCCCGTGCCGATCCAATCCCTGATCGGCTTCGGACGGGTTCGCCTCGAACCGGGCGAAAGCCGGAAGCTGGCCTTCCATATCCCGGCCGAAGCCATGCAGCTCTTCGACGAGGATGGTCGCGCCAAACTCGAACCCGGCCGCTTCCGGGTGACGGTTGGCGGATGCTGCCCGGGGGAGCGCGGCCTGGCACTCGGCGCGCCGCAGCCGGTCAGCGCGGAATTCGTCGTCGAATAAGACAAAGTTAGGGTAGTCAACCCGGCCAGGGCCGCGCTCTGGCTTCCGGCCGGGTTTTATCTCATGAACAACACACGATTCCAATCCCGCGCCAGCCAGGAGCGCAATTACCAGGGCGAAAATCCGATCCTGACCTTCGCCTACCTGTACAGCGACCAGCGCGGCAGGCTCCTGCTGGCGATCCTGCTCTACTTCATCAAAGCCAGTCCGGTTTGGGCCATGCCGCTGCTGACCGCCCACGTCATCGACCTGGTCACCACTGGCGGGCCGAAAGCCCTCGAGAACCTCTGGCTGACGGCCCTGATCCTGGCGGTGATGCTCCTCCAGAACATCCCCATGCACTACCTTTACGTCCGCCAGATCAGCCAGGCTGTGCGGACCGTCGGCGCGCAGCTGCGATCCGCCATCGTCCACCGGCTCCAGCAGCTCTCCATCGACTACTACAAAAGTCACAGCGCCGGACGGCTGCAGAACAAGGTGCTCAGGGATGTGGAATCGATCGAGGTGCTCACCCGCACCCTTTACGACGGCGGGCTGGGCGCCTTCTTCGCCATGGTCATCGCCATCATTACCACGGCAATCCGCGCCCCGGCCTTCCTGCTGGTCTTCCTGGTGACCGTTCCGATCGCGGTGGCCGTCCTGCGCGGCCTGCGCGGGGCGCTGACGGAACGCAACGCGGCCTTCCGGCTCGAGCTGGAACGGATGTCGGCCCGGGTCATCGAGATGACCCACCTGATCCCGATCACCCGCGCCCACGGGCTGGAGGAGAACGAGCTCGAACGCGTCGATGCAACCCTCTCGGAAGTCAAGAACGCCGGGCTGGAGCTGGACGCCACCACCGCCCTCTTCGGGGCGGTCTCCTGGGTGACCTTCAACCTGTTCAACATCGGCTGCCTGATCTTCACCGCCTGGGCTTACTTCACCCGCTTCATCCCGATCACGGTTGGCGACATCGTCCTGCTGACCGGCTATTTCAACTCCCTGACCAATTCGGTCATGCTCATCATCAACATGATCCCCGACATTGCCAAAGGCTTCGAGTCGATCCGCTCGATCGGCGAAGTACTCCAGTCCCCCGACCTGGAACAGAACCAGGGAAAACAGGCCGTCGAGGCGGTCAAGGGCGAGATCGTCTTCGAGGGCGTCTCCTTCCGTTACCCGGACGGCGAGGAGGATGCCGTGCGGGACTTTTCCCTGTCCGCCCGGCCGGGCGAGACGGTCGCCCTGGTCGGCCCGTCCGGCTCAGGCAAGACGACCGTCCTCAACCTGGTGATCGGCTTCATCCGCCCAACCTCCGGCCGGCTCCTGCTGGATGGGCAGGACATGGAAAACCTGGACCTGAGAACATACCGGCGTTTCCTGTCGGTGGTCTCGCAGGACACGATCCTGTTCGATGGCTCGGTCCAGGAGAACGTCACCTATGGCTTGAAAACCTTCCGGGAAGCGGCCATCGAGGCGGCCCTGCGGGACGCCAACGCCCTGGAGTTCGTCGAGCACCTGCCGGATGGATTGAATACCAACCTGGGTGAAAAAGGCGCCCGTCTGTCCGGTGGGCAGAAGCAGCGCCTGGCCATCGCCCGGGCACTGATCCGCAACCCGCGCCTCCTGATCCTGGACGAAGCCACCTCGGCCCTGGATGTCGAATCCGAGGCCCTGATCCAGGAAGCGCTCGAACGGCTGATGCGCGGCCGGACGACTTTCGTGGTCGCCCACCGCCTGTCGACCATCCGCAATGCCGGCCGGATCATCGTGATGGAAGACGGCCGGATCGTCGAGGCCGGCAGCCACGAAGAGCTGCTCGGCAGGAACGGCAGCTACGCCCGGTTGTACTCCCATCAGGCCGCATAGAAAACAAACCGAATCATCTTCCCCAGGATTCGTTTTTCAATCGATCAACTGGAAAGCAGGCGTGTGCTGAGTTCCTGGACCTCCAGGGGATAGCGAAGGAGGTCTTCGCGCAAGGAGGCGACGTCGGCGCCATAGCGCAGGCGCCGGGCCAGGAAGGCGAATTCCTCGCTGTCCTGGGGAGGGATGTCGACGTCCTTGGAATTCCCGCGCACAACCCGGAGAGAATCGATCAGCCAGCGCAGGAAGGTATGGGCCTTGCGCAGGCGGGAATAATCGTCGTCCGCCAGGATCCCGGCCGCGTTCAAGGCCGCCATCGCCTGGCGGATATTCGTCAGCCGGAGGGAGGGGTTCGTCACTCCGTGGGTGATCTGCAAACCCTGGATGAGGTACTCGACATCCACCAGGCCGCCCGGGCTGTATTTGGCGTTGAATGTACCGGCCGAGGCGAGGTGGCGGACCTGTTTTTCGCGCATCGCCCGCATGGAAGTGACATCGAACGGCTCCCCGTTGTAAACGTATCGATCGCGCAGGGTGCAGATACGCTCGCCCAGCCCGGGGTCGCCAGCGATCGGCCGCAGCTTGACGAGGGCCTGTCGCTCGTATGCCCAGGCGGGCCCGTCAGGGGCGTAATAACGCTGGAAGGCCTCCAGGGACACGGCCAGGCTCCCGGCCTTGCCATACGGCCGAAGCTGCAGATCGATGTGGAAGATCCCTTCCTGCCGGGCCCGGATGGATTTGATCAGGCCGTGGAGAAGCTCCTCGTAGAAATCGCCGGTCGGGACGGGCTTTGCCCCGCCCGATTTCCCACTCCCGGAGTAAACCAGCATCAGTTCGATATCCGAGGCGAAGCCGAGCTCGCGGCCGCCGCATTTGCCCAGGGCAACCACGGTCGCAACGTCAGGGCGATTCCTGTCCGTCCGGGGGAGACCGTGCTGTTCGATCAATCCCTTGAGTTCCAGGTCGTAGGCGGTCCGGACGACCAGCTCGACCAGGTCGGTCAGTTCGCTGGAAAAATCCCAGAATTCCGGGGTCAGGCCCAGGATGTGGCGCATGTCGATCCGGAACATCTCGCGGTCCTTGAACGCATTCAAGGCGTCGCGCCAGTCCCCGGAGCGGGAGAGCTGCGCTTCCAATTCATCTTTCAACTGTCCGGCGGTTTTCGAAGCCGAGAGCAAATCCACATCCCGGACGACCGGGAACAGGTTGGCATACTGCATCCGCAGGAAATCGTCCCACAGGAAATCGCTCACCCCGAGCAACTGGGCCAGGGCATCCAGGACCTCCGGGCGGTCGAGCCGGGCAAATTCGTCCGGCCAGTTCGGACGCTTGAAAAGCTGGCCGAGGAATTCCCGAAAGTGGAGCAGGGCGGATTCGGGATTGGGCGAGCGCGGCAGCAGGTGGGTGAAATGCTTGATCAGGACGGTGGCGGCGCGCAGCTCGCGCTGCTTCTCCGCCGAAGTGACCTTGCGACCGCGCTCGTCAGTCACGTAGATCGTGTCGCTGACGCGGGTGCCGATCGAGCGGACGTCCATGCGCTCGATGTTGATATGGGACAGCGACAGGGCATTGCTGAACTCATAAAGGAAACCGACCGTGTCCACCGTGGAAATCCTCAAGACCGTGCAGCGCCCGGAAAGCTCGTTGTCGATCTCGATATCGATCGGATAGAGCGGCGTATCCCGGACGGTCATCCCCTGGAAAACCTGGCCGACCCGCTTGGCAAGGTCGCCCTGGGCCTCCCGGCGCTTGCCGCCCTGGAGCTTCCCGAGCAATCCCTGCAGTTCCTCCCGGTAGCTTTTCCACATTTCATCGGTCGGCCGGGCCGCGGCGACGGACCGGACGGCGAAGACGTCCACGATCTTGCGGCGTTCGTCCTTTTCCCCTTCCCCTGGCTCATAAGTGAAAATATGACTCTCGAGGATGTCCAGGTCATAGACAAACATCAACCCGCAGATCAGGGAAAACTCCCCCAGGTAATCGTACGCCACCACGCTGATCTTCCAGCGTGAGCCATCCAGCGGCTGGATCTGGATTTCGGCCGCATTCTGCGAATCGAGGCGGGCGGCCAGCCCGGCATGCTGCTGGATCTCCTCCTGGGTGAAGGTAGCAGCATACGAGGAATCCATCCGGGCAATGTGCTTGAGAACATCCGGCGACTCCGCCGGGGATTCCGGAGCTGCGCTGGCGGTCTGGTTCCCGACGTATTTCAGGAAGATCGAACGGATCGACTGGCTGGTATGCTCATACTGGCGGGTGAAATGCTCACCAGCGTTCCGCCCTTCGAAACCGAGCCTGCGGGCGATCAGGTCGATGGCTTTCGGGTCGGCCGGCAGGGTGTTGATCTGGCGGTAGTCGATCATCTGCAGGGAATGCTCGATCGCCCGCAGGAAAGTATACCCATCCATCAACAGGCGGGACTCGGAAGCCGTCAGCCAGCCATGGTCGCGCAGCTGCGGGATCGCCTTGAGCGTGGCGCGCGTCCGCACGGCCGGGTGGATCAGCTGCAGGGACTGGACGACGAATTCCACATCCCGGATCGAGCCCTCCCCCAGTTTGACCTCCCCCCAGCCGCGGCCCTTTTCCTGGAGGAACTCCTCCGTGCGTTGTTTCATACCAAAAATGCTCGAGCGGACTTCCTCGGGGGAAGCCTGGAAAATGAAGGGCTCAATCTGCCGGCGCAGGTCCTCCCCCAGGGCCAGGTTCCCGGCGATCGGGCGGGCCTTGAGCAGGGCCTGGCGCTCCCACAAACGCGCATGGGCTTGCATGTACTGGACGTGGCCGGCGACCGTGGTGATCAGCGGGCCGTCGTGGCCCCATGGCCGAAGCCGCAAGTCCACCCGGTAGAGGAAGCCTTCCGTGGTCGTCCGGGAGATGTTGTCGATCAGGCGCTCGGCCAGCGAAACGTACTGGCCGGCATCCTCCCTGGCGACGAAGAGCAGGTCGATATCGGAGCTGTAATTGAGTTCCCAGCCGCCCAGCTTCCCCATCGCCAGGACGACGAAACCGGCGGGCTTCTCCCCGCTCTGCTGCGAGGCAAGGACCAGGCAGGCCCGCACCAGCCCAATGGCCATGCGGGTAAGCTGGGAGAAGACGGCCCGCAGGTCGTACAGACCGAGCAGGTCGCTGCAGCCGATCCGCAAGAGCTGGCGGCGCTGGTAACGCCGGATCGCATCCAGTTTTTCCACCTCCCCCGCAGCCGCCTGGAAAGCGGCGGTTGCCTCGGCCTGGTATTGGTCGATCGTCTTTCTTTCGGTCAACAGCGGGCGTCGCCGGAGCAGCTCCAGCCCATCCGGCGAGCGGAGCAGGATCTCCGTCAGGAAAGGGCTGGAGGAAAAGAGCGTCACCAGGATCTCGATGACGCGCGGATTTTTCTTCAACTGTTCGAAGAAATCCTGGCCGTAGCTCTCGGCCAGGCGCTCGATATTGACCAGCGAGCGATCCGGATCGGCGGCCGAGGCCAGGGCGGCTTTCAGGTACGGGTAACAATCCGGCAGGGTCCCGCCGGAGCGCGCCTGCAGCCTGAGCAGGGTCGCCCTGGCCGTTTCCCAATCGGCAAACCCGCAGGCTTCCAGGGCAGATTGGGAGACGGCATCGTCGTCCAGCTCGTCGATTTTCAGGGGATCTCTTCGGTCGGGACTCATCATTAAGATTATACCGTAGAGGCAAAGCAGGCCTACCCGAATGGGTAAGCCGGCCGAAATATGCGGCCTGCCGTCCTACCCAAACGGGTACCGGATGGTCCATTTTGGCGGATCGCTGCCCTTTTTGGGGCGGGAATATTCTCCATACGGGGAATGGTTTTCCATATCCCGAACGCCTAGAATATCGGCATTCAAATCCGCCTCGATCCCATGAAAGGATGATCCCAATGGCAACTCCTCGTCCCTCCCCCGTTGTAAAAAAGACCCTCGGCTTGACCGGGGTGACCGTCAACGCAATGGCGCTGATCGCCCCCGGGGCTTTCCTCTGGATGACTTACCAGCTGCAAGCCGCCAACACGGACGTCAGCGGCACCAGCACCGCCAGGGACATGTGGACCGGGATCGTGGTGGCCCTGATCGTCGCATTCCTGACGGCTTTCGCCTTTGCAGAGCTGGCCCGGCGCTATCCAGAAGCCGGCAGTGGGAGCGCCTACTACTTTGCGGAAAAAGCCTTCATCGACCGGGAGAACCCGTCCCACCGGCGCTGGGCCCGGATCGCCAAGTTCATCACCGGCTGGGCGGCTCACCTGTTCTACTGGGTCTACCCAGGCGTCATGGTGGCGTTCTTCGCCGTGCTCGTCGCCTATATCGCCGGCCAGTTCGGCCTGGCCATGCCAATCTGGGCCCAGATCCTGGTCGCCTGCGGTTTTTCGGCCCTGGTTGGCTTCATCGCCATGCGCGGCATCACCGGGTCGACGACCGCCAGCATCGTCATCAACATCATCCAGCTGACCGCCCTGGTGGTCTTCTCCGTGCTCGCCATCCTCTTCCGGGTCCGCAACCCGCTGGGCATCCCAGCGAGTGGATGGTATCACCCAACCGCCGGCTCGATCGTCCTGCCTCACAACCTGGCCGGGATGCTCTTCCAATCCACGATCGCCATGCTGATCCTGGTCGGTTTCGAATCCTCCACCGCCCTCTCGGCGGAGGCCAAGAACCCCAAGCGTGACATCCCGCGCGGCGTCATCCTCTCCCTGGCGATCCAGGGGCTCTTCGCCTACCTATTGGAATACTTCGCCGCCAACTACGCCTTGAGCGACCGGCTGGTTTCGGTCGACGGCACCCTGAAGGGCATCGCCGCGGCGGCCGCCTCCGGCGCCCCGATCGGGGACCTGGCCCAGCAGATCGGGAACGTCTTCCTGGGCGGGAACGGATTTGCCTTCATGCTCGTGATCGCCTTTACCGTGGCTATTGCCATCCTCGGCACCACCCTCGCAGCCATGAACACCGGCGTCCGGATCAGCTTCGCCATGGCGCAGGATTCGGAAATGCCCGATATCATGGGTCTCCTCCACGACAAGTACGCCACGCCTTTCGTCGGGGTGATCATCATGGTGATCGTATCGGCGCTGATCGGCGCGATCGGGGTCCTGGGCGGCGTAATGACCCTGACCGGGATTACCCTGGCATCCAACCTGGGGACCTTCGTCCTGTACGCTCTGATCTGCGGGCTGACCGTCGTCGCCTTCGCAGGCGGGAAGGATTTCAACCTGTTCAGACACGGCGTCATTCCGGCTCTGGGGTTGATCAGCAATATCGTTATGGTCCTGGCAATCTTCATCATCGGGATCCGCTCCGGCGGCATCTCCGCCCAGGCGACTTATCTTTCGCTGGGGATATCCGCCGGCTGGCTCGTGTTGAGCATCGCCTACTTCCTGGTGACTAGCTTCCGCAAGGGTAAAGCCATCCTCCTGCCGGCGGGTACGGAAGTTGCGGCTGAAGATTGAATGCAGGCGCATCGAACAAGAATCCAGGAGTCAGGTCCGCATGGACTTGACTCCATCGACTTCGTCCGGGAACGGAAGCGGGTGCGGTGATGCAGCGGAGATCGCTTTGAAGAAATACGTGCCGATGATCGAGAGCAGCGGCCTGAGCGAAGTGGGTCCGGTCCGGGCGGACAATCAGGACTCCATCCACCTGCCGGACGGATTGTATCCGCCCGAGCAGGGTCTCCTGTTTGGGATCGCCGACGGGATGGGCGGCTACAGTCACGGGGCGATCGCCAGCCGGCTGGCCCTCCAGGCGCTGACGGAAGCCCTCTACCAGGAAAATCGCAAGCCAAATCCGAAGGCGATGCGCCGGGGCGTGGAAACCGCCAACCTGAACATCTACAAAACCGCCGAACGCCTGGGCGCCGGGCGGATGGGCACCACGCTGACCGCCGCGTACGTCCTGGAAGACACCCTCCACCTGGTCCATGTCGGCGACAGCCGCGCCTACCTGATCCGGGACCGGCGGGCGACCTGCCTCACCACCGACCACACGGCGGTCGGCGAGCTGGTGCGCGCCAGGCTGATCCCCCCCGCCAAAGTCCGTACCCACGCCCAGCGCTCGATCCTCACAAAGGCCGTCGGGATCGGGCTGTTCGTCAAGCCCGACTTCGCCAGCCTCAAACTCCAGGAAGGCGACCACCTCATCCTTTGCTCCGATGGGGCCTGGTCTGTGATCCAGGACGAGGAGTTCGCCCAGGTGGTCGCCGAAAGCCGGGGCATCGACCGCGTCAGCCAGGCCTTGATCGACCTGGCCCTGTCCCGCGAAACGGACGACAACCTGTCCGTGGTGGCCGTGCACGTCCAGTCCTTCATTCCAGTCTCCTGAAACGGAAGGAATCGGGTGTAATGAGCAGCTATGCTATAATCTCTGACAAGATGTTGCAAATCGGGGACCAACTCGACCACTATCAAATCCTGGCTCACCTGGCCCAGGGGGGGATGAGTGATATTTATAAGGCCTACGACCTGGTGAATCGCCGGGATGTGGCCATTAAAGTCCCCGACCAATCCATGATGGGGGATCCGGCGCAATATGAACGCTTCCAGCGTGAAATGGAAGTCATCAGCAGCCTCGACCACCCGGCCATCCAGAAGGGATTGGGGTCCGGCAAGTATAACCGCATCCCCTACATGGTCACCCAATACGTCGATGGCCGCTCGCTGCGGACGGTGATCGACGAGTCCGCGCCGATGCCACCGGAACAGGCCCTGCCCCTCGTCCGCAAGATCGCCGAAGGGATGGCCTACTGCCACGCCAACCACGTCATCCACCGGGACCTGAAGCCCGAAAATATCCTGGTCACCGCAAGCGGCCAGCCGGTCATCATGGATTTCGGGCTGGCGCTGACCAAAAGCTCGCACCGCGTCACTTATTCCAACTTGAGCGCCACGATGGGGACGCCGGATTACATGGCGCCCGAGCAGATCGAAGGCGAGCGCGGCGGCCTGCCGACGGACGTCTACGCCCTTGGGACGATCCTGTTCGAGCTGTTGGCCGGGAGGACGCCGTTCTCGGGCGACACCAACCTGGCGGTGATGCAACAGCATCTCCAGAAGTCGGCCCCGCGCCTCGACCGCATCCGCCCGGGCGTGCCGCCGGCCATCGCGGCCCTCGTCGCCCGCTGCCTGGCGCGCAACCCCGATGAGCGTTTCCCCGACATGCAGGCGCTGATCGACGCCATCGACCACCCGGAAACCATCGACCTGGAAATCCTGGAGAAAGCCGACCGCGGTCCGGACCGCTTCCCGTTCTGGCAAACCCAGGCCTTCCGGGGTGTGCTGATCGCCCTCGGGATCCTGGCCGCTTTCGTTATCCTGGCGCTGCTCCTGCAGGCGCTGCACCGGTAATCCATCCTCCGCTCTCTTGATTCTCCAAAGGCAATTATGACCGCATCGTCCGATCCAATCACCGACCTGTTGAGGCGCGTCGAAGAGGGCCAGATCAAATTCATCGACCTGCAGTTCACCGATGTGGTCGGGGTCGTCAAGAACGTCACCGTCCCGGCGCACGAGCTTCCCGAAGCGCTCCACAACGGGATCTGGTTCGACGGGTCCTCCGTGGAGGGCTTCGTGCGCGTCGCCGAGAGCGACATGCACCTGCGCCCCGACCCGTCCACGTTCGCCGTCATCCCCTGGCTGGGCGGCGAAGAAGCCACCGCCCGCCTGATCTGCGACGTCTATACTCCCGATGGCCAGCCGTTCCTGGGCGACCCGCGGGCGGTCCTGCGCCGGGTCCTGGAGGAGGCCGCCGGGATGGGCTTCCAGTTCAACACCGGCCCCGAGCTGGAATTCTTCCTCCTCAAGCCGCATGCGGACGGGAGCCTGATCCCGCCCGTCCCCCACGACAGCGCCAGTTACTTCGATGCCCCGTCCGACATGGCCGCCGGCCTGCGCCGCCAGATGGCCTCCACGCTGGAAGCCCTCGGCTTGAACGTCGAGGCGATGCACCACGAAGGCGCACCCGGCCAGCACGAGATCGACTTCCGCTATTCGGGCGCCCTGGCCACCGCCGACAGCGCGGTCACCCTGCGCGTGGCGCTCAAGGTGATCGCCCAGCAGAACGGGCTTTACTGTACCTTCCTGCCCAAGCCCATCCGGGGCATCAACGGCAGCGGGATGCACGTCCACCAAAGCCTGGCCTACACCGCCACCGGGAAGAACGCCTTCGCCGACCCGGGGGACGAACATGGGCTGTCGAAGATCGCCAAGCAGTTCATCGCCGGCCAACTGGCCCACGCCCGCGGCATGTGCGCCGTCCTGGCCCCGCTGGTCAACTCCTACAAGCGCCTGGTCGCCGGGTACGAAGCGCCGGTCTACATCAGCTGGGCGCGGATCAACCGCTCGGCCCTGATCCGGGTGCCGCGCGCCTCCGAGCCCGAGGCGACCCGCCTCGAGCTGCGCTGCCCCGACCCGAGCTGCAATCCCTACCTGGCCTTCGCCGTCATGCTCGCCGCCGGCCTGGACGGGATCCGCCGCGACCTGCCGGTCCCGGATGCGACCGAGGAGAACATCTACCTGATCGATCGCCCACTCCAGGCCAGGCAGAACGTCCTGCCCAGCTCGCTCAACCAGGCCCTGAAAGCCCTGGAGGAGGACGAAGTCGTCCGGGCCGCCCTCGGCCCGCACACCAGCGAACGGTTCCTGAGCGCCAAATACCAGGAATGGGAGGAGTACCGCCTCGTGGTGACGGACTGGGAGCTGGATAAATATCTGCCCAATTACTGAACAACCGCATGCACTCGTCCCGGCAAGCCCTGGAGCGATCTTTTCAGGGCTTGCCTTTTTTCCATCCCGGCGAAGGCGGCGGACAGGCAATTCACCCGGCCTCCATCGCTCCATCGACGGTGCCAAATAGTACCCGTTTGGGTAATGTACAGACAGGCCTTGCCTCCCTATAATCAGCGAAATCAAAGGAGCAGTGGATGAGCAGGAGGAGGCAGCATGGAGAGCATTAATTCCGGGGATACTACGTGGGTTCTGGTCGCTTCCGCGCTGGTCTTGCTGATGACCCCCGCGCTGGCTTTTTTCTACGGGGGCATGGTCCGCAAGAAAAACATCCTTTCCACGCTCAACCTGAGTTTCGTCGTCATCGCCCTGTTGAGCATCCAATGGATCCTCTTCGGCTACACCCTGGCTTTCGGGAAGGACCACGCCGGACTGATCGGCGGGCTGCAATACCTGGGCCTGAAAGGCGTCGGATCCGCACCCAACGCCCAATACGCCCCCACCATTCCGCACCTGGCTTTCGTCCTCTTTCAAATGATGTTCGCCATCATCACCCCGGCCCTGATCACCGGCGCCTTCGTCGAGCGGGTCCGGTTCAAGACCTTCCTGATTTTCGCGCTCGTGTGGGCCACCCTGATCTACGATCCGGTGGCCCACTGGGTCTGGGGGACCGGCGGGATCTTCCACAAGCTCGGCTCGCTTGACTTCGCCGGCGGGACGGTCGTCCATATCACGGCAGGCTATTCCGCCCTGGCCTTTGCAATCGTGATCGGGGCGCGCAAGGGCTTCGGCTCCCGGACCTTCGAGCCGCACAACATCCCCTATAGCGTTCTTGGCGCGGGCCTGCTCTGGGTGGGCTGGTTCGGCTTCAACGGCGGGAGCGCCCTGGCCGCCAATGGGACTGCCGTCAACGCCATCCTCACCACCAATACGGCCGCGGCCGCCTCGGGGCTGGTCTGGATGCTACTCAGCTGGAACGACAACAAACCCAGCGTCCTCGGGATCATCACCGGGGCCGTGGTCGGGCTGGTCGCCATCACCCCGGCCGCCGGCTTCGTGACGCCGCTGTCGGCGCTCGCCATCGGCGCCATCGCCGCCCCGATCAGCTACTTCGCCATCAAATTCCGCCAGCGTCGCAACCTGGACGAATCCCTGGACGTGTGGGCCTGCCACGGGATCGGCGGCACCTGGGGCGCGCTGGCAACCGGATTGTTCGCTTCCAAAGCCGTCAACCCGGCCGGCGCCAACGGATTGTTCTACGGGAATCCGGACCAGTTCCTCGTCCAGCTTTTGACCGTGGTCGTCACGATCGCCTTTGCCTTCGGCATGACGTTCCTGATCACCAAACTCCTCTCCAGGTGGATGGGCTTGCGGGTGTCAGAAAACGAGGAAGAAGTGGGCCTCGACATCAGCGAACACGGGGAGCAGGCTTACGCCTGACGAGGTGGCGCGATGACCAAGAAAATCGAAGCCATCATCCGGGAAGACCGCTTCAACGATGTCAAGGAAGCCCTGCGCAGGATCGGCATCGTCGGGATGAACGTGATCGAGGTGCGCGGGCACGGTCGCGGCGGCGGGATCGTCCTGACCGGCCGGAGCGGCACCTACCAGGTCGACATGCTGCCCCGCCTGCAGTTCAATATCGTCCTCAGCGACCACAACGTCGAACGGACGATCGCCGCGATCCGGAAAGCCGCCCACACGGGCAATAAAGGCGACGGGATCATCTTCGTCTACCCGGTCGAAGAAGTGGTTCGGATCAGCACCGGGGAACGCGGCCACGCCGCTTTGATGTACACAGACGATATCGACAGCCGTGAAAATTCGGAAAACAAACCGACGCCGGTAAAATAGATCCAGCAGTAAAATTCGTCCTACTTGTCTATTCATCCGCACCAAGATATTCTAACAAAGGAGATTTTCCAATGGCCAAGACAGTGAAAGAAGTTCTCGAAATGGGAAAGAACGTCAAGATGGTGGACCTGCGCTTCATCGACTTGCCCGGCACCTGGCAGCATTTCTCCATTCCGGCGCACCGCCTCAACGCAGAGCTTTTCGAAGGTGGGATTCCATTCGACGGCTCGTCGATCCGCGGCTTCCAGGAGATCCACGAATCCGACATGCTCCTGTTCCTCGACCCCGAGACGGCCTTCATCGACCCGGTCGCCGAGCTGCCCACCCTGGTCATCAGCTGCAACGTCGCCGACCCGATCACCAAGCAGCCCTACAGCCGTGACCCGCGCTACGTCGCCAAAAAGGCCGAGGCCTATCTCAAGCAGACCGGCATCGGCGATACCTGCTACTTTGGCCCGGAAGCCGAATTCTTCATCTTCGACAACGTCCGCTATGCCAGCAGCACGAACGAATCCTTCTACGCCATCGACAGCTCCGAGGGTTGGTGGAACAGCGGCGACGCCAGCAAACCGAACTTCGGCGGCCAGATCCTGCCCAAGCGCGGCTACTTCCCGGTCCCGCCGACCGACACCCTGCAGACCCTGCGCAGCAAGATCGTCATGGCCCTCGAGGAAGCCGGCGTCGAGATGGAAATCCATCATCACGAGGTCGCCACGGCCGGACAGGTCGAACTGGGCATGCGCTTCAACACCCTGATCCGCATGGCCGACCAGCTCCTGATCTACAAGTACATCGCCAAGAACGTCGCCCGCCAGAACGGCAAGACGGCCACCTTCATGCCCAAACCGGTGTTCGGCGACAACGGCTCCGGGATGCACGTCCACCAGTCCATCTGGAAGGGTTCCAAGAACGTCTTCTTCGATGCCTCCGGGTACGCCCAGCTCTCCGACACGGCCAAGTATTACATCGGCGGCCTGCTCAAGCACGCGCCCGCCCTGCTGGCCCTGACCAATCCGACCACCAACTCCTACCGCCGCCTCGTCCCGGGCTACGAAGCCCCCGTCAACCTGGCTTATTCGCAGCGCAATCGCTCGGCCGTCTGCCGCATCCCGGTCACGAGCAGCGAAAAGTCCAAGCGCGTCGAATTCCGCGCCCCCGACTCCACCAGCAATCCCTACCTGTGCTTCGCGGCCCTCTTGATGGCCGGCCTGGACGGTGTCCAGAACCGCATCGATCCGGGCGAACCGGTCGACAAGGACCTGTACGAACTGCCCGCCGAGGAAGCCAAGCAGATCAAGCAGGTGCCCGGTTCACTGGGCGATGTCCTGGCGGCTCTCGAAAAGGACCACGAGTTCCTGCTCAAGGGCGACGTCTTCACCACGGACCTGCTCGACGCCTACATTTCCTACAAACGCCAGAACGAGCTCGACCCGGTGCGCATCCGGCCGGTGCCCTACGAATTCGTCCTGTACTACGACATCTAGACTCTCTTCTCCTTTCAGTGTGTCTGACAGCGGGAGGCCGAGGGATACCCTCTCGGCCTCCTGTTGCCTCCAGCCGGATTGATTCCGAAATGCAGACGGGCAGCAGTGTTACAATTTATCCAGCGAGTTCGAATCCGATGAGCGCATCCAAAGTCGATCCCCGCCTTTACGAGGCCCTGGCCAGCCTGAACGAGATCGGCGCGACCGTCAACCAGATTGGGCAGGACGGGACGGTCAGCGTCGAGTCGACGTTGAACCTGATCGTCGAGAGCGCCACGCGCCTCGTGCCGGGCGCCTCCGCCGTAATCTATACCTACGACCCGGCCGTGGCCCGTTTCAACCACGCCTCGCGTGTCTCGGCCGGCGGGAGGGACCAGCCTGCCGCCGGGGACGAGCCGCGCAGCGGCGGGCTCGGGATCCGGGCCATCGCCCAACGCCGGCGAGTGCTCTCGTACGAGGAGAAGGACGTCGAGATCCATCCCGTCCGGGCCAAAGCCGGCGCGAAGGTGATGGGTTGTTTCCCCCTGATCGTCGCCGACCAACCCGTCGGCGCGCTGTACGTCTACCTGCAGGACGAGCGTCCGTTCAGCCAGCTCGAGCTGTTGATGCTGGACAACTTCGTCAACCAGGCCGCCATGGCCATCTACCACGCACACAACCTGGTCGAGATGAAGCGCAACCTGGCCCGCAAGGAGGAGGAGCTGACCCGTCTACGCCGGGCCGGATTGTTGATCTCCTCCCGCTCGAGCCTGGAGGAAACCCTCGAATCGATCCTCCAGATGGCCCTGGAAGTGACCGGGGCGCAATATGGCATCTTCCGCCTGCTGGACAGGAACGGCCAGACCCTCAACACGCGAGCCGTGGCCGGAGAGCACCTTGCCCGTCCTCTGGTGGAGTCGCTGCCCGTCAACGCCAACAGCGTCATGGGCTGGGTGGCGCGCAACCGCCAGCCGGCCTGCATCTCCGACCTGCGCGAAGCCCCCTGGTCCCAGATCTACTACCCGCTGGATGCCGGGCTGGAAATGCGCTCGGAACTGGCCGTCCCGCTGATCGGCGCCAGCGGCCGCCTCGAAGGCGTGCTGAACCTGGAAAGCCCTGCCGTGGGCGCGTTCAGCGAGGACGACAGTCACCTGCTCCAGGCCCTGGCAACCCAGGCGGTCATCACCATCCAGGAGATCCGCCTGCTCGATGCGCTCCAGGAAGTGGCCCACCTGCTGCTCACCCAGCCCAGCCAGAAAGTCCTCATCCACCTGGCGGACCTGGCATCCAACCTCCTCGACGCCGCCACCGCGACGATCTGGTCGCTGAAAGGCGAAGAGCTGATCCTGGAGGCCTCCAGCGGGGACTACCAGCACGGCGACCGCCTGCCGCTGGCGAACAGCCTGGCGGGGACGGCGGTCATGAATCGCACCCCGGTCGTCAGCGAGGACCTGCGGGCCGACAAGCGCTTCCACCGGGCCGACTTGGCCAATACCCAGCGGTGGACCCGGGCGTTGATCGTCCCGCTCCTTCCGGGGGACGAAGCCGAACCGCTCGGGGCTTTCAGCGTCTATAGCTCGGATGCCGGCCCGGGTCACTTTGCCGAATCCGAATGGGACAAGAAGGTGCTGGTCTGCCTGGCCGATTACGCCGTCCTGGCGTTCCAGAATGCCGCCCACCAGGACGCCCTGCGCGCCTCCCAGGAGCAGCGTTCGGTCGCCGAGACTTTTGCCGCCGTCGGCGACATCGCCTCCAACCTGCTCCATCACCTGAACAACAAGGTCGGCACCATCCCGGTCCGCATCCAGGGCATCGAGGACAAATGCCAGGATACCCTGGCGGCCAATCCCTATCTGGCCCACAACCTGGAGGAGATCGAGCGCTGCGCGACGGACGCGATGGAAAGCGTCCGGGAAAACCTCTCCCACCTGCGGCCGATCCGCCTCGAGCCGGTCTTCGTGGCGGCGCGCGTCTCGGATGCAATCCGCTTCACCAAGCTGCCGCCCGGGATCGACGTGCGGGTGGGCAACCTGGACCGGCTTCCGGTCGTCCTGGCCGGCGAGCGGACCCTCACCCTGGTCTTCACCAACCTGCTCGAGAACGCCGCGGACGCCATGGACGGCAAGGGCCGGATCACGATCGACGGCTCGGCAGACGATGCCGGGGTCGAGGTGACCGTCAGCGACGACGGGCCCGGGATCGCTCCGCAGCTGCACGATCACATCTTCGAGCTGAACTACTCCGGCCGGGGCGCAGCCCGGCCAAGCAAGCTCGGCTTCGGCCTGTGGTGGGTCAAGACCCTGATGACCCGCCTGGGCGGCTCGGTCAGCGTGGAAAGCGACGGCTCCCATGGGACCACTTTCCGCCTGCGGCTGCCGCGCGCCGATACCCTCCCGAAACCCGGAACAAACGAATGACGCCGCCCATCGTACGCGCCCTGGTCGTGGAGGACGATTCCTCCTGGCAGCAGATCCTGAGCGAGATCCTGACCGACAGCGGCCTGACCGTCGACCTGGCCGGCAACCTCGAGGATGCCCTGCGAATCCTGAAAGCCGAACCTCACCGACTTGCGGTCCTCGACCTGTCCCTGGCCGGCGGCGACCATCACAACTACGATGGGCTGCGGGTACTCGAAGCGGTCCGCCGGCTCGACCCGGGCTGCCAGACCATCCTGCTGACCGGATTCGCCACTGTCGAGCTGGCCGTCAGCGTCCTGACCGAATATGGGGCCTTCACTTTCCTGCGCAAGGAAAACTTCCACCGGGCTCAATTCCGCGAACTGATCGGGCGGGCGCTCGCCAGCGCCCCCGCCGCCGAACCTCCCCGGCCCGAAAGGTCCGTTGCCGAAGCCGCAAGCGATCCCGAAGCCGGAGGGGACCCGGGCGCCGGCGACTCCCGGGCCCTGGTCGTCGAAGACGACGCCGGCTGGCGCAGCATCCTGGCAGAGTTGCTCGGCGACTCGGGCTTCGAAGTCCGCCTGTGCGCCAGCTTCGGGGATGCCCTGGGCGCCCTGCGGCGGGAACGGTTCGGCCTGGCCATCGTCGATCTTTCGCTGAGTGGGGAAACCGTCTGGGAGCAGAATTCCTCCGGCGAGCCGCTGGCCGGTTACCAACTCCTGGCAAACACCCGGGAAGCCGACATTCCGACCATCGTCGTCAGCGGGGTCGCCTCGGTCGAGGAGATCCAGCGCGCCTACACGGAACATTCCATCTTCGCATATCTGGAGAAACAAGCCTTCGATCGCAGCACCTTCCGCCGGCTGATTGCCGAAGCCCGCCAGAGCGGGCGGGCAGCCAACGAGCTGGATTGCCTGACCGAACGCGAACGCGAGGTCTTCGACCTGCTTGCCAAGGGGAAAACGAACAAGGAGATTGCCGAGACCCTGGTCATCACGACCAACACCGTCAAACGGCATCTCAAGGCGATCTTCGAAAAGCTGGAAGTCCATACCCGCGCCGCGGCGGTTGCCAAGGCAGCCGGCAGCGCACACTGATTTTCCCCCGGATTATTTCAAATCTTTTCGTTCCGCCGGGCGGCGCTTGCCGGCCAGCAGGTCGGCGGCGCGTTTGTAAGAATCGCCCTCCGCGCCGATCCGCTCCTCCCGGAAGCGAAAATCGTTCTTGCGGATGAACTCCCCCAGTTCGTTTTTCAGCGATTCCATCCGGGCGCGCTGGTGGGTCAGGAGCGATGACTGGCGTTTCTGGTCGAGCTTCGGCAGGAGGAGCTTGAGGTGCGGCAGGCACAGCCCGTTCGAAGCCTGGTAGGCGTTGACGAAATCCTGGTCCTTCAGGGCATGGGCGAGCGAGTCGGTCACCCGTTCGGTCGTCTCCGCCTCGATCCGGCAGGCCGGGCAGCCCAGCTCCGGCTCCAGCGCCGCGGCCAGCTGCTGCCCTGGAGCTTTCTCGCCGTCCGCCAGGATCTTCCCGGCGCGGTTGACCAGGCTCTGGAACAGGATGGCGTGCCCAAGCGCTTCGGTCAGCTTCAGGTCGATCGCCAGCCAGGTGTGCCCATAACAAAAGCCCAGGCTGTCGGCCAGCTTTTGGCGGACGTCCGGATCGAGGATGCACTCGCCGTAGATCCCCTCGATGTAGCGCGCCCCGGCCCGCTGGACGAGGGTGCAGACCGGGCAGCCCGGCTTCCCGCACGCCTGGCGGATTTCGTAGATCGTTTGTTGGTCGGCCATGCAGTGAGTGTATCCGAAAGCGTCCCTTCGCGCAACCGGACTGTTGTAAAATAAATCCATGGACGAATTCCCCGCTTCCCAGGTCACGATCGCCGATCGCTTCTGGACTTCCCGCCAGCTCACCAATGCGCGGGCCGCCATCTTCCACCAGTGGCAGGAGCTGGAGGACAGCCGCTGCATCGACAACTTCCGGATCGCCGCCGGGCTGAAGGATGGTTTCCGCGAAAGCTGGTTCTTCGCCGATTCGGACGCCTACAAATGGCTGGACGCGGCGGCCCGGATCCAGGCCGGTTGGCCATCCGAAAAACTCAAGGGGTTGATCGATCGCCTCGTCGACCTGCTGGGAAAAGCCCAGATGGACGACGGTTACATCTTTACTTACAACCAGATCCATTTTCCGGGGGAGCGCTGGGGCAACCTGATGATCGAGCACGAGCTCTACTGCCACGGCCACCTGATCGAGGCCGGCGTCTCCCATTTCGAGGCGACCGGTGAGCAATCCGCCCTGACCATCGCCCGGAAAGCCGCCGATCGCCTCGTCGAAGACTTCCTGTCTGCCCCGGCTGACAGGACTTCCGGACACGAGGAGGTCGAGATCGCCCTGCTGAGGCTCTACCGCCTCACCAGACACGCCCCGTACCTCGACCTGGCAACCCGGTTCCTAGAACGGCGCGGTAAGGTCCGCCCGTTCGCCCCGCTCGTTCTCGAGCAGAACAGGCGCGTCGCCAGGCGCAGTCAGGCTGTCAGGGACCAGCGAAAGGCATTCCTCGCCGCGCATCCCGATGAAAAACCGTTCGAGCTGCCCCCCGACAATTTCGCCAAACGACCCGCCACTGCAAAGCTGCGCTGGATGGTGAACGCCCTGGACGGCAAGTACTTCCAGCAGCACGCGCCCATCCGGGAGCAGACCGTCCCGGTCGGCCACTCGGTGCGCTTCGGTTACCTGGAAACAGCCATCGCCATGCTCTATCGGATCAACGGCGACCGGTCGCTCCTACCGGCGATGGAAAAAGCCTGGGAATGCATGGTCACCCGGAGGATGTACATCACCGGCGGGATCGGTTCCCTGCCGGAATTGGAGGGCTTCGGCCGGGATTACGAGCTCGACCCGGAGATCGCTTACAACGAAACCTGCGCGGCGCTTGCCAGCCTGTTCTGG
The DNA here is from genome assembly GCA_035506155.1 of Anaerolineales bacterium. Classification (GTDB taxonomy): domain Bacteria; phylum Chloroflexota; class Anaerolineae; order Anaerolineales; family Villigracilaceae; genus UBA877. Next base: position 48,129 of record DATJPX010000021.1, read on the forward strand.
AATTGGGAGCTTTCCCAGGCGACGGGCGACGCCCGCTATGCTGACTTGTTCGAATGGCAGCTCTACAACGCCGCCGGGGTCGGGATAGGCCTGGACGGGAATGAGTACCTGTATAACAACCCCCTCCTCTGCCGGGGCGGGATCGCCCGGCGCAGCTGGTTCCTGGTGCCTTGCTGCCCATCCAACCTGTCGCGCGCATGGGCGTCGCTCGGGAAATACGTCTATTCCCATGACGATGAAAATCTATGGGTCCACCAGTACCTGGGCAATCGGTTGGAGAATGCCGCCTGGGGAAAGATCAGGATGGATTCTGGCCTGCCCTGGGAAGGGAAAGTGAACATCCAACTGGAAGCCATCAAGTCATCCCAATTCACCATCCATTTACGCCTTCCTTCCTGGGCGGCAAATCCGTCCATTCGGGTGAACGGTGAGCCGGTCGAACTCCCGGCGTCTGGCGAGCCATTCGATCCACAACCCGCCTCCGGCTACGACCCGCGCCTTTCCCGGTATGTTTCCATCCAGCGAAAATGGACCTCCGGCGATTGCATCATTCTGGATTTCGATCTGCCGGTCGTCCTGCGCAAAGCCTCCCGGCGTGTGCGCGGCCACCGGAACAAGGTCGCCCTGACGCGCGGCCCGCTGGTCTACTGCCTGGAAAGCGTCGACAACCCCGGGCTGGACCTCTTCTCGACCCGGATCGATCCACAAAGCCTGCGGGTCGCGGACGACCCGGATTTGCTTGGCGGCATCCGCACGCTGCGCGGCAGGACAGTGCAGGGCCGGGAATTCATTGCCATCCCCTATCCCCTCTGGGCAAACCGGGGCGAATCGCAAATGACTGTCTGGGTGAACACTTAGCCTGCCAGTTTCCCCACAATTTTTATCTTGACAAGTAGAATATTTGTTCTATAATCAAGGGCATGGACGACATCGTCAAATTGAAAACCCTGAGTGAACAGATGTCCTTCGAGCCTTCCGAGGAGCGCAGCCAGACCGGCGCGCCGTATCTGGATCGGACCGAAAACTGTCCCGACGCGGTTTTCGTCCACCCGGCCGTCCTCCCGAACGGCCAGAAGATCAAGCTCCTGAAGACACTGCTCACCTCGGCCTGCGAGCGGGATTGTTATTACTGTCCTTTCCGCGCCGGACGGGACATGCGCCGGGCCACCTTCAAGCCCGAGGAATTCGCCCGCCTGTTCGTCAACCTGACCCACAAAGGGATCACCGAAGGCATTTTTCTGAGCTCCGGGATGATCGGCGGAGGGATCCGCACCCAGGACAAGCTGATCGACACGGCGGACATCCTCCGGCACAAGCTGGGGTTCCGCGGATACATCCATCTGAAGATCATGCCGGGAGCCGAGCGCGCCCAGGTGGAACGGGCGATGCAGCTGGCCGACCGGGTCTCGGTCAACCTGGAGGCCCCCAATGACACGCGCCTGGCCAGCCTGGCCCCCCACAAACAATTCACGGCCGAATTGCTCGAACCGCTGAAGTGGGTGGAGGAAATCCGCCATACTCAGCCGGCGTACAAAGGCTGGAACCACCGCTGGCCGTCCTCGGTGACCCAGTTCGTCGCCGGCGGCTCGGGCGAATCGGACCTGGAACTGCTGACCACCACCGATTACCTGTACCACCGCCTGGGTCTGAAACGGGCTTATTACTCCCCATTCAACCCAATCGAGGATACTCCCCTCGAAAACCAGGCCCCCACCCCGGTCATCCGGGAACACCGCCTGTACCAGGCTTCGTTCCTGCTGCGGGACTACGGTTTCGGGCTCGAAGAGCTGCCCTTCGAAGCGGACGGCCGGCTCCCTACCCAGGTCGACCCGAAGATGGCCTGGGCCCAAAAGAACCTGAGCGAGACGCCGATCGAGGTCAACCGGGCGGATCGCCAGACCTTGATGCGCGTCCCGGGAATAGGGACGAAAGGCGTGGAAACGATCCTGCACGCCCGCCGGCAGGACAAGATCAGGGACCTGGCAGCCCTGAAAAAGATGGGTATCTTGACGGATCGGGCCGCACCCTACCTGTTGTTCGACGGGCAGCGCCCCGCCTATCAACCTTCCCTGTTCTAAACTCCGGCAAAACGCCGGAGTTTTTTTGGAACCAAACTCGACCATCGGTCGTCTTTCCCATTGACCTCGTTCGTGAAAATTGCTACACTCATGGAAAGAGGAAGGAGAAACCGATGAAAAAAATAACCTTGATACTTACCCTGGGGGTGATCGTTTCCCTGGTCGCCTGTAATCTACCGGGAGGACAACCGACCGTAAGCCCGGATGCCGTCTATACCCAGGCTGCCCAGACAGTCAACGCAGAATTGACCAAGGTGGCCGCGGAAGTTTCGCCCACCCCGGTTCCCCCAACGAATACTTTTACACCGGTCCCGACCAATACAGCCGTCTCGACCGCAACCAACACGCCCATCCCGTGCAACCTGGCAGGCTTCATCTCCGACGTGACCATCCCCGACAACACCGCCATCGGGTCCGGCCAGGCGTTTACCAAGACCTGGCGGCTGCGCAACATTGGCACCTGCACGTGGACACCGGCGTATACTGTTTCGTTCATCAACGGGGATTCGATGGGCCTGCCGGCAGGATATTCGCAATCCCTCACCAGCGTCCCGGTCCCGCCCGGTGGAACGGTGGACATCACCGTCAACCTGACCGCCCCGGTCAGCAATGGGACGTACACCGGGAATTGGTCGATGCGCGAACCCGGCGGCCAGCTCTTCGGGACGAATTTCATCGTCAAGATCAAAGTCTTCACGTCCGTAACGGTGACCCTGACCCCGGTCGTAGGGGAGAGCGGGACGATCCGGGCGGATGCGGGTCCCTGGCCCGATTACACAGCCGGAGAATCCAATTCAGACATCACCAAGACCTGTCAGGCTTTCCTGAGCTTCGACATTTCAGGCATCCCCTCCAATGCCGCCATCCAGCAAGTCAAGATCAATTTCTCCGCCTACACGACGGAGGGGAATCCGTTTGGACTGGGCATCTTGAATGCCTATATCACGAGTTACGGCTCGTCTCTTGAGCCGGCCGACTTCGTTGCCGGTTTCCCGGGAGGGAATATTGCCGACTGGGGCTCGACGTCGGCCCTCAACAACATCGAGGCTTCCCCGGAACTCAAGAATGCGCTCCAAGCGCGCCTTGGCTCTGGCCGCCTGCAGTTGCGCATCCAATTTGCCGCCTCGAACGGCGACGCCACCAAGGACCGGCTCACCCTGACGAGCCCGAGCCTGGTTGTGACCTATACCAAACCCTAAAGTCTGCCTGGGATAAAGATTAAGGGACCCGGTGATTTTCACCGGGTCCCTTGTCAATTGCTCTCTTTCTTTAATTCTTCCCACGCCCCAACCCATGGGCGGCCGAGACGGTGGCCGGGCGGTACGGTAACCTTGCCAAGTTTCTGGGCGATCTGGGCCGACAGGCCCGCAACGGTGCCCCAGTCATCGGCCAGGACAGCCTGGCCCATTTTTTTGCTCATCTGACCGGACCAGTTCCATTCCATGCGGAATTTATCCGCCTTCACCCAATAATCCCGCTTTTCCCAGGCCGCCACGGAGACTTCGATCGTCTCGAAGATGTGTCCAAGGGCCAGGGCGATGAATGCTGCCAGGTCACGCGCCTCCTGGCCGGGCTCGGATTGCTGGGCCAGCTCGCGGATCGCCAAGACCACCCCCTTGGTCAGGTGGGTTCGTTCCTTTCCGGCGCTGTCAGGGTTGATGATGCGACTCAAGCGTACTGCCTCCTCGGGACAAAGATTTCGCCATTATACCCTCTGGAATCGAATCCGGCCTTCCCGTAAGCAAAAGGTTAACGCTCCCATACCATTTATTGACGCACACCTCCCTTACGCTTATAATCTTGCAGTTCCGGGGAAGTGGCGGAATTGGCAGACGCGCAAGACTTAGGATTTTGTGCCGCGAGGCGTACGGGTTCAAGTCCCGTCTTCCCCACACTTCACCATGAAAATAACGAAAAAAGAAGGAATAGGCATTGAAAATCGAAACCCAACCCCGTGATGACCATCAAGTCACCCTGATCGTTGAACTCGAACCTGATCAAATGATTGGCGCCAAGCATCGTGCCGCCCGGCGCATCTCCGAACGCAAATCCATCCCCGGTTTCCGGCCCGGCAAGGCTCCTTACGAGGTGGTCCTCCGCAGCTTCGGTGAAGGCGTGGTCGTGGAAGAGGCCGTGGATCTTCTCCTCGATGAAGTCTATCCCAAAGCCATCGAGGAGGCCAAGCTGGATCCGGGTGCGGCCGGCTCGCTGGATAAAGTCGACGACCTGGATAAAAATCCGAAATTCACCTTCGTTGTCCCGCTTGCCCCGACCGTGGACCTGGGCGATTATCGCTCTGTCCGCCTTCCCTATGACTGGAAAGCCCCCGGGGACGACAAGGTCAACGAATCGATCGAAGAACTACAGCAGATGTACGCCAAGACCGAGACGGTCGAACGCCCGATCCAGAAGGGCGATTTCGTCATGATCGACCTGAAGGGCGTCAAGGCAAAGGCCGAGGAAGGGGAAGCGCCCCTGATCGACCGGCCCGGACTGCCTATCTTCGTGCGCGGCGAAGACAAGCCCGATGAATATCCTTTCCCGGGTTTTTCGAATGAGTTGGTCGGGTTGGGCGCCAACGAGTCCAAATCCTTCAATCACAAGTTCGACAAGGAAACCAAGGACGAGGCCCTCAAGGGCCAGAATGTCAAATTCGACGTTACCGTCAAGCTGGTGCGCGGCAGCACCCTGCCGGAGCTGAACGATGAGTTCGCCAAGCAGGTCGGTCCCTTCGAAAGCTACCAGGCCCTCAAGGATGCCGTCCGGGCCAACCTGGAGACCCAATCCAAGGCCGATTACGACGACGACTATTTCAACCAGGTCATGGAAAAGATCAAGGCGGGTGCTTCCATCAAGTATCCGCCCCAGGTGGTCGACCACGAGGTCGAACACGTCATGGAAGACCTGAAATCCCGCCTGGCCGGCCAGGGCCTGGATATGGCCGCCTACCTTAAATCCCGCGAAATGGACGAAGAGAAATTCGTCGCCGAGGAAGCCCGTCCGATCGCCGTCAAGCGCCTGGAGCGCTCGCTGGTCATGGATGAGATCGCCAAGCTCGAAAAGATCGAGGTCACCCAGGACCTCCTCCAGTCTTCCTTCCAGGAAACCTGGGGAGAGTACCAGGGCGACGCCAACTTCCAGAAAATGATGCGCGGCAAGAACCAGCCGCCCAAGCAGGTGATGAACGCCGTGGCAATGGAATCCGCTAACCGCGCATTCGTCCAGCTGACCCTCAACCGCTTGAAAGACATCGCCACCGGCCAGGCCCCCGAATTGGAGGGCGAAGCAAAGGCCGAGAAGGCCACCCCCAAGAAAGCCGCAGCCAAGAAACCGGCCGGATCGAAATCCGCCAAGCCAGCCGCCGCCGCAAAACCCAAGAAGACGACCTCCGCCGCCAAACCGGCCGCTTCCAAGGCACCTGCAAAGAAACCTGCTACCAAGAAATAAGTCCGGTTTTATCGTTTCGAGAAATGGAGCAAAAATGAATTCAGATCCAAGCAATGTCATTCCGATGGTCATCGAGTCGTCCGGGCGGGGCGAACGCGCCTACGACATCTACTCGCTGCTCCTGAAGGAACGCATCATCTTCCTCGGCACGGCCATCGACGACCAGGTCGCCAATGTCATCGTGGCCCAGTTGCTTTTCCTCAACCGCGAGGATCCCGAGAAAGAGATCCAGATGTACATCAATTCCCCCGGCGGCGTCATCTATTCAGGCCTGGCCGTCTATGACACGATGCAAATGATCTCCAACCCGATCAGCACCGTCGCCGTGGGTGTGACCGCCTCGTTCGGGACTGTCCTGCTGACAGCCGGGACGAAAGGCCGCCGCTATGCCCTCCCGAACTCCACCATCCATATGCACCAGCCTCTCGGCGGCGCCCAGGGCCAGGCGACCGATATCGAGATCCAGACCAAGCAGATCCTGCGCCTGCGAACCCTGCTCAACGACATCATGGCCAAGCACACCGGCAAGTCCGTGGATGTCATCAAGCAGGACACCGAGCGGGACTTCTACCTGGATGCCAAGCAGGCCGTCGAATACGGCCTGGTCGACCAGGTGCTCGAGCTCCCGGTCAAGAAGTGACCAACCGGGCGGACAGCAGTGTCCGCCCTTTTTTATATCCTATGCTACCATCCAGTATCAAAGCACTTGTTCTCGACATGGACGGGGTCCTCTGGAAAGCCGACACCCCGATCGGTGACCTGCCGGCCATCTTCTCCCGGATTCGCGAACGCGGCCTGAAAGTGGCCTTTGCCACCAACAACGGCTCGCGCACGCCCGGGCAATACGCAGAACGACTGGCCGGCTTCGGCGTCGACGTGGAGCCCTGGCAGGTGGTCACCTCCGCCCTGGGGGTTGCCGGCCTGCTCGGGAAGAAGATCCCCGCCGGTTCGCCCGTCTTCGCCATCGGTGGACAGGGGGTCATGGACGCTCTGACAGAAGGCGGGTTTCCCCCGCTCCCGGTCGAGGAGGCCGAAAAAGCCCGGGCGGTCGTGATCGGCGTCGACCGCCTGATCAACTTCGACAAGATGGTCGAAGCCACCCTGCTCGTCCGGCGCGGCGTGCCTTTCCTCGCCACCAACCCCGACAAGACCTTTCCCACTCCGCGAGGGGAAATTCCCGGCGCGGGCGCCTGGATCTCGGTGATCGTGACCGCCACCGGGATCGAACCGGTCTATGCCGGCAAGCCGGCGCCGTTCCTGCTCGACCTGGCCCGGGAACGAATCGGGACGAGCCGGGCAGAGACCCTGGTCGTCGGCGACCGCCTCGAAACGGACATCGCCGGCGGTCAGGCGGCCGGCTGCCCGGTGGCCCTGGTGCTTTCGGGCATCTCCACCCGCCAGGAGGCGGATGCCTGGAAACCCAAAGTGGATCTGGTCGCTCCCGACCTGGCAACCTTGATCAGATGACTCTCCCTCTCGTTTTTGACCTCAGCCTTCCAGAGTTGGCCGCCCTGATCGAATCCCTGGGTGAGCTGGCCTATCGCGCCAGGCAGGTCTGGGAAGGGCTCTACCTGCATTTTTGGAATTCGCCGGATCAGTTCACCAACCTGCCGCTCGTCCTGCGCCGGAAGCTGGGCGAACAGCTCCGCTTCGAAGCGCTCAGTCCCAGCACGATCCTGAAATCCTCCGACCTGCATACGATCAAGACCCTGTTCTCGCTGCATGACGGCAAGGCGATCGAGGCCGTCCTGATGCGCTACGACAGGCGCAATACCCTGTGCATTTCCACCCAGGTGGGCTGCGCCATGGGCTGCGTTTTCTGCGCCACCGGGCAGATGGGTTTCCGCCGCCACCTCACCAGCGGGGAGATCGTCGCCCAGGTGATGTACTATGCTCGCCTGCTTCACCAGGAAGGCCAGGTGGTAACCAACGTGGTCGTCATGGGAATGGGCGAACCCTTTCACAATTACGAAAACACCCTTTCAGCGATCGATCGACTGAACGACCCGCAGGGATACAACTTTGGGGCCCGACGCTTCACGATCTCCACGGTCGGACTCATCCCGGCAATCCGGCGCTTCGCGGCCGAAAAGCGACAGGTCAACCTGGCGATCTCGCTCCATGCCGTGGAGGATGCCCTGCGAACCTCCATGCTGCCCGCCAACAAAGCTTACCCGCTGGATGAGCTCTTGGAAGCCTGCCGGGAATACATCGCCGCCACCGGCCGGAGGATCACCTTCGAGTGGGCGCTCGTCAACGGGGTCAACGACACCCCCGAGCAGGCCCGCCTCCTTGCAAGCAAGCTCAAGGGGATGCTCTGCCACGTCAACGCCATCCCTCTCAACCCCACCGAGGGATATGCCGGCCAGGCCACCCCCCGCGAGCGCGCCGATGCCTTCAAGGAAATCCTGACCCAGGCGGGCATCCCCTGCACCATCCGCTTGCGGCGCGGCATGGACATCCAGGCCGGCTGCGGCCAATTGGCCAGCCGGGTCTGACATTCCGTTCGGGGAAACTGTTATATGAATGGCTACGCGCAGAATACCAAAACCCGCAGTCCCATCGCTTGCCAGAATGAATAGATTGATGTATCCTCGCCTCAACCGATTCCGACCACAGGTGCTGCCGTATGTCTGAAACCAACGAAAAACGTCCCTGGCTCGACCGCCCCGTTCTGGCCAAGTACCCTCGCTTTACCGGGGAAATGTTGATTTTTTCCATCATCATCCTTCTTGGACTGCTCAGCCGTCTTTACAACCTCGGTCAGCGCGTGATGAGTCACGACGAAAACCTGCATGTCTACTTTTCCTGGCTCTTTTCGCAGGGACAGGGGTACATGCATTCACCCCTGATGCACGGGCCGTTGCTCTTCCACCTGACCGCCCTGACTTTCTTCCTGATGGGCGCGACCGATTTTTCCGCCCGCTTTCCGCAGGCAATCGCCAGCATCCTGACGATCGCCCTGCTGTGGAATTGGCGGCGCTACCTCGGCAAGGCCGGGACCCTGGTTGCCGCCGTCCTGCTGGTCATCTCCCCTTACATGCTTTTTTATGGACGGTATGCCCGTAACGAGGCTTTCGTCGCCCTGTTCGGCGTTTTGACGCTCTATTCCATCCTCCGCTATTTCGAGACCGGCCGCAAGCGCTACCTGGCCCTCCTGACAGTCGCAACGGCCCTACACTTCACTTCCAAGGAAACCGCCTTTATCTACACAGCCCAGGCGATGCTCTTCCTGGGCGTATACCTGGTCAACCGGGTCACCCGCAAACCCTGGAAGAGCAGCCGGCTCCTGAACGGCTTCGTGATCTGCCTGGCCCTGGGCGTGCTCGTCGCCGGCAGCGCCCTGGGGCTGTCACTCTACAATCGCGGATTGGCCGCTCCGGACGCTTCGCAGACAGCCGCACCTTCCGTCCCGGGACAATTACCCGGTTTGGCACTGGCGGCCGGCGTCCCGTTGGTCGCGGGCCTGGTGGTAGCATCCATCATTCTGTTCATCGCCGCGCTTATCCTGCTCATCAACGGGTATGGCTGGGGAAATCTTCGCCAGGAGCGCTCCTTCGAAATGCTCGTGCTCCTGGGGACTTTCGTCCTGCCGCAACTGGCAGCCTTCCCGGCGAATGCCCTGGGGTGGGATCCCCTCGATTACGCGTTCAAATGGCCAGGCTGGAATTTCTCGGCCCTGCTTGCCCAGCCTCCTGTCAAAACCCTGCTGGTCTTCCTCGTCCTGGTGATCCTTTCGGTGGCGATCGGATTGATTTGGGGCGGGAAACGCTGGCTCGGGTATGCAGCCATTTTCTGGGGGATCTACATCGTTTTCTATACCACGGTATTTTCCAACTGGCAGGGCTTCTTCACCGGAACGGTCGGCTCCTTGGGATACTGGCTCCAGCAACAGGGCGTCCGGCGCGGCAACCAACCCTGGTATTACTATATCCTGATCCAGATCCCGGTCTATGAGTTCCTGCCGGCGTTGGGACTCCTGCTGGCGGCTTATTTTGGATTCCGCCAGAAATCGCCCGCTCCCCTGCCGGCAGACTCCGAACCCAACCCGGTTCCGGATGGAATCAGCGAAGGGAATTACACCTTCCCGCTTTTATTTTGGTGGGCGCTCTCGAGCCTGGCCGCGTTTACCGTCGCCGGTGAAAAGATGCCCTGGCTGACCGTCCATATCGTCCTGCCGATGATCCTGCTGACCGGGTGGGCGGTCGGGCAGTTGATCGAGCGGGCAGACTGGACCACGCTGCGTAAGCTGCGCCTCGGCTGGGTGACGATCCTCCTGGTCGTCTTCTTCACCAGCCTGGGTGGGTTCCTCGTCCAGGCGCTTGGCAGCAACCGTCCCTTCCAGGGAAAGACCATCGGCCAGTTGGCTCAGACGAATGCATTCCTGCTGACCGGTTTCATCCTGGTCGCCAGCGCCGTGGGTCTGTTCTACCTGCTCTCCAGGTGGCAGCTGCGGCAATCCCTGCGGATCGCAGGATTGGTCTTCTTTGGTCTCCTGGCGGTCCTGACCGGGCGGGCTGCCTTCCGGGCCGCCTTCGTCGACTACAACGATCCGACCGAATACCTGGTCTATGCCCACGGCGCAACCGGGATCAAAGACGTCATGGATCAGATCGCCGACATCTCCTACCGGACCACGGGAGGGAACAATCTCCAGATCGCCTACGACGCGAACATGCCCGACCAGGGCGTCGAGTGGTCATTCAAGTGGTACTTGAGGAATTATCCGAATGCCACTTTGTTCGACAAGCCCGACACGACCCTTCAGAACGATGCAGTCATCATCGTCGACCAGAAGAATTTCGATAACATCAAGCCCATCGTGGGCGATAATTATTTCCAGTTCGATTACATTCGTATGGTCTGGCCCAACCAGGATTACTTCGGATTGACCTGGCCGCGCCTGAAAAATGCGATCACCAATCCGGCCATGCGGGAGGCGATCTTCCAGATCTGGTACAACCGGGATTACTCCGAATATGCCAGCGTGACGGGAGAGAGCGGGCTGACCCTGGCGAATTGGTCCCCCTCCAACCGGATGGAATTGTTCATCCGCAAGGACGTTGCAGACCAGATGTGGGAATATGGCATCGTGCAGCAGCAGGCTGCCAAACCCGATCCTTACCTGAAGGGCATCATCTCGCCATCCGCTGACACGATCGTCGAGACCTCCGGGGATGCCATCGGCGCGATGAATGCCCCGCGCGGCGTCACGATCGCCCCGGACGGCACTCTATACGTGGCGGATTCCCGCAACAATCGCATCGTCCACCTGGATGCATTAGGGAAGGTGATCAACGTCATCGGGGCAGTCTCACCGGGTTGCCCCTATCAGACCGTCCCGCCGGCCGACGTTCCCCTGGGGACGTTCTGCGAGCCCTGGGCGGTCGCCGTCTCGCCGGATGGGACCACGCTCTACGTGGCCGATACGTGGAACCACCGCATCCAGAAGCTCGCCGCGGACGGCACGCCGATCAAAGCCTGGGGGACCCCGAACTACGACCCGATCGGCACCGGACCTTTCGGACTCTGGGGCCCGCGCGGCATCGCCGTCGATGCGAGCGGACGGGTCTTCGTAGCCGATACCGGCAATAAGCGCATCGTCATCTACGATTCGGACGGCAACTTCGTCACCCAGTTCGGCGGCGGAGGCATCGACGTGGGCCAGCTCGAGGAGCCCGTCGGCCTGGCCTTCGACTCCGCCGGGAACCTGTACGTCGCCGACACCTGGAACCAGCGCATCCAGGTCTTTGCCCCAGACGCCGACCGGACGACCTACACATCGACCCTGCAGTGGGAAATCGCCGGCTGGACAGGTGAATCCCTCGACAATAAACCCTACCTGGCAGTCGACCAGCAGGGACATGTCTTTGCCACCGATCCCGAGTCCTTCCGCGTGCTCGAGTTCACCACAGATGGTCAGTTCATCCATACCTGGGGCGATTTCGGAACCGGTCCGGACAAATTCGGCCTCACCTCGGGGATCGCAGTCGATGCACAGGGGCGCATCTGGGTCAGCGACACCGCCAACAACCGGTTGATGCGTTTCACCCTGCCGTAGAAAAAAGAACCAATAAACTGTCATCTGAAGGCCCGGTAGATCCAAAAGACTACCGGGCCTTTTTATCTATATTCCCGCAGAGCCGAGAAATCATCGATCGGCGTAAGCCCTAAGCATTCATTAATTCTTTGCCTCCCCTGGGAAGGTACAATAAAGTGCAAACGCCCCACCATGGACAAGGTATGAAAAAGACTTGGGCATTCGTGAACGCAAAAATCCGACTTTATTGGCCCCTCATCAAGAGCCTGCAAACGGGTTTGTTGCTTTCCACCGGATTGGCCGGTTACCTGAGCGCCCGTGCCCCCGCCCGGATAACGGACCTGGCAGGACTGGCCGCCAGCCTGTTCCTGGCGATCAGCGGAAGCACCATCCTGAACATGTGGTATGACCGGGATATCGATGCGAGGATGAAGCGGACCCACAGACGCCCGGCCGCCTCCGGCGAGCTGGGCGAGGCCGAGGTCCTGCGGCTCGGCTTGGTCATCTCCATCCTTGGAGTGGGAGGCGCGGTGGCAATTGCGCCGCTCTACGGCCTAGTCGTTTTTGCCGGCCTGTTCTTCGATGTGGCTGTTTATACGCTCTGGCTGAAACGCCGCACCTGCTGGTCGATCGTCTGGGGCGGCGTCTCGGGGGGGATGCCCATCCTGGCCGGACGCGTCCTGGCAACCGGGCGGATCGACCTGGTCGGCGCCCTCTTGACACTGGCCATTCTTTTCTGGATCCCGACCCATACCCTGACCTTCAGCATCAAGTTCGACGGGGATTACCGGGCCGCGGGCATCCCCACCTTCCCCTCCACTTACGGGCTGGGGGTCACCAGGGCGCTCATTGCCGGATCGACCGTGCTGGCGGCGCTGTCGATTGGCTGGTCCGGCTTCCTGATCGGGGTCCAGGCGGGGATGCTGCGCCTGATTGCCGTGCTGGCATCCGGCCTGCTGTTGATATGCTTTGCCAGCGTAACCCGCCCATCCGAGCGGGCCAATTTCGCCCTGTTCCGATACGCGTCCTTTTATATGCTGGCGACCATGATCCTGCTCGCCATGGGGAGAATGATATGAAAATGTCGGGCTTGGATCGCATCCTGTTGCTCTTGACCATCGTCCTGGCCGGTTATCAGATCGCCATCGGAGTCGACGAAATGACGGCGATCCCCATCCTCGCGTATACGATTGGCTTTGGCGTCCTGGTGGTTTCCGGCCTGCTGATGCTCATCCTCGGTTTCGAGGCCCTCGAGAGCCCGATCGTCGTGATCATATCAACCATCATCCCGCTCAGCCTGTCGGCGGGGTTGGTGTGGGAGTTCCTGGCCGCCTACCGGAGCGCCTATCTCGGTTTCTGCATCCTGGGATTCCTGGCTGTCCTACTGACGCGCATTTCCCCGGCCAAACACCCTGCGCCTCTGGCAGTCCTGGCCACTGTCCACGGATCGGCAGGCATGGTCATCTTTGGCCTGCCGCTCTTTCTGGCGGCGACCGGTTCCGTCCACCCCGGTTTCATGCTCGTCGGAGTCGGCGGCGCGCTGATCGGTTTTGGGGGGCTGCTGCTCCTCTTCGTCCGGGCCGGGAGCACCCGCATGCCGATCGGGCGCGTTTATGCGCTTCTTCCCGGTCTTCTGCTTGCGATGGTCTTCGCTTTCGTAGCCGGTTTCGCCCTTGCCTGACCCACAATGCATCGCATTTCATCGGGGGATCGTTTTTTCCAGGGTAAGCCGACAATTACAAAAGTGTAAACGATCCAGAAGCGGCCCTATCAAGAGTGTCGGCCGGGTTTCTCCGCGCTTGATGTATATTCGAAGGATGACCTTGCCGCCCGGCACCCGTTCGAGAGGTTCTTTCGGGCCACGAGTGGAGATCCATGAAAGCTATCCTGGAACAGTCCTATGGAAAAGATTCTCTTTTGCGATGACGACGACATCAACCGGAAACTGATCCGCATCATCTTGCGCGACCAGCCTTACCAGCTCCTTTTCGCTTCGGACGGGCAGGAAGGTCTGGAAATGGTCGAGCGGGAGCGCCCGGCGCTGGTTTTCACGGACCTGCACATGACCGGCCTGGACGGCCTCGAGCTGTGCGCCGCCATCCGGGCTCGTGAATACCTGGCAGCCATTCCGGTAATCCTGATGACCGGTACATTCCTCGGCAACGGCTTGAACGAAAGCACCCTGGGAAGAAGTCTGTTTACCGCCAGCCTCGTCAAACCGTTCAGCACGGGCGCCATCGTCGACCTCATCGAACGGTGCCTTGGGAGAGCAGACGGGCCAATCCTCGCCGTCCCCCCGGCCATCCAGCAATCCGCCCAGGGACAGCCCTAATCGGATCGTCGGCGAAAGGTTCGCAAGAATCGGGTGGAAGGAAGGCGAGCGGAAAGATAGAATGGGGGTATAACCAAAGGAACAAAACCATGACAACTCTCGATTTCACCCAACTGAGCGAAGATTACCAGCGCATCGAACAGGCCATTCGCTTCCTCGAAGCAAACAGCCAGCGGCAGCCCGAGCTCAACGAAGTGGCTTCCCAGATCGGATTGAGCGAATATCACTTCCAGCGCCTGTTCACCCGCTGGGCCGGGATCAGCCCGAAGCGCTTCCTGCAATTCCTGACCAAGGAAAACGCCAAGCAAATACTGGCCCGTTCGGCCAATCTGCTGGATGCGACCTACGCCGCCGGGCTCTCCAGCCCCGGCCGGCTGCACGACCTGTTCATCCAGACCGAGGCCGTCACCCCGGGCGAATACAAGTCCCGCGGCCGGGGCGTCCGGATCAGCTACGGCTTCCACCCCACCCCGTTCGGCGAGTGCCTGCTGGCCCTGACCGGGCGCGGCATCTGTTTCCTGGCCTTCGTCGAGGGTGACAGGAAAGACACCCTGGCGATCCTTAAAAAAGAATGGGCCAACGCCGACCTGGCAGAGGATCCCGCCCGGACTGCCGCCGTCGTCGGGCAGATCTTCTCGTCACCCAACCCCGCCCCGTTGACTTTACACCTGCGCGGCACCAATTTCCAGATCAAGGTCTGGGAAGCCCTCCTGCGCCTGCCGCCCGGAGGCCTGACCAGCTACGAAGCCCTGGCGGAACAGATCGGCTCAGACCGGGCGGCCCGGGCCGTTGGGAGCGCGGTCGCCCACAACCCGGTCGCCTTCCTGATCCCCTGCCACCGGGTCCTCCAAAAATCCGGGGACTTCGGGAACTACCGCTACGGCCCCGCCCGCAAGCAAGCCATCCTGGGCTGGGAAATGGCCCGAGCCAACCCGTCCGTCTGACAACTTCTAAGACAGCCTTAACCATCTGCCGGTAAACTTATCTTAATTGGATAATGATTATCGGCTTTTTGATTTCCGATGAAAATGAAAAAGAGCTTCCTGGCAATTGCGCTCCTGCTCTTAACCGGATGCATGAACAGCCCAACGATCCAGGGTCCTGACCAGCCCGACCTGCGGGACATCGGTCCCGCCCCCGAACTGACCAACCAGATCTGGTTGAACACGCCCTCGCCCATCCGCCTGGCGGATTTGCGCGGCAAGGTCGTCCTGCTCGAGATGTGGACGTTCGATTGCATCAACTGCCAGCACACCATCCCCACCCTGAACCGTTGGTACCAAAAATATTCCGGCCAGGGACTGGTCATCATCGGGAACCACTACCCGGAATTTCCCCAGGAGCGAGATCTTCAGAACCTCAAGAACGCAGTCCAACAACTTGGCATCCGGTACCCTGTCGCCCAGGATAACGACGGGGCAACCTGGCAAGCTTATGACTCCGAATATTGGCCGACCATCTATCTGATCGACAAAAAGGGCGATATCCGTTACGTCGCGATCGGTGAAGGCGGCTATGACATTACAGAATCGGCCTTCCAGTCCTTATTGGCAGAATCCTATCCGTAAAGGAGAGTAGATCACCATGGAACACAATCTCAAACATATCGAAGTCCCCTCTTCAGAGATCACCCCTGAGAGCCTTTACCTCTCCCGCCGCGATTTTTTGAAAGCCGCCGGGATCGTCAGCGCCTCTGCCTTCCTGGCCGCCTGCGGAGTGGCTTCCCCGAGCGTGGCCGCCACCCCGGGCGGGCCGACCACCGTCCCGGGCTGGAGCCCCGTCCTGCCAACGCCCAGCGCCAAGGTCCCGGACGATGCGGCCAACGGGACGACCGACGAGCTGGGCAACCCGCTGAATACGCTCACCGATATCACCAATTACAACAACTATTACGAATTCTCCGAGGACAAACAGGAGCCGGCCCTGCTGTCCAAGAATTTCAAGACCACGCCCTGGTCGGTGACGGTCGGCGGACTGGTCAGCCACCCGAAAACATACACCCTCGACGACCTGCTCAAATTCCAGCAGAAGGAGCGCATCTACCGGCTGCGCTGCGTGGAAGCCTGGAGTATGGTCATCCCCTGGACCGGTTTCGAGCTGAATCTCCTGCTCAACGATGTCCAGCCGCTGAGCAGCGCCAAGTACGTGGCCTTCACCACGATCATGGACCCAAGCCAGATGCCTGGCGAGGCCGGCCTGCTCTACCCCTGGCCCTATACGGAAGGCCTGCGCCTGGACGAGGCCATGCACCGCCTGACCATCCTGGCGACCGGCCTATACGGGCATCCCCTGCCAAACGTGGACGGCGCCCCGATCCGCCTGGTGGTGCCCTGGAAATACGGCTTCAAATCGATCAAGGCGATCGTCAAGATCGACCTGACCGACACCCAGCCGACCACCTTCTGGAATACCATCTCCCCCGATGAATACGGCTTCTACTCGAACGTCAACCCGAACGTCGACCATCCGCGCTGGTCGCAGGCCACCGAGCGCCGCATCGGCGAAGTCAGCCGGCGGGCGACGTTAATGTTCAACGGCTATTACGACGAGGTGGCATCCTTGTACACCGGGATGGACCTCAGGGCGAATTATTAGCGTGAAGAAAAAGGCCGCTTTTCCCTGGCTGAGGATCGCAGTCCATGTGCTCGGCTGGCTGCCTCTGGCCGTTCTGGTCTACGACTACTTCGCCAACCGGTTGACCATCAACCCGATCCAGGAGATCGAGCAGCGCCTGGGCCGGATCGCCATCTACTGGCTTGTGGCCGCCCTGGCAGTCACGCCGCTCTACACCCTGACCGGCTGGCGGGACCTGCCCAACCGGCGGCGCGCCACCGGGCTGTACGCCTTCCTGTACACCTGCCTGCACGTGCTGGTCTTCATGGGCCTGGACTACGGATTTTACTTCTCGCAGATCTTCAGCCTGATCCTGGGAAAAGTCTACCTTTGGGTGGGAGCCGCGGCCGTGCTCCTGCTCATCCCCCTGGCCGTCACCTCGTTCGATTACTTCATCCGCAAGATGGGCAAGAACTGGAAGCGGCTGCACTGGCTGGTCTACCCGGCCGCCGTGACCGCCGTCCTGCATTACGCCCTCGCCCAGAAGGGCGACCTGTTCACCCTGCGCGGCCACGTCCTCAAACCGTTCCTGTGGCTGCTGCTGACGCTCTTCCTGCTCTTCCTGCGCATCCCGCCGGTCCGGCGCTGGGTCAGCGGGCGGCGGCGCCGGTTGACAGCCTGGCTGCGCCGCCGGCCGGCGAACGCCCAGCCGGTCGATATCGAGAAAAAACCGGCCAACGAAGAATCCCTGTAAACGGGCAGGGGCGGGATGAAGTCCCGCCCCTGCTTTTCTATCCAAGAATGTCGGTCACCACGTCCCGGACCCAGTAGGGATTCTGGCCCTGGTGGGACAGCCTGCGAATGCCGTCCAGGTGATTCCCCAGGGTGACGATCGCCGGCTCTTCCTTCGCGTCTCCGCCTCTTTCCCCGATTTGGCCCAATCCCACGCAGGCGAGCAGGCCGTTGCAGAGGCAGCGTTTGTCCTGTGTGTTCAGCGGCAGACCGCGCTTGCTCACGAAGCCTTCCACCGGAGCCGCCGGGCAGCGCTGGAACAATCGCCGTGAGCCGTCCTCGGCGGGCTTGGTGAGACCGCGCTGCTGCAGCAGCCCGAGATCGCAGACCCTGGGCCGGGCTGCGTAGACCGTTTCGTCCGCCAGGGTACCGTCCAGCTGGACGACCTTGAAAGGGAAACCCGTCGGCGAGAAAAGGGTCGTCAGGACGATTTCGGATTCGGCGGTCTCCTTTTTCAGCTCGGCGAGGATCGCGCTCCGATAGGTCGCCTTCATGCCCGATTCCTCGGCCAGGGCAAAGGATGAACCGACCTGGACGCCAACCGCCCCGGCTGCCAGGGCCGCCTCGAGCTTCGCGCGGCTTCCATATCCGCCGGCCAGCCAGAACGGCAGACCGACCTTGCGGATCGCATCCAGGTTGGGCTCGTCCAGTTCGCTGTAGATCGGTTGTTTTTTGTCGTCCGTCTTGAGCGGCCCTTGCGGACCGGCATTGTGCCCGCCAGCGGTGTGATGCTCGATGACGAAGCCGTCCGGCGCCTCGTCCTGGCTCTGCGCCAGGGCCTGGACCAGGGTCTCAAGCGAGACGATCGCCAGGAAGGCCGGCCGCCGGATCGGATTCTGGGCCAGCCTGCCGTCGGCAACCCGCTTCGGGTCGAACGAGATCGTGAAGGACTCGCCAGTCTCCCGGTACAGGACCAGCAGGTCCGTGGAAACGGCCGCGTGCCTGGCCAGCCGGGAGCAGATCCCCGGCAACCCTTCGGGATTGCCCGCTCCCACGACGATCCCATCCACGCCGGCGAGCATCGCGCCGTACATCGTGTAGACCAGGGGGATCTCGATCTTTTTCAGGAAATTGATGAAGATGTTCCCGGAGTGGCCTTCCTTTGCCAGCCACACTTCGGCAAACCCGGTGGCGATCAGAAGCTCGACGACTTCTTCGTCCAGGGTCAGGGACACCGGGGCGGCCGGCTGGACCGGGGGCGGAATGAGATCGCTCCCATCCTGCATCCGGACGGTTTGCAGCGGGGCGCTCTTGAACCGGGCCTTCGGCGACTTGCCCCCGGCGATAAAGTAACGATCGCAAATCTTCTTCCCAATCGTGGTGCCGAAACGGGCATCGAAGGCAGCCAGGGCCCGCTGGATGTGGCCGCCCGGGTCGCCCAGTTGAAGCAGCCGCGTATAGACCACGTCAAGCCCCGTGCCCGAGACGGTCCCGGCAGTGATCCCGGGCTTCTCCATCGCGACGGCCCTTGCCAGCCGCCAGTTGGACACATACACTCCCATGCCGCCCTGGATGAGTTTTATTTTTTGCAGGAATGTCATGCTGTCATACCTCTAATTCATTTCTACCCAGGTCGGCCGATATGTCGTCAAAATCGGGAGGAATGGGCTTGGGATGGGTGGGATGCAAATCCTGACGACAGTCGTTCGCATATATAACCCCGATTTCCGAGGGGCGAGACGGGCAACCCGGAGACAGATTTGCTTTGACGGCCGACCTTTTCCGCACTATGATAATGGCATGAACGAAGCGGATTTCGTCTTCCGGGGCGACCTGAGCCAGTTCCTTCCCTTGAGACTGCGCGGCGAGGTCGTCCGGGTTGCCTTCGAGGACCACCAGACGGTCAAGCACCTGATCGAATCCCTCGGGATCCCGCACGTGGAAATCGGCGAGATCCTGGCCAACCGGGCGCCGGTCGGACCCGCCTACCGGCCCGGCAACGAGGACCGGATCGAGGTGCGGCCTCCCGCCCCCGGCTGCTCGATCGAGCCGCGTTTCGTCCTCGACAACCACCTCGGCCGACTGGCGGCTTCGCTCCGTATGCTCGGCTTCGACTGCCTCTATCAGAACGATTTCGAAGATTCCCAGATGGCCGGCCTCCTGGCCGACGACCCGCGCATCCTGCTCACCCGCGACCGTCGCCTGCTGATGCGCAACGCCGTCCAGTTCGGCTACTGCGTCCGCTCGCTCGAACCGGACGTGCAGCTGCGTGAAGTGGTCCGCAGGTTCGACCTTTCCGGGCGGGTGACCCCGTTCCGGCGCTGCCTGCGCTGCAATTCCCTGCTCCAGCCGGTCGCCAAAGTCGAGGTGCTCGACCGGCTGGAACCGAAGACCAAACTTTACTACGACGAGTTCCGCATCTGCCGGACCTGCGACCAGGTCTACTGGAAGGGTTCGCATTTCGAACGCATGCAGGAACTGGTGGCGGAAGTTTCCAGCCAATCCAAATAGAAGGCTGCTTTCCTTTGACGCCGGGCCTTTTCTGCACTATCATCGAGGCTAGACCAGGCGGCGACCGACGCCGCACCCGAGGAGACACCATGCCGAAAAGAACCAGCCCCATCTACGAACGCCCCGCCGAGCTTCTCCAGAATCTGATCCGCTTCGACACGACCAACCCACCCGGAAACGAAAAGGCCTGCATCCAGTACATTCACGGGCTGCTCAAGGAAGCCGGGATCAAATCGACCATCGTGGCCCGCACGCCCGGGCGGCCGAACGTCATCGCCCGGCTGAAGGGCGAGGGGAAGGCGCCACCGCTCCTGCTCTACGGCCACGTAGACGTGGTTTCCACTGCCGGCCAGAAATGGACCTATCCGCCCTTCGAGGGCCGCCTCGTGGACGGATTCATCTGGGGCCGCGGCGCGCTGGACATGAAGGGCGCCGTCGCCATGATGCTGGCGGCTTTCCTGAAGGCCAAAGCCGAGAAAGCCAACCTGCCTGGTGATGTGATCTTCGCCGCCGTCGCCGACGAAGAAGCCGGGGACGATTTCGGCGTATCCTACCTGGTGGACAAGCACCCTGACCTGTTCAAAGGCGTGCGCTATGCCTTCGGCGAGTTCGGTGGATTCAACCTGTCGATCAGCGGGAAGCGCTTCTACCCGATCATGGTAGCCGAGAAACAGACTTGCTGGATGAAAGCCACCTTTACCGGTCCGGCCGGGCACGGCTCGATGCCGATCCACGGCGGGGCGATGGCGAAGCTGTCGCGGGCCCTGCACCTGCTCGACACCCATCAACTGCCCGTCCACGTGACCCCGGCCGTGCGCATGATGGTCGAGAGCCTGGCCAGGAACCTCGGCGGCGCCTCCGGGCTGGCGGTCCGCCAGATGCTCAATCCGGCCCTGACCAACACGATCCTGAAAGCCCTGGGCGAGCAGGCGGACCTGTTCTCGCCGCTGCTCCACAACACCGTCAGCCCGACCATGCTCAAAGGCAGCGAACAGACCAACGTCATCCCCGGGGAGGTCGCCCTCGGCCTGGATGGACGGCTGGTCCCGGGCGCCAAGCCCGAAGACATGCTCCGGGAGCTCCATGCCCTGCTCGGCGAGGACGTCACATTCGAGGTCTTCAAGGCCGAGCCAGGTCCGGCCGCCCCGGACATGGGCTTGTTCGACCTGCTCGGGAAGACCCTGCAGGAACTCGACCCGACCGGCATCCCGCTGCCCTACGTCCTGACGGGGGTTACGGACGCCCGCTTCCTGTCGAAGCTGGGCATCCAGACCTACGGCTTCACCCCCCTGCAGCTCCCGGAGGGATTCAACTTCTCCTCCACGGTCCATGCCGCCGATGAGCGCGTCCCCGCCGCCGCCCTGGACTTCGGCCTCAAGGCCATTTTCACCGCCCTGCAGAAATTCCACTAGGATTTGCCGGTCACCCGGGGTTTTTAAAAATCCCGGATGACCAAGGGGACTCCGATGTTCCTATACTTCCTCCAGGGCCTTACTTTCGGTTTTGCCGCGGCCGTGCAGCCCGGCCCATTCCAAACCTATCTGATCAGCCAGACGATCAGCCGCGGCTGGCGGCGGACGCTGCCGGCCGTCCTGGCGCCCCTGCTCAGCGACGGGCCGATCCTCGCCCTGGTCCTGCTGGTCCTGAGTCGCGTCCCGGAGAACGTTGTGCAAATCCTGCGCTTGGCCGGGGGCGCATTCGTCATCTACCTGGCGGTCGGGGCCTTCAAGACCTGGCGGAGCTTCTCGGGCCAGCCTGCCGCAGCCCGGTCCGGCCCGAACTCCCTTTTCCAGGCCGCCTTCGTCAACCTGCTCAGCCCCAATCCGTACCTCTTCTGGAGCCTGGTCGGCGGGCCGATCCTGCTGGCCGGCTGGCGGATCAACCCTTTCAACAGCGTCGTCATGCTGCTGGGTTTCTACCTGGTCATGATCGGCAGCACGGCAGTCGGCGTCGTCCTGCTCGGCACGACCGGCCGCCTGGGCCCGAAAGTCAACCGGCTACTCCTGGGAATCTCCGCGCTGGCGCTTTTTTGCCTGGGAATTTACCAAATCTGGCTGGGACTATTGGGGTTATTGAAGTAGAAAGGCGAGCGCGGTAAACTTCTCGCCAGCAAGTTCCTAATCCTATTCATTCCCAAAGGAGTATCGAGCATGACAAATCTTATTATCTTCCTTCTCGTCGGCCTGGTGGCCGGATGGCTGGCCGGGATCATCATGAAGAGCCGCTACGGTCTGATCGGCGACCTGATCATCGGCGTGATCGGTTCTTTCCTGGGAGGCTGGCTGCTCGGCCTGCTCCATCTCAACATCGGCAGCGGGATCGTCGGCGCCCTGATCACCGCCCTGATCGGCGCGATCGTCCTGTTGTTCCTCTTCAAGCTCATCTTCAAGGGCGGCCGGAAATAAATATCACGTGCATTATCGAGGAAGAGCCTGTCTGTGAAGACAGGCTCTTTTCATACGAGCCATTCCCTGAAAACCTACATAATACCGACATAAATTGAGCTGCCTGGAAAGACCCCGCTCCGGCGGATTGGCTATAAAATTGAAGGGTTAATTCCCGAACCCCTGACTTGAATATGACAACGAACCTGAACATCGCAGAATACGCAGTTCGGACGGCCCTGACGGAATTACAGTCCGGCAGGAAGCAGGCGGCCCGTTTCCTGGCGCAGCGCGCCATCATGCTGGCCCCCGATTTCGAGGACGGCTGGCTGATCCTGGCGGCCGTCTCCGGGCCGCGCGCCAGCCTGGAGTACTGCCAGCGGGCCCTGGAAATCAACCCCCAGAGCCCGCGCGCCCTGGCTGGCCTGGAGGATGCCCGGCGGCGGATCCAGGCGGAAAGCGGTCAGGCTTCCCTCCCGCTGGAAGCGCCGGGAAGGACCCGCGCGATCGAAGGCAAGACCCAGCCTCGCACGGTCGTCTCGCAGAAAGTCCAGGCCCATCACCAGACCCAGCTGCATTACAAACGCCGCTGGGGTCTGTACCTGATCGCCCCCTGGCTGATCGGCCTGGTCATCTTCAAGCTGGCGCCCATCCTGGCCACGCTCGGGATCTCCTTCACCGATTTCAACCTGATCAACCCCGACCATCTCGATTTCGTCGGGTTCCAAAACTACATCAGCCTGTTCCGGGATCCCAACCTGTGGACGGCTTTCCTCGGGACGTTCCGGCTGGCCTTGATCGTCATCCCCATCCAGGTGATCGCAGCCATCCTGCTGGCGACCCTGCTCAGCAACGAGAAATTGGTCTTCAAGAACACCCTGCGGATGCTGTTCTTCCTCCCGAGCATCATCCCGAGCGTCGCAGCCATGTTCATGTGGCAGGGATTTGTCAACCCGCGCAGCGGCTGGCTCAATCCGCTCCTGTTGAATCCGCTGGGGCTGGCAAAATACGTCCACTTCTCCACCCGGGGCGCCACGCCTTCCCTGATGATCCTCGCCACCTTCTGGTCGATCGGCCCGGGGTTCCTGATCATCATGGGCGCCATGCAGGGCATCCCGCCGGACATTTACGAAGCCGCCCAGGTGGACGGGGCCGGCCGCCTGCGCCGTTTCTTCGCGATCACCCTGCCTCTGGTTTCGCCGGCGATCTTCTTCACCCTGATCCTCAACCTGACTTCCATCTTCGGCGGGGCCATCCTGCTCGACCGCGGCAATACGTTCAACAGCAGCCTGTCTTCGGTCGATTCCTACCTGTACTACATCCTCTTCGACACCTTCCATCTGGGATCGGCTGCCAGCCTGGCCTGGATCTTCTTTATCTTCATGCTGGTCGTCGTCCTGATCCTCTTCGCCACCTCGAAACGCTGGGTCTATTTCCCGGACCAGGAGAAGTGAGCATGATCTCCACACGTTACCGGCCGATACAGCCCGCCCCGGTCCAAAAAATCGCCCGCCCGTCCAGGATGCGGCGTTTCGTAAACCGGGTGAGCTACAACCTCTTTGCCTGGGTCATCCTGGTCATCTACCTCCTCCCGGTCGCCTACATGGTGGTGACCGCCTTCAAGCCCACCGACCAGCTCTCGGACAACAAGGCACCCTGGTATCCATCGAAGGTTGCGACCTACACTTACCTCAACCACGACTTCCAGCTCTACCACGTCCCGACCGGCCAGGGGATGCTCGAGCTGGCCCTCGTCAATCCCGGCGTGGGCAGGAGCGAGTTCATCGATCCCCAGGATCCGACCGCCCGGGTGATCGAGTGGAAAGGCGACTGGAAATCCCTGCAGCCTTATTACGTGACGGACCTGGCGTGGGGGAACTTCACGAAGCTGTTCACCAGCCTGCCCTTCCCGACCATGCTGGCCAACACCTTCCTGCTGGTCATGATCGGCGAGATCGGCGTGCTGGTCTCCTCGATCCTGGTTGCCTACGGGTTCTCCCGCTTCCCCCTCCCGGGCGGCGAGCTGCTCTTCTACGTGCTGATCGCCACGATCCTGATCCCGGAGAAAGTCACCTTCATCCCGACGTTTTTCTTCTACGTCAAAGTGCTGAACTGGCAGGGGACGATCTATCCGCTGGTGGTGAATCTCTTCTTCGGCAACGCCGTTTACATCTTCCTCCTGCGCCAGAACTTCAGGAGCCTGCCGCTCGACCAGGAGGAATCCGCCATGCTGGACGGGGCCGGACCGCTGCGCAGGCTGTTCTCGGTCGTCCTGCCGCAATCCTGGCCGGCCGTGGTGACCATTTCGCTACTCCAGTTCTTCTACGCCTGGAACGAGACCCGCCTGGCGTCCCTCTACCTGGGGACGAATTCGAAATTCATGCCCGTCTCCTTCGCCGTCCAGACCTACCAGTCCCTGGTGCCGATCCAGAACATGATCGAGGCCGGCAGCGTGATCATCCTGGTCATCCCGGTGATCATCCTGATCCTGTCGCAGCGCTTCTTCATGCGCAGCATGGTCATCACGGGCATGGAAAAAAGGTGAGAGGAAACGCTCGACCCGCACGACTCGATCCGGTTTGCTCCCGAGGGCCTGTCTCCAAAGACAGGCCTTTTTTTCCACCAGCCCGGTTGCACGTCCGGGCGGAACCCCCTATAATTTCTCCATAACCCTCATTCATCCGACTCTGGAGGAGACACCCCATGCCCACTGCTTCCGCCCAACAAGCCCTCGCCATCCTGCGCCAGGGAAGCCAGACTTTCCAGTGGTACGTCATCCCACTACTGGCCTTCGTCTTTTACGTCTACACCGTCGAAGCCGAGAAACGCAACTGGAACCTGCTCCTGGCCGGGCTGGCCTTCTGGGGGATGGACTGGCTCAATGAAATCATCAATGGATTGGTCTTCCACTTCACGAATTACGCCCCCATCTGGGGCGCGCCCGGCCGGACGGCCTTCCTCATCCTGATCGGCCTGAACATCGAGATCTGCTTCATGTTCGCCGTCTCCGGGATCATCTGGTCGAAGATGCTCCTGCCGGACCGGAAGGCGAAGATCCTGGGCATCCCCAACCGGGCTTTCATCGCCGTAGCCGGGGCGGCCTTCTGCGTGGTCGTCGAATACGTCCTCAACTCGGCCGGCGCCCTGACCTGGGACTACACCTGGTGGAATCGCGGCGCTCCATGGCTGATCTTCCTCTTCGGTTACCTGACCTTCTTCATCGTCGCCTTCTGGGTCTTCGACATGAAAACGATGAAGAGCAAGCTGATCGCCGTTGGGACGATCTGGACCCTGGCCATCCTTTCCTTGATCGTTTTCATCCCGATCCTGCATTGGATCTAAAAACCCGGCACGGCCCGCCTGTCTGACTCGAAGCAACCATCCAGGAACCTGAAGCAATCGCCCGGGGGCCGGGAGGAAGCGCATCGCACGCCGCGGGGTTCTAATAGATGCCCGGGCGTGGTTTGCTGGATCGAGGTCCCGCCCGGCATGACGAGAGGATCGCCGAAGGAGGAGTTGCGATATGGAGCCCAGCCAACTGTCACGCCCCTACCGCCTGGTCCTGGTCCAGGAAATCGAACGCTGGCAGAAGGAGGGCCTGATCCCCGCCGAGCTGGCCACGGCGTTGCGCAAGCGCTACGATTACGATTTCCCATCTTCGGCTGCCGCTCCGGTGCCGCCGGCCCAGGCGACGGCAGCCGCGCCCGCCCCCGCACAAGCGCAACCCGGCAGCCCGCCCGTCCCCCGGCCCCGACTCAGCCTGGCCCAGACGCTCCTGAGCGAAACGAGCATCCGCATCTATCTCTACCTGGGTGCATTCTTCGTCATCTCGGCGGCTATGATCCTGGCCGTCCTGGTGGCCGGCCTGCGCCTGCCGATCCTCCTGGCGGTGACCGTCCTGTTCGGGGCGGGGTCGCTCCTGCTCAAGCGCCGCCTGCCGCAGCCCAGCTTCATCCTTTACCTGGTCTTTTCCGCCCTGCTGCCGATCACCGCCGGCGTCCTGGCGGACCTGGCAAAGCTGGCCGGGAGGGCATCCTCCACTTACTGGCTGGTCGTCCTCCTGGCCATGGCCCTGGTCTGGGCCTTCAGCGCCTGGCTGTTTTCATCCCGTTTCTTCAGCCTGACCGCCCTGCTGGCCCTGGATGGCGCGGCGGCGATGGCCGGCCGGCTGGCGAGCGAGCCGAGGACGATCACCTTCCTGTTCTTCCTGACCCTGTCCAGCCTGGCCGGATTGGTCGGGGCTTTCCTGCTCAAACGCTGGCGGGGGCAAAAATTTGCCCTGCCTGTTTTCATCCTCGCCCAGGTCCAGCAGGCGCTGTTCCTGCTCGTCGCAACCAGTGCCCTGCTCGACAACCTGGTCACCAACGAATTCGGCTGGCAGCTGGTCTCGACCGGCACCTGGATCCTGGCGACCGGGTTTTATGCCCTCAGCGACGCCGTGATCCCGTTCCTCCTGTTCCCCTGGGCGACCGCTGCGGCGCTGATGCCGGTCGGCTGGCTGGCAATCGTCCGCTCCGGGTCCGGCCCGGAGACGTCAGCTTTCGCCCTGGTTGCCTGGGGAATGCTCATGACTGCTGCCGGGAACCTGTTCCTGCGCTTCGAGAACCGAGTCCGGCATTACTCCCTGCCGGTCGGGCTGGCGGCCGTCCCGCTCCTGCTGGCGGGCAGCCTGGTCGGGCTGTACAAGGACGCCTGGCTGGGGTTGGGGCTGTTCCTGGGGAGCGGCGTCCTGCTAGCCCTCTTCCAGATCGTCCGCCCCCGGCCGTGGGTCTGGACGTTCTCCCTCGGGTTCGGGCTGGCTGCCTACCTGACCTTTTTCCATATTCCTCCGACCGCCCTCGTCGAGAATTACATTTGCTCCCAGCTGGCCGGCGCGACCCTGCTCCTGATGCTCCCGGATATGCTCCTGCCGTCGTCGAAAGCGCTGCCTGGCTGGCGCTGGCCGCTGCGCGGCTGGGCCATCCTGGCCGCATCGGCGACCCTGCTGTCGGGCCTGTTGATCCTCGCCTTCGGCTCTCACCAAGACGTGTGGGTGATGGCAGTCACGCTGGGGCTGGCCGGACTTCTCTACCTGGCTTATGCCCTGCGCCTGCGGAAAGCCTGGCTCGGCGGCCTGTTCACGCTGCACCTCGCCCTGGCCCTGACCTTCGGGCTCTCCGCGTACGAGGTCCACGCCTGGCTCCCGATCCTCGCCGGGCTGGCAATGCTCTTCTACGTCGCCGGAGCCCTGCTGGCCTGGAAGGGCTCGAAGCCCTGGTCGGTCGTTCTCCGGGCCAGCGCCCTGACCCTGGCGGGCGTGCTCTGCCTGGCGGCATTCTTATACGACCATGCCGACCGGGCCATCTACGTCACCGTCCTGGCCAGCCTCTTCCTGACCGAGACCTTCCGGACGGCATGGCTCGAGACGTTCACCCCGGCTTTCTACTCCATCGCGTTCATTATGACCTTGATCGACGGCAAGGTCGAGCCGCGCGTTTATTTCCCGGCCGGAATTACGATCCTTTTCCTCGGCCTGGACCTCCTCTTTACCCGCCTGAAGGCTGCCCGCCCGCTGAAATGGGCGACGCGCCTCCTGGGTGCGACCGCCGCGTGCGTGACGCTGGTCCTGGCGCTGCTCCCGAAGCATCTGCAGGGAGCCGCGGCGATCGCCTGCGGGGTCCTGGCGAGCCTGTTCGTCCTGCAGGCGCTGGTCTACCGCCAGCCTCGCCTGGGATATATTGCCGCAGCCTTCCTGTCGTTCTCCGTCCTGTTCACGAACCTGAAATTCGTGCCGGACCGCTGGCTGTGGTCACTGATCGGTACTGCCATCGTCTTCTATGCACTCAGCCTGCCGCGCGGACTCCAGAGGGGGCCGGGTTGGGACGTCGTACTGCGTTGCAGCGGATTGGGGCTGGCCAGCCTGACAGCCCTCTCGGCGCCGCTCGAACGGTCCGGGCTGCTGGCCAGCCTGCCCGTGGCGCTCGCGGCCAGCCTGTGGGCCGTGGAAGCCTTCCGCCGGCGGAACGTCTGGCTGGGATTCCCGGCCAACGGCCTCTACCTGATGGCCTACTTCATGATCCTGGCCACCCTGAAGGTGGACCAACCCCAGTTCTTCTCCGTCGGTGCGGCGGTCCTGGGGCTGTTGATGCACTACCTGCTGAGGCGCGCCGGCAGCCGGGCAGGCGCCTTCCTGACCGGGCTGTTCTCCCAGCTCGTCCTGCTGAGCACCACTTACATCCAGATGACCGGAACCAAGGACATCTGGTACTTTGCGGTGCTCTTCTTCCAGGCATTGGTGGTCCTGGGGTACGGGATCGTGATCCGCTCGCGCAGCCTGGTCATCACGCCGATCGTCATGCTCGTCCTTGGGGTTGCCACAGTCGTCTTCAGCATCCTGCATGACATCTCGACCGTCATCCTGATCGGCTGCACCGGGATCGGCCTGATCCTGGCCGGGATCGCCGCCCTACTGCTGCGCGAACGAATCGCCAGCCTGCGCGACCAGCTGCGGGACTGGCACGCCTGACCCGGGGCTTGCAAATGAAAAAAGCGATGGACGGCTTGGTCCATCGCTTTTTGGTTCCGGTCGAAACTCCCCTACGGCAGGAAAGCTTTCAACGTGCCGTGGGGATCGATGATGGACTGCAGCTCCGAATAAGGAACGGTGACCTCCTGGGGCCCGGCCACATAAGCCGCCACCTGGTATTCATCGAAGGTGATCAACAGTCCTTGGGCGGTGACATTCCAGTTGGTGTAATTCTCCGGGAGGGGCGCGGCGCCGCTGGAATTGGCCCCGAAATCGATATTACGCTTGCCCAACTCCGTGCTGCAGTAATTGGCGATCAGGTCGAGATAATTCGAATTGGGCAGGAAAAGCTGGTCGAGGGTGACGTCCGAACCGGCCTCCAGATCGTAAGTCACGGTCCGGCTGTGCGAAACCGGATGGGCCGCCCCGGCAATGTAGATCAGGATGTCGAACTTGATGCTGAGGATGTTCCCGGCTGGCGAGAGCACCTTGTACGATTGGTCGTATGTACTGCCGCCCCCGCCGGGAACTGCCACCGCCACGCGGGCGTTATCCCGGAATTTGGCGATCTCTTCCTGGGTCAATCCGGACATCTCGTTGTTGAAATTGACGACCCGCTGGTCGTCGCTGCCTTGCAGGAAAGGCGTCCCGGCTTTGACGGTGTAGGCCGGGGATTTCCCGGTCTCGTCCGTGGGGGTGGAGACCAGGCTGACGACCTGGTAGAGTGGAACGGGGGTGAAAGTGGGGGATGGCTGCGTCGTCGGGGTGGACGCGGACGTGGCCGTAGCCTGGGCAGGCGCATTGGATCCGCAGGCCAGGACGGCCAGGACGAGGATACCTGCCGCCAATCCCAGGGCGGCTCTATTTGGATTACGGTTCATGGATGCTCCTTTTACCAATCAAGATTCCTTGAGAAGTTTTTCTTCCAGCCGGGCTTGGCGGCGCCCGAGTTCTTCCATCCAGTGATTATACATGTAGCGCGGGATGTCGAGGCTGCCGACCTGCTCGACGGCCCGCCGGGTCCATTCGAGGGCCTGGCGGTAATCCCGGCGCCGGTGTTCGTAATGCTTGGCCAGCTCGACCTGGGCGTAGACGTGGCCGCGGTCGGCCGCCTGCTCCCATAAACGGACGGCGGTCTCCAGGTCGCCCCGGCGTTTCTGCAGGCGCGAGAGACGCTCGACCGCCAGTTCGAAATCCGCCTGGGGCAGCTCCATCTCCAGGCCGCGCTCGAACAGGCGGGCGGCCTTGTCCCATTCGCCCAGGTCCTCGAACAGCTTGGCCAGCGCGATCACATCCAGGCCGTGCTCAACCATCTCGCTGAACGGGTCTGCGAGCATCGCCGCCACATGCGAGAGCAGGGCCGCCATCGCCACCACGTCCATGGCGTTGTGATAGAAGACTCCCTTGAGCGGACGGGCGTCCCGGGTGCGCAGGTAATCGAAGTAAAGGTAGGGGATCTCGTAGCCGGGGACTTCCTCCAGGCTGCGCGGTGCCGAGAGTACATTCTCCTCGAGGTATTTCAGGGCCCGGCTGGGCAGGCGGTCCCGCCACAACCGGCGGGCCAGTGGAAGCAGGTCCAGGTGGGCATAATCTGTGAAAGGACAGGGGATCTGGTGCAGGGCGTAGCGGGTGTTGAGCAGCGGCGCGTCGAAGGCTTTGCCGTTGAAGGTGACCAGCGCCTGGCAGGGAGCCAGGAAGCCGGTCAGGCCTTCGAGCAGGGCGGCCTCCTCAGCCGGATCGCGCATAAAGAACTGCCGGAGGCGGAATTCGCCTTTGATGAAGCGCCCCACCCCCACCAGGAAGGCGTACGTACCGGTTCCGCCGGCCAGGCCGCTCGTCTCGGTGTCGAGGAAGGCATACGCCTCCAGCGGCAGGTCCCGGAAGCGGGCCTCCTTCGCCCAGGCAGAGAGGGCTTCGAAGCGGGCCTCCGGCAGGATGCCGGCCTGTCCATGGCGATAATCCGCAGCGAAGACCTGCTCGGCCACGAACGTCTCGCCGGTCGGGGTGGGCTGGTAGGCGCCGGCGACGACCGAGTCGATCTCGTGGCGGGCATCCGCCGGCGGCTTCGGCAGATCCGCCGCCCCGACTTTGACGCCCAGGGACTTCAGCTTATCGGATAACGAAGGCATGGACGCTATTGTAATGCAAGGTCGGGAAGTTGATGCCGGAATTCCGGACCGGCTCCCGACATTCCTTAAAATTTCCTCCAGGTGATTGACAAGCGAGGGTATTTATCCTATACTATGAAAGCGCTTTCTGAAAACGCTTTCATAGGATGTGATTCCATGTCGACACGAGCCACCATCTCTGACGTTGCCAAACAATCCGGGGTCTCGATCTCCACGGTCAGCCGCGTCTTGAACGGGACCGCCGTCGTGGACGAGGAAACTGCCGAGCGCGTTCGCAATGCCATCGAGGCGCTCAGCTACACCCCTCACGCGGCTGCCCGGACCCTGGCCAGCCGCCGGACGAACACCATCGGCCTGCTCCTGCTGGACATCGGCGGCGAATTCTACACGCCGATGCTGCGCGGGATCGAGGCCGTCGCCAGCGAGGCCGGCTTCGACCTGCTGATCCATTCGACCATCACCGCCGCTTCCGGGAAAGTCACCCGGCGGGCCCTGGGGGAGCACAACACCGACGGGCTGCTGGTCTTCACCGGCGCCCTCGACGTCGCCGAGCTGACCCGCCTGAATGAAATCGGCTTCCCGGTCGTCCTCCTGCACGAGAGCGCGCCGGATTCCCTGGATATCCCGGTGATCACCATTGAGAACCAGTCAGGCGCCCAGAAAGTGGTCGACCACCTGATCGACGCTCACGGCTGCAAGCGGATCGTCTACCTGCGCGGTCCAGCCGACAACGAGGATTCGGCCCAGCGTGAAAAGGGCTACCGCCAGTCGCTCCGGAAACACAACCTGCCCTACGATCCCTGCCTGGTCGCCCAGGGCGGGTACGAACCCAATCAAGCCCACGCAACGGTCGCCCAAATGCTCTCCGACGGACTGGAATTCGACGCCATCTTCACCGGCGACGACGATAACGCCGTGGGCGTCATCCAGGCCCTGCGGGAGGCCGGGCGGCGCATCCCCGAAGACGTGGCCGTTGCCGGCTTCGACGATTCGCTCTTCGCCCGCATCCTGACCCCGCCGCTGACCACGGTCCGCGCCCCGATCGAGCAGGTTGGCCGGGAATCCGTCCGCCAGCTGATCCGCCTGATCCGCGGCGAAGAGGTCGAAACCAGCCTGGTCCTTCCCACCGAACTCGTCATCCGCCAATCCTGTGGATGCAACCGCCAATGACTCAAAAAGAGGAGGTGTCCCGATTCCCTGCCGTCCCATACGAACGTCCATCCCATCCATTCTCATTCTCTGGAGGAAGAGTATGAAATCGAAGTCCCTGTGGCTGTTCATCAGCCTGCTCGTGGTCAGCAGCATGCTCCTGGCATCCTGCGGATCGAATGCATCATCCAGCAATGGAACGTATCTGACAATCAACTTCGAACAGGTTCCGACCTGGGTGCGTAATTTCAACCCCTTCTCAGCCAGCCCCCTCGGCGCGACCCTGACCGCCATCTATGAGCCGATGATGATCTACAACAAATCCACCGGCAAGCTCGTCCCTTGGCTGGCGACCGAATACGCCTGGAATTCCGACAACACCCTCCTGACCTTCAAGATCCGCCAGAACGTCAAGTGGTCGGACGGGAAACCTTTCACTGCCCAGGATGTGGTCTACACCTTCGACCTGTTGAAGAACAACAGCGCCTTGTCCGGCACCGGCAGCAACGTCTTGAGTCAATACGTGGACAGCGTCACCGCACCGGACGATTTCACCGTCGAATTCAAATTCAAGGCAGTTTACACCCTGGCGATCTATGACCTGGCGAATCAGGTCATCGTCCCGGAACACATCTGGAAGGACGTCAAGGATCCCCTGACCTGGACCAACGACAACCCGGTCGCGACCGGGCCTTTCACCAAGGTGGCCAAGTTCGACAGCCAGATCTACATCATGGAAAAGAACCCCTACTACTGGCAGCCCGGGAAACCCGCCTTCAAGGGCATTCGCTATCCCGCCTTCGCGGACAACGACGCGGCCAACCTGGCCCTGGCCAACGGCGAGCTGGACTGGACCGGCAACTTCGTCCCGGACATCGAAAAGACCTTCGTCGCCAAGGATCCTGCCCACAACCACTATTACTTCGTGGGCGGCGGCGGGATTGCCCTGCTGCTCAACCCCAGCATCAAGCCGTTCGATAACCCGGATGTACGCAAGGCCATCAGCCTGGGCATCGACCGCAAGATGATCGTCCAGACGGCCGAATACAATTACATCCCACCGGCTGACGCCACCGGCCTGGGCGACACGCAATCCATCTGGAAGGACCCTGCCGCAGTTGCCGCCGGCACCTGGGTGAATTACGACGCGGCCAAAGCCAACGCGATGCTCGACGCAGCCGGCCTGACCCGCGGCTCGGACGGCACCCGCATCGGCCCGGATGGGAAGCCCATGCAATACGAGCTGATCGTCCCCTCCGGCTGGACCGACTGGATTTCGGCCTGCCAGATCATTTCCCAGAATATGAAGGACCTGGGCATCATCGTCAACCTGACGACCCCAGAAGAGAATACCTGGACCGACACCGTGACTAAGGGCCAGCACCAGTGGGCGCTTGGCTGGGGCTCCGACGGACCGACTCCCTACAACTTCTACCGCGGTGAGATGAGCGCCCTGACCGTCCAGCCCGTCGGACAGTCCTCCAGCGAGAACTGGAACCGGTATGTCAATGCGGATGCCGACAAGCTCCTCGAGCAGTTCGCCAAGACGGCCGACATCACCCAGCAGAAGCAGATCATGGACCAGATCGAGATGATCTTCGTCAACGAGGCGCCCGTCGTCCCGCTCTTCCCCGGACCGGACTGGTACGAATTCAGCACGCTCCGCTTCACCGGCTTCCCAGATGCCAACAATCCCTACGCTCCTGGCATTCCTTATCCTGGCAATCCATACGAAACCCCGCTGATCGTCCTGACCACGATTACGCCTGTAACGACGAAATAACTTCTTCTCCCAAGGCCAGGGTTGTCCCGGCTGAGCTGGACAACCCTGGCCACATCCCAATCCAGCTTCCCTGGAGCGCGTTTCATGAAATATTTGCTTAGACAGATCGGCCTGTACATCCTAGCCGCCTGGGCCTCCCTGACCCTCAACTTCATCCTGCCGCGTATGATGCCCGGCGATCCCGTCACGGCGCTCATGGCTCGCATGCACGGACGGCTCAAGCCCGATGAAATCGAAGCCATCCGGCAGGCCTACGGATTCACTTCCGGCCCCCTGATCAACCAGTATTTCCAGTACCTCTCGCATGCCTTACGGGGCGACTTTGGCATCTCGATCTCGTCCTACCCAGCCAAGGTATCCACGATCATCTCCACCGGCTTCCTCTGGACCGTCCTTCTCGGTGCAGTGACCCTGGTGATCAGTTTCGTCCTCGGCACCGCCCTGGGCGTCGTCATCGCCTGGCGCCGCAGCGGCTTCCTGGATTCGACCCTCCCGGGACTGAGCGGTTTCATCGGCTCGTTCCCGTATTTCTGGCTGGCGATGGTTGCCCTGTATTTCCTGGGATTCAAATTGGGCTGGTTCCCGATGTCCCACGCCTACTCCGACTATCTCTCCCCGGGCTTCACCTGGGAGTACATCGGCAGCGTCATCCAACACATGGTCCTGCCGGCAGGGACGATCATTCTTGTCTCGGTCGGCGGATGGATGATGGGCATGCGCAGCACCATGATCGCCGTTCTCAACGAAGACTACATCACCATGGCGGAAGCCAAGGGGCTCTCCCAGCGGACGGTCATGTTCAAGTACGCCATGCGGAATGCCATCCTGCCGAACATTACCCAGTTCGGGATGTCGATCGGCTTCATCCTGGCCGGTCAGCTCCTGACCGAAATGGTCTTCTCCTATCCGGGACTGGGCTTTTACCTGGTCCGCTCCGTGACCACGCTCGATTATCCCCTCATGCAGGCTCTCTTCCTGATGATCACGCTGGCAGTCCTGGCAGCCAATTTCCTGGTTGACATCCTCTACGTCCAACTCGACCCGCGCGTCCGGGTAAGCTGAGTCGGGAGAAAAAACAATGAACCCTAACGCCGTCCTCTCACCCGGCACGCCCGAAAACGAAAAAGCCCCAACCGTTTCCCACGGCAAGCCGATCTCCACCCAGATGGATTTCCTCCGCCGCATGCTTTCCCAGCCCAAGGCGGTCATCGGCCTGGTCATCATGGCAATCTTCATCTTGATGGCTCTCTTCGCCCCGCTGATCGCACCAAACGACCCCAATAAATATGTCGGCCTGCCTCACCAGCCGCCTTCCGCCGAACACTGGCTCGGCACGACCGG
This sequence comes from Anaerolineales bacterium, assembly GCA_035506155.1. Taxonomy (GTDB): domain Bacteria; phylum Chloroflexota; class Anaerolineae; order Anaerolineales; family Villigracilaceae; genus UBA877. The sequence continues at coordinate 83,113 of DATJPX010000021.1, forward strand.
CCAGGGCCAGGATGTCTTCAGCCAGCTCGTCTGGGGTTCGCGCATCTCCCTGCTGATCGGTTTCAGCGTCGGCATCCTGAGCACCATCCTGGGGTTGGTCATCGGGATGATCTCAGGATACATGCCGGGCGTCGTCGACGGGGTGCTGAATATGTTCACCAATGTCTTCCTGCTCATCCCCGGGCTGCCCCTGCTGATCGCCCTGGCTTCGTTCCTGCCCCAGGGGATGGTGACAGTCATGCTGGTGCTGACCTTCACCGGCTGGTCGTGGCCGGCGCGAGTCTTCCGCTCCCAGGTGCTCAGCCTGCGCGAAAAGGATTTCGTCTCCGCCTCGGTCGTCGGCGGGGAAGGCGTCCCGCGGATCGTCTTTTCGGAAATCCTCCCCAACATGCTTTCGCTGGTCATGTCCTCCCTGTTCGGCGCGGTGATCTACACGATCGGTGCGGATGCGGGACTGGCCTTCCTGGGGTTCGAGAACGTCAATATCGTTTCCTGGGGCACCATGCTCTACTGGGCGTCCAACAGCTCCGCCCTGCTCCAGGAAGCCTGGTGGACCTTCCTGCCACCCGGCCTGTGCATCGCCCTCGTATCCTTCGCAACCACCATGCTGATCTATGCCATGGACGAAGTCACCAATCCGAGATTACGCAGCGAGAAAGAGATCACCCGTGTCCTCAAAAAATACAAAATCGGCTCAAGCCGCTCAACGCCCGTCATCAAAGAAACCCTCACCCACTGAACCGCTCCTGGACGTTCGCGACCTGAAGGTTGCCTACCTGACCAAGCGCGGGCCGGTCAAGGCGGTCGACGGGGTCTCCTTCTCGATCCGGCCAGGCGAAGTGGTCGGGCTGGCCGGCGAGTCGGGCAGCGGTAAATCCACCATCGCCCACGCGATCCTGCGGATCCTGCACCCGCCGGCCCTGATCACGAACGGACAGGTGCTCTTCCAGGGCGAGGACATCCTCGAGATGGACGAAGCCCGGCTCGAGCAATTCCGCTGGAGCAAGGTTTCGATCGTATTCCAGAGCGCCATGAATGCCCTCAACCCGGTCATGAAGATCCGTGACCAGCTCACGGACGTGATGCTCAATCACGGCCTGACCAAGGAAGAGTCCGCCAAACGGGCCGTGGAGCTATTCAACTTGGTCGGGATCGACCCGCGGCGGCTGGACGCCTATCCGCACCAGCTTTCGGGCGGGATGCGCCAGCGCGCTGTGATCGCCATCGCCCTGGCCCTGAATCCGCCCCTGCTGATCATGGACGAGCCCACCACAGCCCTGGACGTGGTCGTCCAGAAGGATATCCTCGAGCAGATCTCGTCCCTGCGGGAAAAGCTGGGTTTCTCGATCCTTTTCATCACCCACGACCTTTCACTCCTGGTGGAGATCTCGACCCACATCGCCATCACCTACGCCGGCGAGATCGTCGAGCACGCCCCGGCGCGTGAGTTGTTCGAAAACCCGCTCCATCCCTATACGCTCGGGTTGATGAATTCCTTCCCGTCCATCAGCGGCTCCAAACACAAGTTGACCGGCATTCCCGGATCACCGCCCGACCTGGTCAGTCCCCCGACCGGTTGCCGCTTTCACCCGCGCTGCCCGAAAGCCATGGCCGTCTGCTCGCAGACCGTCCCGGCGAGGAAGCAAATCACCGCGGATCACTCCGTCTCCTGCCACCTGTTCGACCAGTATCAATAAGAGCCGCCATGAACATCAAGAAACCTGACATCTCTCCCATTCTCGACGTGCGCGGGATGACCAAGCGCTTCCCCGTCGGCGTCTTCACGAAATCGAAGCAGGTGTACGCGGTCGAGGACGTTTCCTTTACGGTCCGGCGCGGACAGGTCGTCGCCCTGGTGGGCGAATCGGGCAGCGGCAAGACCACCACCATCCGGATGGTCGCCCGCCTGATCCCGGTCACAGAGGGAAAAATCTTCTTCAAGGACGAAGACATCCTGAAGACCGAGCCACACCAGGCTTCGCTGGAATACCGGCGCAAGGTCCAATTGATCTTCCAGGACCCCTTCTCTTCGCTGAATGCCGTCCACACCATCGCCCACCACCTGGCCCGCCCGCTGATCATTCACAAGAAAGTCTCCGGCCGGCAAGCCATCCACGAGAAAGTCTGCGAGCTGCTCGAAACCGTCGAATTGAAGCCGGCCGCCGAGATTGCCGGGCGGTATCCGCACCAGCTATCGGGCGGGCAGCGCCAGCGCGTGGCCATCGCCCGGGCATTGGCCGTCGACCCGGAACTGATTCTGGCCGACGAGCCGATCTCCATGCTGGATGTCTCGATCAGGATGGGTGTGCTCAACCTGATCGAACGCCTCAAGGAAGAACGCGGGATTTCCTTCGTTTACATTACCCACGACCTGGCCTCGGCGCGCTATATCGGCGATCAGATCATGGTCATGTACGCCGGCCACATGGTCGAAGGAGGAGAAAGCGAAGCCGTCATCGGGCGGGCTGTCCACCCGTATACTCAATTACTGCTCTCGGCGGTCCCCAATCCGCACGCCGGGCTGAGGACGGACAAGAACAGCAAGGCCCGCGGCGAAGTGCCGTCCCTGATCAACCCGCCGCCCGGCTGCCCGTTCGCGGCGCGCTGTCCGCAGGTAATGGACGCCTGCCGGCAGGCGATGCCGGAGCAAATCGTCGTCGAGGCCGGCCATTGGGTGCGCTGTCACCTGTTCGGGGCCGGAGGCCGGACCGTAAAAACTTCATAAATCATCCATCGTTGGTATACTTGAGTCATCTTACCCGGCAGGCCGTTGATCGCCCGCCTCCAGAGGATGATACGGATGACTCAAATTCTCTCCGGCAACTGGCTTTATTCCATCGTCGACGATCCCGATTTTTCCCGACGGGACTACGACGATGCCGCCTGGCCGACCATACGGGTTCCCCAGAACTGGTTCCTGGGCGGGCTGGACCATCACGGGGTGGTCTGGTATCGGACCACTTTCAATTACCGGCCCAAGGCGGAATTTGCCAGCCTGCATTTCGAAGGCGTGGACTATTTTGCAGACGTTTTCCTGAATGGCCACCCCCTCGGTCGCCACGCCGGCTATTTCGATCCTTTCCAATTCGAGGTCTCCGAATACCTGCGCACCGGCGAAAACCGGCTGGCCGTTCGGGTGGACAGCCCCTATGAGACGCCCGGCCCGGATGGCTGGCATATCCGCAAGCGACTCGTCAAGGGCGTGCTCAACCACCACGACTGCCGTCCCGGCGGCGGTTGGGACGCCGCCGGACAGTCCTACAATACCGGCGGCATCTGGAACCGGGTCTACCTGGAAGAACACGGCCCGCTGACGATCGATCGGGTCCTCCTGCATGCAGACCTGGGTGGGAAGAAACCCATCCTGAACGTCCAGCTGACCGTCCAGAACCGGACCGGGAAACGGGAAGCCTTGATCGAGGTCCACTGCGCCCCCGAGAACTTCGAAGGCGCGGCCCAGACGGCCAATTTCAAGCTCGAACTCCCCGCCGGGGAAAGCCATCCTTCGTTCCGGGTGCCCGTGAAGGACATCCAACTCTGGCAGCCCTGGGACCGAGGAAACCCGAACCTTTACAACATAACCACGACCCTGAAATCACAGAAAGAAAGCGCCGTCCGGACCCAACTCTTCGGTTTCCGCTCGGCCAAGGTCGAAGAGGGATTCCGCTGGATCGTCAACGACCGGCCGTATTTCGTCCGCGGCTCGAATTACATCGGGACGCAGTGGCTGTCCGAGAGCCTCTTTCACGAACTCGCAAGCTCGAAAAACCATCCCTTTGGAGGCGGTCCCGCGGGCGATTTCTACGCCCGCGATGTGGCCCTGGCGAAGCAGGCCAACCTGAACATGCTGCGGGTACACGCCCACGTGGTGCCGCCCGAATTCCACACGGCCTGCGACCGGGCCGGAGTGCTGGTCTGGCAGGATTTTCCACTCATCTGGGGCCATTCGGACGAACCCGAATTTCGCAAGGAAGCCGAACGCCAGATGTGCGCCATGGTGACCGGATTGTACAACCACCCCTCGATCGCCGCCTGGTGCTGCCATAACGAGACGCCCTGGGACTCGCCCTGGATGGCCGAAACCGTCGGCGGGACGTTCGATCCCAGCCACAACCGCGATCTGGATGCGAAGCTGGAATCCCTGGCTCGTGAGCTCGACCCGGGACGCTACGTCCACCGGGCCTCCGGGGCGGGCGACCGGCACACCTATCCCGGCTGGTACGACGGTCCCTGGAGCAACTACCGATATCTGAAAGGCTCGCCCTTCGTGAGCGAGTACGGCGCCCAGGGGCTCCCGGCCAAGGAAAGCCTCCAGCGGATGCTCCCCCAATACGGGCCAGACGCCGGTTTTTCCGGCCTGCTCGAGTTCAAGGATTGGATCGAGGCCTCCCGGAAGACCGGTCCGCTGGAGAAAGTCGTCACCGACGCCGGACTGGCAGTCTATCGCTTCGCCGAAAACCGCTCCGCCCTGAAAAAAGTCAAACTGGCGCTCGCAGAGTGGGCGGCCAGGAAAATTCGCGAATCCGGCGAATCGATCTTCAACAAGACCCCCTCCATGGAAGAAACGCCGAAGGAATTGCAGGTCGCCAGGGAAATTTGGGAAGCCTGGCGATTTCACGATATGCAGTTCATGCAAACCTTCGAAAACGGCGTCGAGACCGGGGCTTCGCTGGACGATTTCATCGCCAACAGCCAGCGCTACCAAAGTTTCATCATCCAGTATGGGACGGAAACATTCCGACGGGCCAAGTACTCCAGGATCACCGGCATCCTCCAATTCGACTTCACCGATCCCTGGCCGGCGATCACCTGGTCGGTGCTGGATTACTGGCGCACACCCAAGCCGGCCTTCGATGCCCTGCGGCGCTCGATGCAACCGGTATTGCCCAGCTTCCTGCTGCCGCAGAAACTCGAGGCGCGCAAGGCCCTGCCGATCGTATTCCGGGCAATCAACGATCTGACGGACAGTTTCCCATCCGCAACCTGCGAATGGCACCTGGCGAACGAAAAAGGCGACCTGGCTTCCGCCACCTTCCCGGTTGCCATCCCGGCGGATGGAGTCTCCGAGGAAGTCAAGTTGACCTTGCCCTCTCTCAGCCCCGGTCGGTTCATCTTCACCGTCACGCTTCTTGCAGACGATGCTGTCGTCGGTGAAAACCGCTACGACATCCTTGTCGAGGATTCACTCCAAGATCAAAATAAATAAGGTTTTTGATCCGTCATTCGGAGGGCCTATGCAACCGCTGGAAATCTCGATCAACAATTCCGTCTATGCCCCGGAAGCGATCCGCCGAGTGATCATGGAGTTCGAAGAACTCCAGCGCGGAAAGATCGACGTGAAGATCTTCGATTGGTCCGTGGCTTGGACTGAATTCATGAAGATCAATATCTACCAGCACGGGCCTGTCGTCTCCGAAACCGGCGACACCTGGATGGGCAGTCTCACTTCGAGGAATTGCCTGCGTCCGTTCACCAAAGATGAATTGATCTCCATCGGTGGGGAGCAAGCTTTCATCAAGGAAATGTGGCAAAGCTGCATCGACTTCGATGAGAAGACGGTTGTCGCCATTCCCTGGTCCATGGATACCTACTTGATCTATTACCATCGCGACTTGCTGGCCAGGGCCGGAGTGGATGAAAATACCGCCTTCGCAAATACGGCATCCTTCGCCGCTGCCCTTGAAAAACTCCGGCGGGCTGGGATCCAGATGCCGATCGCAATCCCGACCAGCGGAAAATCCAACAGCATGATCCACCATGCGTCCAGTTGGGTCTGGGCAAGCGGCGGGGATTTCATGTCAGACGATGGCAGGCAAATCTTCTTTACCAAACAGGAGACTCTCGCCGGGCTTAAAACATACTTCGACCTATACCGGTTCATGCCCCCCGAGGCCCAATCGCTGGATGACGAAACCTGCGTACAGGCATTCGTGGAAAAGAACGCCGCCATCGCCATCCAGAATCCACCCTTCCTGTCCAGCCTTAAGAACGGCCAGTGGCCAGATCAGGTCAGGGAAAATATCGGCCTCGCCGTCCATCCGGGCACGCCATTTATCGGCGGGTCGCACTTGATCATCTGGTCGCACATCCCGGCAGACCAGGAAAAATCCGCCGTCGGGCTGATCCGGCACATGACGTCCACTGAAAACCTGCTCCGGCAGTTCGAAGAGACCGGTTTGGTCCCGGCCAGGCTGGAGGCTTTGAACAGGATCGAGTCGAACCCGGTTTACGGACCGATGATCCAATCCCTGAAAACCGGCCGGGCGTACAAACGGACTCCGCTCTGGGGATTGGTGGAGGATCGATTGCTGGAAGCGATGCAAAATATCTGGCACAGGATCTTCTCCGATCCAGATCCCGATATCGACCTGATCCTCCGCAGCGCCCTGGCAATCCCGGAAGAACGCCTGAACCTGACCTTATCCCAATGAGGAGGCACACATGAGCATTCCCACCAAAATCGTCGTGATCGGCGCAGGCAGCGCTTCGTTCGGTGAGAACACCCTTTCGGCGTTGATGCGCTCGAAGAAACTGCACGGTTCCAGCCTTGCCCTTGTCGATCGGAACGCCGAAATGCTCGGCATCGTCAAGCGCCTCGCCGAACGCCTCAACCGGGAGTGGAAATCCGAGATCAAGATTACTTCTCACACCCACCACAACGAGGCACTGGATGGCGCCGGGTTCGTCGTTTCCGCCATCGAGGTCGGAGCCAGGGAAGGATTGTGGAAGAAAGACTTCGAGATTCCTCTCAAATACGGCGTTCGGCAGCCTTATGCCGAGAACGGGGGGCCGGGAGGATTCGCCCACGCTGCCCGCAATATCGGCCCGGTGATGGAAATCGTCCATGACATGGAAAAGGCCTGCCCGGAAGCCTGGTTCATCAACTTCACCAATCCGATGATCCGCATTTGCGACGCGATCAACCGCCACAGCCGGATCAAAGCCGTCGGTTTGTGCCACCAGATTTTCATCGCCTATGTGATGGTGGGCGTGGCGCTTGGCAAGGATTTCGGCATCGAAGTCCCGGAAGGCCTGAGCGGGATGGAAGCGTCGCCCATGCAGGCGCCTTTCCACGACCAGGTTCGCCAGCAGATCGTGCCGCGCGTGGATATCCGTGCCGCCGGTTTGAATCATTTCTCTTGGGTCCTGTCCATTCTTGATCGGCAAACGGGCGAAGACCTTTACCCGGCGTTCCGCCAGGGATGGGCAAAGTTGAGCCCGAAATTCGAGCCGCTCACCCGCCGGGTCTTCGAGGCCTTCGACCTGTTCCCGGTCCCCGGCGATACACACCTTTGCGAATACCTGCCGTGGGTCTCGGACCCGGCCACCAAACAATGGGAAAAGTACGACCTGAAACTCTACGATTGGGACCTGAACGCGGCCGTACGCGAGTTCGAGCACGAACGGCTGAAAAGCATGGCGGATGGGACGATGACCATCGAGGGCCTGCTCGAGACCGACTCGGAAGGGGCCCTGGAGATGATCGAAAACGTCGCGGCTGCCTCGACGCACTATCACCTGGCCGCCAACCTGCCGAACGCCGGGCAGATCGCCAACCTGCCTCTCGGTGCGACTGTCGAAACCCCCGTCGTGGTGGACGGCGCAGGCATCCACGGCGTGCATGTCGGAGCCTTCCCCGAGCCGATCTCCGAGCTGCTCCGCCGCGAGACGACCGTCGCCCAACTGGGCGTGGATGCAGCCGTGGAGGGCGACCGGCAGAAGGCCATCCAGTGTCTTCTGCTCGACCCGGTGGTCAACGATTTCGAACAGGCCGGGCAGATCCTGGACGATTACCTGTCCAGCTACAGGGAATATCTGCCGCAGTTTTGGAAGTAGAGAAGGGACTCCGAAGTCTCCGACTTCGGGCCGACGACAGTCCTGAAACAAATTATTGATTGAAAGGAAAAAATCATGAAAATCGCAGTCATTGGTGGGGGCTCCACATACACCCCGGAATTGGTGAATGGCTTCCTCGACCGGGCCAAGAGCCTGCCTGTGACGGAACTCTGGCTGATGGACATTGACTCCCAGCGACTGGAGATCGTCGGTGGGTTTGCCCAGCGCATGGTGGCAGCCAAGGGCAGTCCATTCAAAGTGGTCCTGACCACCGACCAGCGCGCCGCTGTCGAAGGCGCCAGCTACGTCACCACCCAGATCCGCGTCGGCCACATGCCGGCCCGGGTGGCCGACGAATATCTCGGCCTGCGCCACGGACTGATTGGCCAGGAGACCACCGGGATCGGCGGGATGGCCAAAGCCATGCGCACCATCCCCGTCCTTCTGAAACTTGCCAAGGATATGGAGGAGCTGGCGCCTAGCGCGATGCTGGTCAATTTCACCAACCCTTCCGGACTGGTAACGGAGGCGCTTCAGCGCTATGCCCCGGCAGTCCCTTCGGTCGGTGTCTGCAATGTCCCGATCGGGATCAAGATGCACATCGTCCAGGAGCTCGAGAAATCCACCGGCAAACAGATCCCGCTCGACCGGGCAGAGTTGAATACCCTCGGCCTCAATCACCTGTCCTGGCACCGCGGCTTCACGATCGATGGCGAGGACGTCTGGCCGCAAGTCATGTCTGCATATATCGCCGACCTGAAGAAGGAGACCGAGCCCGAATGGGATCCGCGGATGATCGAGAGCCTCGGCATGATGCCGAACTATTACCTGCAATACTACTACCAGACGGATCACAAGATGGACTTGCAGGCCAAGTGGCCGCCTTCGCGCGGCGAGGAAGTCATCAAGATCGAGGCAGGATTGCTCAAGCAGTACGCCGACCCCAAGCTGAACGAACCGCCCGCCGATCTGATGCTGCGCGGCGGAGCCTATTACTCCACCGTGGCGACCCAACTGCTCAACGCCCTGTATAACGACCTGGGTGAGACGCACGTGGTCAACGTCCGCCATAACGGCGCCGTGCCGGGCTGGCCGGCCGATTGGGTCCTCGAGATGCCCGCCAAAGTGGACAAAAAAGGCATCCATCCCCTTCCCGCCGAACCATTGCCGCTCAGCTGCTTCGGCCTGCTGGCGCACGTGAAGGCCTACGAACTGTTGACCGTCGAAGCCGCCGTCCACGGCGACCGGGAGGCCGCCTACCAGGCCCTGCTCGCCCATCCCCTGGGCCCCAAGGCCGATCAGGTCCAGGCCGTCCTGGATGACCTGCTCGAAACCAATAAGAAATACCTGCCGCAGTTCTTCAAATGAACGACCGGGAAAGTCGAAGGTGAAACCATGAATCCAAATCCTGTCCTCAAGAAACTGGGCTTTTCCAACACCGACAAAGTCGTCATCCTGCACACCGACGACATCGGGATGTGCCAGGCTTCCCTGGACGCCTTCATCGACCTTTGGGAATTCGGCGGTATTTCCTCCGGCGCCATCATGATGCCCTGTCCATGGGCCAAACCGGCCGCCGAGTACTGCCGCACCCATCCGGGCGTGGACATGGGCGTCCATGCCACCATCACCGCTGAATGGGACGGCTATCGCTGGTCGGCGCTTTCGACCCGCGATCCCGCCTCCGGCCTGATGGACAAGGACGGCTTCCTCTGGCAAACTTCGGAGGAAACCCAGGATCACGCCACCCCCGAAGCGGTCGCGGCGGAAATCGATCTTCAGGTCCGCAAGGCCCTGGAGTGGGGCGTGGACGCCACCCACGTGGACAGCCACATGGGCACCGTCATCCATCCCAAGTTCCTCCCGGCATATCTCCAGGCGGGAGCCCAGGTGCATGTGCCGGTTATGGTGCCGCGGGGGGACGTCTCCATGTTCATGCACATGGGCGCAGACACGGAAACGGCCCAGGGTTTCGCCATGTTCATTGCCCATCTCGAGGAACAGGGCTTCCCGCTCGTGGACGGCCTGGCCATGCTGCCGCTCGATCAACCCAACGGGCAGTTGGAGATTGCCAAGAAAATGTTGTCCGAGCTGCCTGCCGGAGTGACCCACTTTCTCTTCCATCCGTCGACCGACACTCCCGAGCTGCGCGCCATCGCTCCGGATTGGCCCAGCCGGGTAGCCAATTACCGGACGTTCATGAACCCGGCCATGAAAAAGTTCATCAAAAAACAGGGCATCCAGGTGATCGGATATCGGCACCTGCGCACTCTCATGCCGGCGGCCTAGGATAAGGTAAAATCAGCACTCGTGTCAAAAAATACTGTTACGGAGACCACCATCGATGAAATATTTCCTCGGCGTTGACGTGGGGGGAACGAAAACTCATGCCTTGATTGCCGACGAGGCTGGCCAGGCGCTCGGATTCGGATCCGCCGGACCCGGAAACTGGGAAGGCGTTGGGTACGATGGCCTGACCCGCGTCCTTTTGGAATCCACCGGATGTGCACTGGAACGCGCCAACGTTAGGATCGATCAAATCATGGGTGCCGGGATGGGCATCGGCGGCTTCGACTGGCCGAACGAACGCCAGGACCACCTGGATGCCATCAAACCCCTTGGCTTATCCTGCCCGCTCGAAATTGTTAACGATGCCACCCTCGGCATCCTGGCCGGGGCAAGTGAGGGCTGGGGAGTCTCGGTCGTAGCCGGGACAGGCTGCAATGCCCGCGGCTGGAGCAGGGACCACAAGCGCCAGGGGCGCGCCATCGGCGGCGGCGGCTATTGGTCCGGGGAATATGCCGGAGGATATGACATTGTCGCCCGGGCAATGCGGGCGGTTGCCTTCGAGTGGCTGAAGCGCGGTCCGCGCACGGCCCTGACCCAGGTCTTTCTCGACCAATTCGGCGCGAAGGACCTAGATGACCTGGTCGAAGGCGTTTACATGCAGCGGTACCAATTCGTTCCCGGCCTGGTCTTGAAAGTCTTCGAGACTGCCCGGCTGGGCGACCCGCAGGCCCAGGAAGTTATGCGTTGGGCCGGCGACGAGCTCGGCCAGATGGCCGTCGGCGTCATCAACCAGCTCGACCTGCAGAAGGAAGGATTCGAGGTGGTCCTGATCGGCAGCCTGCACCACGGTTCGCCCATCCTGAACCAGACTCTGAGAGAGACGATCCTGAAAGCAGCCCCGTCCGCCCGGTTCGTCCGCCTCACCGTGCCGCCCGTGGTAGGCGGAGTCCTGCTGGGGATGGAAGAAGCCGGCTTGAACGGTTACGCCATGCGTGATAAACTCATCTCGACGACGAAGGAATTGTTGGCTTCCTGATCGCAATCACGCTGGCAGAAATCCATCGATCCTATGATTCCGCCGGGGACGGTAGTCTCCGGCGGAATATTGTCTGACCGAATATGCAGAATTCATCTTCCCCTCGAAACCTCCGCCTGATCCGTATGTATTATTTCCTGTGGATCGGCGCCGGCGGTTGCCTTTCTCCTTTCGTCACCCTGTTCTACAAAGCCCGCGGGCTGAGTGGAACCGAGATCGGCCTGCTCAGCACTTTCGGAGCCATCACGGGAATGCTGGCCGCGCCGATCTGGGGCCGCTGGGGCGACGCCTCCCGCCACCCACGCCGCCTGATCATGCTGGCACTGCTGGCCTCGGCCGCCTTCGCCCTTCTGCGCGGCATCCAGAGTCTGTTCTGGTCGATTTCTTTGTTCATCATCCTCGACTCCCTGATCGGGAGCGGAGCCAGCTCGCTCTCGATCGTCCAGGCTCACGCGGTGACGCGCGGCGAAAAATCCGGTTTTGGCTCGATCCGTCTGTGGGGGTCTTTGGGCTGGGCGGCCGTCACGCCCCTGGCCGGCCTCCTGATCGAACGACTGGGCCTCTACGTTCCCTTTGCGGGGTACGCCGCCATGCTGGTGGCGTCCGTCTGCGTGCTCTTCTTCGTCCGCGGCACGACCGAGCCGATCCCGGAGGAAGAAAAGCCTCAACGGCCGCCGGTCCTCCAGACGGTCCGCGGACTGATCGGGAATCGGGCCATCCTCGGCGTGGCCTTGGCCCTGGTGACGATCTGGATTGCCACCAACGGCCGGTCCCAATTCGAAACACTTTATATGAATCAGCTCGGCGCCAGTGCCGGCCTGATCGGGATCGCCAATACTGTCAGCGCCCTGTTCGAGGTCCCCTTTATGCTCCTGGCGGACCGGCTGATCCACCGCTACGGCTCAGGCCGCATCCTGCTCATCTCGATCCTGGTCCAGGCCGCATCCTTCCTGCCGATCGTCCTCGTCCCATCGATCCCGAGTTTCTTCATCGTCCGGATCATGGCGAGCATCGCCCTCAGCCTGAACGTCCCATCCTATTACAATTACCTGATCGAAAGCGCCCCCAATGGCCAGGGCGGCACGGTCGTCTCGCTCTTCGACGTGACTCTGCGCAGCGGCGTCAGCCTGCTGGCCGCGCCCCTCTCGGGCTATTTGTACGACTTACTGGGAGGATATTGGTTATACGCAATCGGCCTGGGGGGCTGCCTGCTCGCCTTTTTGATCCTCGGGATGCTGTCTCGCCCGAGCCTCGCTCAGACGGTATAATACCGAGGTGGCTACTTCCCAGAACGAGTATGTCCAACTCCTTCGGCTCCTGGTAATCCGCCTGGAACGCCTTTCGGTGGATTCCCACTGGGCGCGGCGGGCCAGCGGCCTGCGCGGCAATATCGTAAAAGTCCTGGAGGAAGCCGACGGCGGAGGGGAGATCGCCATCGCCCGTCTGGACCTTTTGATCGACGCTTCCTTCGACATCCTGCGCCGGGCCGCCCAGGACATTCCCGACCTGGAAGAAATCCTGCACAAGACAAAAATATGAAAAGGCTCGGGCTGGCGATCCTGGGGGTTCTCCTGGCTGCCTGTACCGCCAGCCAGCCTTCCGCCACGCCGATCGTGATCGAGCGGGCCATGCCAGTCCAACCGACCGCCAGCTTCACCCCCCTGCCTCCCACTCCAACCATCACCTCGACAGTCACGCCGCAGCCTTCCGCGACCGCCACAGATACTGCCACGATCGCTCCGACGTCCACACCGGTCGTCTTCACCTATGTCTTCCCGCTCCAGCCGCCCAGCGTGGCCGGATTTGCCGACGGGACGGCGTCCCACGGCTACCCCGCTACGGATATCTTTGCCCCGGTCGGGACCGTATTCGTCGCCGTCACGGATGGGATCGTGGACTTCGTCTCCTTCACCGATACCTGGGACCCCAAAACAGATGACCCGGCCGTGCGCGGTGGACTTTCGGTGGCCATCATCGGCGACGACGGGGTTCGTTACTACGGCTCCCACCTCTCGGCAATTGCCCCGGGAATCCGGGTGGGGTTGCGCGTCAAAGCCGGCCAGGAGCTTGGGCGGGTCGGAAACAGCGGAGACGCCCGCTCGACCCAGGCTCACCTGCACTTCGGGATCTCACGCCCAACGACTCCCGACGACTGGAAGGCCCGCCGCGGCCAGGTGGACCCCTTCCCCTTCCTGCAAGCCTGGCGGGCGGGAGTCAATGTTACCCCGCCCCTGCCGGTCCCTTAGAACACATCGATCGTTTTTTATCAGGAGCCAAAAGAAATGGAAACCATGCAAGCCGTTGTGTTCGATGCCCCAGGAAGTCCCCTTCGACTTGCCAGTCTGCCAATCCCTCAGCCGGGAATCGGACAGGTGCTGCTGAAGGTGTCCGCCTGCGGGGTTTGTCACACCGACCTTCACATCCTGGACGGGGAACTCTCCCAACCGAAGCTGCCGCTGGTGCTCGGTCACCAGATCGTCGGGAGGATCGTCGCAGGCGGGCCGGAGGCGGTGCGCTTCCGGCCCGGGGAACGGGTCGGGGTGCCCTGGCTGGGATCCACCGATGGGACATGCCGATACTGCCGGCGCGGCCAGGAAAACCTTTGCGATTCGCCGGCTTTTACCGGGTACGACCTGGATGGCGGTTTTGCCGAGTACACACTGGCAGACGAACGGTTTTGCTTCCCCTTGCCCGAGGATTATCCCGACCTGGAGGCGGCGCCGCTCCTGTGCGCCGGCCTGATCGGATATCGTACGTACCGGATGGCAGGGGAAAACGTCGAAACATTGGGAATCTACGGGTTCGGCGCGGCCGCCCACATCATCACCCAGGTCGCCAAATTCGAGGAGAAGAAAGTCTTCGCCTTTACGCGTCCGGGGGACCGCCTTGCCCAGGAATTCGCACTCAACATGGGGGCGGACTGGGCAGGCGATTCGACCCAGGCGCCGCCCGAGAAACTGGACGCAGCCTTGATCTTTGCCCCGGTTGGCGCGCTCATCCCGGCGGCGCTCAAGGCCACCCACAAAGGCGGCAGTGTGGTCTGTGGCGGGATCCATATGAGCGATATCCCGGCCTTCCCCTACCGGGACCTGTGGGAAGAGCGAATCATCCGTTCGGTCGCCAACCTGACCCGCCGAGACGGAGAGGAATTCCTCGCCCTGGCGCAGCGCGCCCGGGTCAAGACCGAGGTGACGGCTTTCCCGCTCGGTCGAGCCAAAGATGCGTTGCAAAGGCTCCGGGATGGGAAGTTCACCGGTGCGGCAGTGGTCAAGGTGGAATAATAGGGACTAACCGTTTGAGAATTTCGTGGAGATTTCATGGTCCAAAGATCCACAATCGCGACCAGGACGCGATAAAATAGGGATGGACTTCCCGGCCAGGTCACGTCGCGCGGAACGCATGGCCCTTCTCAGGAAGCCTCCGCCGCAGCGGGCAACTCCGGGAAGCAAAGCACCAACCACTTCACAATATTCATCATAGGAGAATGATCATGGCAGGAAAATTCGAACTGACGAAGACCAAGCGCGGCCAATTCATGTTCAACCTCAAGGCCTCCAACGGCCGGATCATCTTGACCAGTGAGCAGTACAGCGACAAGGCCGCAGCGAAGGCCGGGATCGCATCGGTCAAAAGGAGCGCGGCCAAGGATTCAAATTACGACCGCAAGGCCACCAAGAAGGGTGAACCCTTCTTCTCCCTGAAAGCCTCCAACGGCGAGGTCATCGGCACAAGCGAAGTCTACTCATCGAATTCGGCGATGGAGAACGGGATCGAATCCGTCAAGACGAATGCGGCGGCTGCCGCGATCGCTGATCTGACGGAGTAAACAGATTTATCCTCATCCGAGTCTACCCGGACAATAGAAATCGAGAATCGTGTACGCACCAGGGGCAGCTTCGGCTGCCCCTGAGCCGTCTCCCGCGAGGGAGAAAAAGCGATCCGCGAGCCCATGGAGTGGATCGATGGACATCCCAGAGCTTTTCCTGCAACGCTATATTTCCCTGTATGATTTCTGGCTGGCAGATTTTTGGACGCATGTCACGGAAGGCCAGATGCGGACGCGTCCCCATCCGCGGGTCAACTCGATCGCCTGGGTATTCTGGCACCTGACCCGGGTGGAGGATGCCGGCCTGAATCGCTTCGTCGCCGACCGGCCTCAGGTCCTGGATGAAGGCAACTGGCAGGAAAGAATGAAGCTGCCATGGAGACACAACGGCAACGGGATGGATTTCAACGAGGTGGATGAGCTTGGCCGGCGCATCGACCTGGAAGCCTTGCACGGCTATTCCAATGCCGTCCATGATCGCACCCTCGAGATCGTCCCGACCCTTAACATGGATGTCCTGGCTCCGGTCATGGGCGCAAACCGTTTGCGGAAAATCCTCTTCGAAGAAGGTTGGGCCCGGACCAACGATCCCGGCCTGGTCGACAATTATCTGAACTGGACCAAGGGTAAATGCCTGATGAACTTCGGGCTCACCCACCCGTACCAGCACGTCGGGGAGATGGGCGTCATTGCCAGCCTGCTTGGGGTGGAATTCGAGTAAACCATGGAGACATCAAGATGATCACCACCGACGGAATCTGGTTCAAAGACGAGCACGGCCGCTTCCTGCTCTTGCGCGGCGCCAACCTGGGAGGAAGCACCAAAGTCCCTTTTACGCCCAACGGAGCCACCTGGAAGAAGGATGGTTTTTACGATCACCGAAATGTTTCCTTCGTTGGCCGGCCCTTCCCAATCGAAGAAGCGGACGAACATTTTTCCCGCCTGAAATCCTGGGGACTGACCTTCCTGCGATTCCTGGTGCCGTGGGAGGCCGTCGAACATGCCGGGCCGGGAATCTACGACCGTGAATACCTCGATTACCTGCACGCTGTGATCGAAAAAGCCGACGAGCATGGAATCAGCCTCTTCATCGACCCTCACCAGGACGTCTGGAGTCGCTTTTCGGGCGGCGACGGGGCTCCCGGCTGGACATTCGAGGCCGTCGGGATGGATCCATCAAAATTTCACGCCGCCGGCGCAGCCATCCTGCACCAGGAGCACGGCGATCCGTTCCCGCGCATGGTCTGGCCGTCGAATGCTGCCAAGCTTGCCTCGGCAACGCTGTTCACACTGTTCTTTGCAGGGAACGATTTTGCCCCGCAGACAAAGGTCGAAGGCCAGCCGGTTCAGGAGTATCTCCAGCAGCACTATATCAAATCCATGCAACAGGTCGCGCAGCGGTTGAGGGACCTGTCCAATGTAGTCGGTTACGACAGCCTGAACGAACCCTCTGCCGGCTGGATTGGCGTGCCGGACCTCGGTCAGTTTCCCAGCCCATTCAAAATCGGCGCAAGCCCCAGCCCCTTCCAATCCATCCTGCTCGGATCCGGTTATCCGCAGGAAATCGAAATATGGGACATGCGTACTTCCGGGGCGAAGCTGGCCGGCAAGCAGCTTTTCAATCCCGCCAAGCAGTCCATCTGGCTGCCAGGGCGGGAATGCGTATGGAAGGCCAACGGCATCTGGGAAGTCGACAATTCTGGCGCTCCTCGCTTGTTGAAACAGGATTACTTCGCCAAGGCAAACGGCCAGGATGTAGATTTCGACCGGGATTACCTGCGCCCGTTCGTCAACCGCTACGCTGCCGCAATCCGTGAGATCGTCCCTGCTGCACTGATCTTCGTCGAGAGTGAGCCAAGCCGGATGCCTCCGGCCTGGGGGCCCGGCGACGCCGACCGGATCGTCTCCGCGCCGCATTGGTACGACGGCCTGGTCCTGTTCATGAAGGATTTCCAGCCCTGGCTGGGCGTCGACTTCATCAAAGGCAAAGTCATCCTGGGCGCGGCTCGCATCCGTAAATCCTACGGCGAGCAGTTGGAGCGGTTCAAGACGGCCGCCCGCGAGCGGCTGGGCGGGGTCCCGACGTTGATCGGCGAGATCGGCATTCCTTTCGATATGAAAAAGAAACAAGCGTTCCGGACCGGAAATTTCAGCACCCAGGTGCGCGCCATGGATCGCAGCCTGCGAATCATGGACGACGCCCTGCTCAACTACACCCTCTGGAACTACACCCCCGACAACTCCAACGAGCGCGGCGACCAATGGAACGACGAGGATTTGTCCATTTTCAGCCGCGATCAGCAAAAGGATCCCGCTGACCTCAACTCGGGAGGGCGCGCGCTCGAAGCGATCGTGCGTCCCTACGCCCGTGCGACGGCCGGTGAGCCGATCCGGATGAGCTTCGACGTGAGGAAAAAGATCTTCGAATTCGAGTTCCGCCACGATCCACAGGTCCGCCAGCCGACCGAGTTTTACATCCCGAATTTCCAATATCCAAAAGGCTACGCGGTCGAAATTTCGGACGGGAGTTATGAAACAGAGCCAGAGCGGCAAAAGCTCACCTACCGGCACGATCCCGGCAGGGAATTGCACAAGCTAGTGATCCGGAAGAAATAGACCGGGGAGTAGGTCGGGATGGCTTTCCGGCCTACTTTTTTGTCAGCCAAAGTGCATATAATATCCGAAGATACGCAGTGTCCAAAAAATGAACTGCCTGTACACTTCCTCCAGCCATGGAACCGCAACGCCTGAGCGAATCCGAATTGATCGGCGCCAAATCATCCTTCCAGGTCTTTCGCACCAGCCTGAAGGATCCCTACCCATTGCACTGGCATGAGTTCTACGAGCTGACCTTTATCATCTCGGGGGGTGGAAGGCAGACGATCAACGGCGAAAAACACACCCTCGAGCCGGGCGCGCTCTTCCTGCTCACCCCGGTGGATTTCCATCAGCTCGATCCAGATCCGGGCCAAACCATCGAGATTTTCAACATCATCTTTTCGGGAGATTTCCTGGACGACGAAATGCGCCAGTGGCTTTTTGGGGACCAGTGCTATCGCAACCTCCAGCTGTCAGAAAAAGACTCCGCCCTCGTATTGATGGAATACGAACAGATCTGGAGCGAACACCAGAATCAGGGGTTGGGCCGCGAGCGCCTGATCCGCTCCGGGCTGGAACGCATCCTGCTCGAGCTGGCCCGCCTCTCCGAGGTCAAGCCGTCCTTGGCGCTCCTGGATGCCTCCCACCCGGCCGTCCAGAACGCCCTCCTGCATTTGCAGCACGAGTTCCGCACGCCCATCACACTAAAACATGTCGCATCCGAAGCCGGGTTGACCCCGACCTATTTCAGCGAGATCTTCCACAAAATGACCGGCATGCAGTTCCAGAAGTACCTGCAGACCCTGCGCCTCCACTTCGCCGCCTCGCTCCTGCACGCCTCCGACCTGCCGGTGACCGAAATTTGCTTCGCCAGCGGCTTTGGCAACCTGGCGCACTTTGAGCGGGCTTTTCATGAAAAATATTCGGTTTCGCCGAGTTTCTACCGCCAGAAGATTTGAAGGACAAAAACATGGCCCTTTTCGAATCCGCCAATCCCAGGATCCACTCCGAAAAATATTCGGTCGAGCTGGCATTTACCGAAACTTACCGGCGGCACATTCACGACCATCCCGCCATCCGGGAGGCCCGCTGCCTGCAGTCATTGATGCCGCACCTCTTCGACCCGATCCGCCCCGGGGACCTGTTCGCCGGGCGGACACACTACCTTCCGATCGGCTTCGGGCTGGAGGACGCCGCCGGCGGCCCGGTTTATTATTGCTACGAGGACCGCATCCGTCCCGAGCTTGAAGGGCTTTCAGAGAAAGAACTCGAGCCGATCCTGGGAATGTTGGATTTCTGGAAAACCGAATCCACCATCGCCGGGAAGCTGGTCTCGCGCCTCCCGGAGGAGACGCGAAAAGCCACGACCAACCATATCGCCGAGATGATGGGCCGGCTTTCGGGGACCCTTCTGGATTACGAAAAACTGACCCGGATCGGCCTCCCGGGGTTGAGAGCCGAGATTGCCGCCGGGCGGAAGACCAACGGGGATCTCCCGCTCTACGCCGGCATGGACACGGCCATCGATCTTTTGACCGAGGTCATCCAATCCTATGCATCCCAGGCCTGTGAATTAGCTGTCTCGGCCAAAAACGAAGCTGACCTCAAGGATAACTTCGGGCTGGCCGCGGCGCTTGAAGCGATCGCGATCCGTCCGCCCGAAACCCTGCGGGAGGCGGCCCAGCTGATCTGGCTGTTCACGATGATTTCAGGAACGGTCAATTACGGACGCATGGACGTCTACCTGGGCGGCTTCTACTGCGCGGATGTGGACTCTGGCCGGCTGACTGAGGCCGAAGCCCTGCGGCTGATGCAATCCCTCTGGCAGCTGATCGCAGACCGGAAGACCGTCTTCAACGGGCGCGTTTTCATCGGCGGTCGCGGGCGCCCGGATGAGACCCGCGCGGATCGTTTCGCCCTGCTTGCGATGGAGGCGACCCGCACCGTGATCGAGATCGAGCCGCAGCTGACTCTGCGGTTCTACGAGGGGATGAATCCAGCCCTGATGGCCAAGGCATTGGACATGCTCGGCGAGGGCCGTACTTTCCCGATGCTCTTCAACGATGACGTCAACATCCCGGCCGTCCGGAACGGCTTTGGTATCCCGCTCGCATATGCCGAACAGTATCTTCCCTACGGCTGCGGCGAGTACTGTCTCGACCACCTCAGCTTCGGTTCCCCGAACTGCTCCCTCAACCTGCTCAAAGCCCTGGAGGCAGTCCTCCACCACGGTGTGGATGTACTGACCGGCGAGAAGATCGGCCTCGACCAGGGAGACCCGGAATGTTTCGCCACCTTCGACGAGCTCTTCGCAGCCTACCGCCGGCAGGTCGAGTATTCCGTCGAAGCCCTGGCAGACCGCCATTGCCTGGAATATCAGGTGGAAAACGAGGCGGCGGCTTTCCTGTACGCGTCCATGCTCTACGATGACTGCATCGCCCGGGGAAAATCCCTGGTCGGCGGCGGGGTGCGGATCAAGGGCGGCCTGATCGAGACCTACGGGATGGTCAACGCTGCCGACAGCCTGACCGTCATCAGATCCCTGGTTTACGACCGCAAGCTGCTGACACTTCCGCAGCTGGTTGCCGCCCTGGACGCCGATTTCGCAGGCTTCGAGAAGGAATACCGCCTGATGCGCCTGGCCCCCAAATACGGGAATGACGATCCCGATGCGGACGGGATGCTCTGTGCCGTCAGTGAGCACGTCGCCAGCCATACCCGCAGCCAGGCCAAACGCCTTGGTTTCGACTACTTCCTGATCGTCAACATCAACAACCACATGAACATCGGACTGGGCGCACAAACGGGAGCCTCCGCCGAAGGCCGACGCTCCGGTGCGCCGCTGGCCAACGGCAACACCCCCACCGCCGGGAACGATACCCAGGGCGTGACAGCCTTCTTGAACTCGATCGTCAAACCGGATGTCGGCCTGCATGCCGGGTACACCCACAACATGAAATTCAGCAAATCCACGTTCCGTGAAGAACGCCCGAAAGTCGAAGCCCTGCTCAAGGCCTACTTTGCCAACGGCGGGGCGCAGGCGATGATTACCGTCGTCGGTCGCGGCGACATGGAGGCGGCAATCAACGAGCCGGAAAAGTATCGCAACCTGATCGTCCGTGTGGGCGGGTTCAGCGCCCGTTTTATCGAGCTCACGCCCGCCATCCAGCGCGACCTGATCGCCCGGACGCTCTACTAACCCGCGTGCCCATCGTAATGAAATGACTACCACCGGAATGGTCTTCGACATCCAGCGCACTTCCCTGCACGACGGCCCGGGCATCCGCACAGCCGTCTTCCTCAAAGGCTGTCCGCTGCACTGCGCCTGGTGTCACAACCCCGAATCCCAATCCCGGACGAAGGAGATTTCCTTCCGCCCGGAATCCTGCGCGGCCTGCGGGGAATGCGTAAAGACCTGTTCGCACGGCGCTCACCGGTTGGTGGACGGCGTGCATCTCTACGACCGTATGCTCTGCGAAAGATGTGGGAATTGCGTCGAAGCATGCCTCTATGAAGCGCTCAAAGTCGCCGGATCGGAACAAACAGTGGAAGAAGTGCTTTCGATCGTCTTGCGTGACCGGCCGTTCTACGAACAATCCGGCGGCGGGCTGACGATCTCCGGCGGCGAGCCCATGCTCCAGCTTGAATTCGCCCTTGACCTTCTGTTGGCTGCAAAAGCCGACGGGCTGGATACCTGCCTGGATACCTGCGGCTGGACCAGCCGCCGCGCCTACGAACGGGTCCTGCCGTTCGTCGATCTGTTCCTGTTGGATTACAAGGCTACGGACACCGAAGTCCACAAAAAGCTGACCGGCGTCCCGAACGACCTGATCCTCGCCAACCTGGAATTCCTTTATTCCCAAGGCGCCCGCATCCGCTTGCGTTGTCCACTCGTGCCGGGAGTCAACGATTCGCCCGAACACCTGGAAGGAATCGCCGAGTTAGACCGACGCTACCCGAACCTGGAGGGGATCGACGTGATGGCGTACCACAACGTCGGAAACGCCAAGTATGAACGCTATGGCTTGAAGAATCCGCTTCCTAACTTGGGGACGGCCGGGGAAACGACCAAACAAGCCTGGATAGAGAGCCTTCATGCCCTTGGGTGTGGAAAAGCGGCCCTCGGATAGACCAGGAAATGCCAATCAAAAACGTCCCCTGCGGTTTGGCAGGGGACGTTGTCGGTTTTGGGCGAACCTATGGGGTTGGTGTGATCTGATCGGGTTTCTGGTAGACCCGCACATAATCCACCTGGAGCTGCTGCGGAAAGACGGTGGTCGAATCGGGAAAACCGGGCCAGCCGCCGCCGACAGCCAGATTCAGCAGGATATAGAAAGGATGGTCATAGACCCATTGCGTCCCGGCGGGAATCTGGCTGGGGGTTACTTCGAAGACCTGCTGGTCGTCGACGAACCAGCGAATGTCGTTTGGCTGCCATTCGACCGCAAAGACATGGAAATCGTTTTTCAGCTTGTCGGCGGTCAGAACGGTATGCGCCCCAATTCCCTTGGCGCCCGAATAGCCGGGACCGTGAACGGTCGTGTAGATCGTATCCGGGGTCTTGCCGATATATTCCATGATATCGATCTCGCCGCCCAGCGGCCAGGACTTGCCCGCTCCCAACATCCAAAAGGCCGGCCAGATGCCTTGCCCGTAAGGGAGCTTCATCCGCGCCTCGATCCGTCCGTACTGGAATTCGCGCAGGCCTACTGATTTGAGCCGGGCGGAGGTGTACGGCAAACCTTGATATTGCTCTGAGCGGGCTTCGATGATGAGCATGCCGTTTTCGATCCGGGCATTCTCGGGCCGGTTCGTGTAATACTCCATCTCCACATTTCCCCAGCCATTCCCGCCGATGTCGTAGGTCCAGTTCGCCGGATCGATCGTCTTCCCATCGAATTCGTCGTGCCAAACCAGCGTCCAGCCTGGACGGTCCAGCTTGGGTGCCGCCGTGCCGCAGGCCGTCAGGACCATCAGCGCGACCAAGGTGAGCATCACGATTCGTTTCATGCCATTCTCCTTTATTGATTTATGTTTACAAAATAAGGCCTTTCGTATTTTATCACGGCTTCCGGCGCGGCTTTTCTTCATGGTACACTTAACCCGTGAACCCGAACCTCGTCTGGGAAATTCGCAGTTTCATCAAACGCCAGCCCCTGAAAACCATCGGGATCCTTCTGGCCGCCTGGATTTTCCTGGCCTGTTTGAACGGCTTGCTGCATTTCCTGGATCCCGGGCTTGATACGGCCATCTGGTTCCCGATCTCGATCTTCTTTGGCCCGGCGTTTCATCTTTCCGGCCTTCCATATGCCATCCTCTTTCTGGGTGTGCTTTATTTGGCCTTCAAACTCCTCCCGCACCTCAATCAATTTACAAGCTGGCTCCTGGGTCTGCTTTTCATCCTGCTTGGCAATCTGGCTCAGGGAAATTTCGACATTGCCTTTCGACAACCTTTCTATCTCTCCGGTACGCAGTATTACAGCGACGCCCTGAAAATCAGCTCGTGGCGGGCATGGCTAGAGGCATTCAACAACCAACAAGCCAGCTTGTTCGTGCACAGCAGAACCCACCCTCCATTCGCCGTCCTGTTACACTACCTGCTAATCCGGTTGTCGGGAAACAACCTGGCCGTTCTGGCCGGAGTATTCATTCTAATTTCAAGTCTCTCCATTCCTTTGCTCGGATTGATCCTCGGCGAACTTGGCATTGACCGGGTCCAGCGAAACCGCCTCGTCCTTTTATTCAGCCTGCTCCCGGCGATTAACATCTATACAGCCGTCAGCCTGGATGGGCTGATCCTGACAACTTGTACACTGTTTCTGCTGGGATTGGTCATGCTGCTGCGCAGGCAAAAATTCAGCCTCGCCGGGGCCTTCCTGATATTCGCCGGTCTCACATTGACCAATCTGCTCACTTTTGGCGGTTTATTTCTCGTCGCGGTCGGTCTCGGGCTAGGTACACTCGATCTCCTGCTCAATCGGAAAACATCTTTATTGCTGACAAGCCTGGCATCCGTAGTTCTTTTGGTCGCCGGGGCATTTATATTGAATTCGACGTTCCATTACAACCACCTACAGGCTTTCCTGACCAGTTCCCGGATCGAAAACCCGGACGGGTTCCGTCTGCTTACTCAGCCTCTGGAATACCTAATGAGTCGGATCGAAGGAATCAGTGAGATAGGATTGTTTCTTTCAATAGGATGTCTGGCTGCCCTCTTCCAAAAAGATCGAATCAAGACGATCACAGGAGGAATTCGTATCGATACTGCCTGGGGGATCGCCCTTACCGGGCTTGTGATCGTGGCCGGTATGTTCCTGATCGGGATGTTCCGCACCGGCGAGACTGCTCGGACATGTTTATTCATTTACCCGTATCTGGTCTTGATATTCTATAAAGACGATCCCGGGCTGCTGGGCGACCTGACAATCATCGCTGCACTTCAAACGATCATCATGCAGTTGTGTGGAAATTACTACTGGTGAGAGGAAAAGTGATCGGCCGATGAACCTTTCTGCAACCGCTCTTGCCCATCCAAATATTGCCTTTATTAAATATTGGGGGAACCGTGATGAGGTCCTGCGCCTGCCCGTCAATGGTTCGATCTCGATGAACCTGGCTGGCCTAGATACGCGAACCAGCGTATCCTTCGACAGCTTTCTCACAGCTGACGATGTAACGATCAACGGGGAAATTTCAGACGGCGCCAGCCTGGAGAGGGTCAGCAAATTCCTCGACGAAGTTCGTCTCCTGGCCGGGATCAACCACTTTGCCCGCGTCGTGAGCGCCAACAACTTCCCTGCCGGCGCTGGGATCGCCTCCTCAGCCGCCGCGTTTGCGGCTTTGGCGCTGGCCGCCAGCCGGGCTGCAGGCTTGTCCCTGGATGAATCGGCCCTCTCTCGACTGGCCCGGCACGGTTCCGGGTCGGCCTGTCGATCCATTCCGGCCGGTTTTGTCGAGTGGAAGGCAGGAACACAGGATCACGACTCCTTCGCCGTATCCATCGCTCCGGCCGGGCACTGGAACCTGGTCGACTGTATTGCCGTGCTCTCCAGTGAACATAAATCCACCGGCTCGACGAAAGGCCACGCCCTCGCCGGGACGAGTCCGCTGCAAGCCGCCCGGGTGGCGGATGCGCCTCGCCGGCTTGACCTGTGCCGGAATGCAATCCTTCAGCGGGATTTTACGGCCCTAGCCGAGGTCGTCGAACTCGACTCGGACATGATGCATGCCGTGATGATGACATCCCACCCAGCCCTGTTCTACTGGCAGGCTGGCACATTGACTGTCATGCAAGCCGTCCGGGAAGCCCGTTCGAAAGGCCTGCCGGTCTGTTACACCATCGACGCCGGACCGAACGTCCACGTGATCACCCTTTCGGACCAGGCGGATGGGGTCGTTGGGTTTTTGCGGGAGATATCCCCGGTCAAGGAAGTTCGGATGGCTCCGGCGGGCGGCCCAGCAAAACTCCTTTAGCCCCGGACAGCCTTTCAACTCTCAGCGTTTATTTAACTGGACCGGTCGATTCTCCCTTCCAAAAAGGATATAATCAACCCGAGCGCTTCGTCAGAGGCAAAACCAACTTTTTACGAGGTAGAAATGAACACAGCCATCCTCGGCGGGATCACCTTCGTGGTGGTCTTCGCCGGAATCATCTTTTTACACGAATTGGGCCACTTCGTCGTCGCCCGATTATTCAAGATCGAAGTCGAGGAGTTCGGAATCGGCTTCCCGCCGCGGCTGATCCGCTTGTTCCGCGGCAAGGGCGACCTTATCATTGGGGATCAGAAAGTGGTCATGCCTCTCAACTTCGACCTGCCTTTCGACCACAAGACGGTCGGCTCGCGGGCCGTCACCGCCACAGCGGATTCGATCCGCGGTGAGCTCGTCTTGCGGACGATCGATTTCGCCGCCACGGAGGACGGACAGTACAGGCCCGACCCAGTCGCAGCGCACGGTCCCTCGACGGTCCAGATCACCCACCCGGCAGACGAGAAACCCCACAAACTTTTTAAGGAGGCCGTCCAACCGGGAGCGATCCAACTGAGCGGCATCCTGAAAGACATCCGGCCCGGGACCGAATTCACCCTGAACTGGATTCCGCTGGGCGGGTTCAACCGCATCAAAGGCGAGGATGACCCGACCCAGAAAGGCGGCATGGCGGCCGCCAACCCCTGGAAGCGCATTCCGGTCCTGCTGGCCGGCGCCTTTATGAACCTGCTGACAGCCTTCCTGGTAATGACGATTTACTTCAGTCAGTACGGCGTCCCGGATACCCATGCGATCGCCCTGATGAGTATCAGTCCGGCCTCCCCGGCCGACACCGCCGGATTAAAAGTGGGCGACATCATCCTTCAAGCCGCCGGGATAAAGATCGGCGGGGATACTGCCGAGTTGATCAGGCTTGCTCACAGCTATGGCGACCGTCCGCTTCCGCTCGTCGTCCAACGAGGCAACCAGACCATCGACATTACCGTGATGCCTCGCTCAAACTATCCATCCGACCAGGGGCCGATCGGGATTTCCATAGGCAATCCGTTCAACCCGGCGAAGACCTGGTTCGAAACCATCCCGGTGAGCTTTACCACGGTCGTGGCGGAAATCAACGATCTGCTCGCCCTCCCCGGCCGCATTCTCGCCGGCACCGTGTCACCCCAAGAAGCCCAGATCGGTGGACCACGCAGCATCTGGAACCTTTTCCAACAGTCTGTCGCCAAGGACGTATCCAGCCGGCAGACGGCGCCGAACGGTCAAGCCAGGGTGCCGACCAATTACACGCTTGAAATAATCATTTCGTTGACCCTGACTGTCGGTGTAGCCAACCTGCTTCCCATCCCGGCACTCGACGGTTGGCGCATCTTCACTTCGCTGGTCGAGATCGTCCTGCGCCGGCCCATTCCAGCAAAGTACCAGGTCGCCATCAACAGTGTAGGCTTCCTCGTGTTACTTTTATTATTGGGTTTCTTTTACATCAAAGATTTCATCAACCCAATATCGATTACCCTTCCCTAGGAGACGTTTAATCACGCCATGGCACAGAACGTACCTTTCCAGACCGTTATCGATGCCTTACTGGATGAAAACGCACCATTTCCGGCGCGCTACCTGCACCGGTTTTCGGACATTACACCGGCAGATCTTAAATCCCTGTTGAACGCTTGGCCCAAGGTCGCCACCCGTCGAAAACACGCTCTCCTCGAAGACCTGGAAGAGTTGGCGGAATCAGATACATTGACAAATTTCGACGATTTGGCGCGGCCGCTTCTGGACGATTCGGATGCGCACGTGCGCGTCCTGTCCATCCGGCTTCTTTGGGAATGCGAAGATCCCAAACTCATCCCCATCTTCCTCGATATGGTTACAGCAGACGAGGACAAGGAAGTTCGAGCTGCCGCTGCCAATGCACTCGGGATGTTCGTCTACCTGGGCGAGCTCGAAAAAATCCCTGCGGAAACCCATCATGAAATAGAAGACCAGCTGCTGAAGATAACGACCTCCAAGGGCGATCTTCTGCTCCGCCGGAGAGCGCTCGAATCGCTCGGATATTCCGGCCGGGAAGAAGTCGTCCCTCTCATCGAAGCTGCTTACCACGAAAAAAATCCCGAGTGGGTTGTCAGCGCCCTGTTTGCGATGGGACGGTCCAGCGACAAGCGCTGGAAGAAGAACATCCTGTCCCAGCTGCACGCATCGAACGAAGATATCCGCGTGGAGGCCATCCACGCAGCCGGGGAGCTTGAGCTCGAGTCCGCCCGCAAGATCCTGCTCGACGAGCTGGAGGACGAAGAAGACCTGGGGCTGCGCCGCGAGCTCATCTGGGCCCTGGCCAAGATCGGCGGCGAGGGCGTCCGCGACCGGCTCGAAGAGCTGGCGGAAATCGAAACAGACGATGAGGAAGTGGAGTTCATCGAGGAAGCGCTGGATAATTTGTCCTTCACCGAAGACATGGCTCAGTTCGACATGTTCGGCTTCGACCCCGACTCAGACCCATCCGAGGAAGATTCGGATGCAGAAGACGAAGAGGACATCGAATAGTGCCTGGACGATCCATGGAATTCGAGAAACCTCACCAAGCCAGCAATTTCAATAAAATTAGACCCGGTTCCATCCTTCTTACTGCTCGACCGGATTACCTGGGGAGGTAACATGCGTGGCCTGTTTCTTTCGATTCTTTGCTTAAGCTTGCTGGGCTTTTCTCAAAATGTGCAGGCGCAGTCCTCCATCGAATTAACAGACGTCGGAGTAACTTATCTATTCGGCGAGGAGATAACTTTCTCCGCCAAGCTTCCCCCACAAGCATCGGTCCAGAAGATATACCTTTTCTTCCAAGTGGAAGGCGATCAAAACACCCGGACTGTTCCTCTGGCGATCGCCGGGGACGGCTCGATCGATTACACCTATTCAATTCAATCCGGGCTGCTCCGTCCCTTCTCCCATGTATTCTTTTGGTACCATATCACCCCAAACAACGGCAACTCCTTTGACAGCTCGCGCTATTTTTTCGAGTACACCGATAATCGGTATCCCTGGCAGGTCGTCGAAAACTCGGGCATCCGGGTGCATTGGTACACCGGGGACCTGGCCTTCGGCCAGGATGCCTTGAACACGGCTCTCGCCGGCTATCAGGCGATCCAGGCGCTCATTCCGACCACTTCGACGGATCCGATCAATATCTACATTTACGCATCGCCCGAAGACGTCCAGAATACCCTCAACCTTGGCGGCTATACCTGGGTGGGTGGACACGCAAGCCCTGACTTGGGCGTAGTCCTGGTCTCGATTGCTCCCGGCGACACCCAAAGCATCGAGATGGAGCGCCAAATCCCGCACGAACTTGCCCATGTTCTCCTCTACCGGCAGATCGGGGCAGCCTATGCAAAACTACCCACCTGGCTCCTCGAAGGAATTGCGTCGCAAGTCGAACAGTATCCCAATTCAGATTACACTCAGGTGCTTACAGTCTCTGCTGTGAGTGGGAAATTAATCCCGATCACGGACCTGTGTGGGCCATTTCCGATGGACGCTTCCGGGGCGATCCTGGCATATGCCGAATCCGACGACTTCGTGCATTTCTTGATCGCCAACTATGGAAGCACGAGCATACGCGCCTTGATCCAGGTCTATTCCGATGGCCTGGCCTGCGACGAAGGCGCCGCCCGGGCAGTCGGTGCGCCGCTTTCCCAGTTAGACTCGGAATGGCAGAAAACGTCCTTGAAAAATCGCGGAACGGGATCGGGCGTTTCGAATTTCCTTCCCTACCTGGCTGTTCTCCTGCTCGTCCTGATCTTGCCCGCCTGGAGACTGGTTTTGAACCTCCGCAAGAAGGGTGACCAATGACGGCGAGCCACCCACTGGACCCGGCACGAGTCCACATTTGGGTTTCCGGACGCGTCCAGGGTGTGGGATTCAGGGCTTTCGTGCAGCAATCCGGGACGATTTTCGGGCTGACCGGTTGGGTTCGCAACATCGGTTATGACCAGGTCGAGGTCGTGGCGGAAGGATCCAGACCCGTCTTGGAGCGATTCGCCGAAGCAGTAAAAACCGGTCCGCGAGCATCACGAGTCGATGATGCCAGGATCGAGTGGGAGCAACCGATCGACGAATTTTCCAGTTTTGAAGTTCGCTAACCTATCAAAATCCAATACAATATTCATCATCAATGGGGCTCCCGGGTAAAATTGCCGGGACTTCATTACCTTGGATAAGGAAAAGATGAAAAAACATACCATTACTGTGATAAGTATCCTTTGCCTTGTCATCCTGGCCGGGGCTATCCTGGCTGCCTGCGGCTCAAGTGCGACACAGGTCACAAGCGGTCCGTCCTCGGGTGGGCTGGACGGTCAGGCATTGTTGCAACAACGTTGCTCGGTTTGCCACTCCACAGACCGAGTCACCTCCCAGCAAAAAACCGCCGACCAATGGAAGAGGACTGTCGACCGGATGATTGCCAACGGCGCTCAACTTACTCCCCGGGAAGAAGCCACGTTGGTAAATTATCTGGCCCAGAATTTCAAGTAACCGGGTGCGCCAGGCGCGGCCAGTTTTTTCGATTTACCCGAATCCCAACCCGCGTTCTTTCAGCGAAACCCAGCGGCCCTGGCCAATGACAATGTGGTCCAATACTTCGACATCGAGCAGCTTTCCCGCCTGAACGATCGCCCGCGTTACCGAAACATCGTCAGGGCTGGGAGTCGGATCCCCACTTGGATGGTTGTGAACGACGATCAGTGCGGAGGCGTTTCGTCGGATTGCAGGCTTGAAAAGCTCGCCGATATGCACTTGGGAAGAGTTCACCGACCCCTTATAGATCTCGACGGTATCCAAAACGCGGTTGCGCGTGTCCAGCAGAATTACCCGCAGGTGCTCCTGCTCCAGCCCAGACATCTCGTAAGCCAGCAAAGCAGCAGCATCCCCGGGGCTGTTAATCGAGAATCGTTCCTCTGCGGATTCAAGCGATAGCCGCCGGCCCAGCTCGATGGCGGCTTTGATCTGAGCTGCTTTGGCCTCCCCCACTCCGCGCTGATTGCACAACTCCTCGAACGGAACCCGGTGCAGCCCGGAAAGGCCTCCACAAGCCGTCAGGAGCCTTTGCCCAAGTTGGACGGCATTCTCTCCGGCAACCCCGACACGCAGGAGAATGGCGAGCAGCTCAGAGGTTGCAAGGGCCTGGGCACCCAGGTGGGAAAGGCGCTCACGCGGCCGCTCACTTACAGCCAAATCCGTGATCCGGTAAACTGTTGCATTGGATTCGCTCATGATGCCTCCCTTTTACCAAATAAATATTACAACAAAGTAACGGGATTCACAACTAATTCGTGAAACAGCTTGACAGACTACAATCTTCCCTATATAATCTCGCCTGCTTTCCTCGCTAGCTCAACGGCAGAGCGGGCGGCTGTTAACCGCTAGGTTCGAGGTTCAAATCCTCGGCGAGGAGCTAAAAACGCCTCACGCATTGCGATGAGGCGTTTTTTGATTCCTTCCAATGTGGAATCGGCAAGAAAAAACGGCGCCTTGATGCGCCGTCTACATGCTGTCTTCCATGGCTACTCGGTTTTGTCGGTTTTGCTTGTCGATCCTTTTGTTGTTTCACCACTCCCCTTGTTTTCACCGGTATCTTTTTTCTCTTCCGCCTTTTTGGAAGATTGACCGGATGGCGAGTGATGGTCTGTGGCGTAAAATCCCGACCCCTTAAATACAATTCCCACCGGCTGGAACACCTTTTTCAAGGTCTTTTTTCCGCATTCGGGGCACCGGACGAGAGTAGCATCGCTAAAAGATTGTTGTTTGTCGAATTGGACACCACAATTATCACACCGATAGGTATAAACTGGCATGGTGATTTTTCCTTACACAATTGATTTGAATGACTAACCTTCACACGGCGGGTCATTATAGCGCACTCAAGAAGTAGCTGCAAGAGGGCACTTCAAAAAGCCTGTAAAACAATAACCACCCGGAATAAAAAAAGACTGCCCGATTTCGGCAGCCTATTCTCGTTTTATCTTTATCACCGGATGATCGTTACGACCTTCGAAATCACTACCGCAACAAATACGAATATCAAAGGCAAGATACCTATATTCAAGAAACGTCTCAGGCTTTTTACGTTTTTGTTGGTCCCGGTGCTCGTCAGCTCTTTTTGGATTAAAAGGGCAATCAAGACCAGGATGCCAATGATGGCAAATGATCCTGCCAGGGTTACGGTCGATACGGTGGATGTAGTTACAGTAGAAATCATTCTAGAAAGCCTTAAAATTAATCTACCTTATTATACTGATGTGATTCCAATTGGTCAATTTACCTGGTTAACAAAGTCGTTAGGAATCCTCTAAGGAGAGTAGGAAATGAGTACTACTCACTCTTCCAAATGAACGGTCATTCGCGGGAATTAAGGCGTAGGCGTAACCGTCCTGGGGATCAATTCGATGGCGGTTACCGTTGGCGAGAGGGATGCCTCTGGCGTGAGTACGAGCGTTGGTGTAGCCGTCTCCGAAACCGGCGCCAGAGTATCTGACGGTAAGAACGTCGGCGTAGAAGTAGAAGGAATCAACTCGATAGCCGTGCTTGTCGGGGTGAATGGAATCCCGGATGAAGGCCCAGTAGGGAGCGGGGTCACTGTCAAAATCTGCGGTTGAATACCCGAAGGTTGAGCGGTCGATACGGGAGTGGGCACCGTCACAGGAGATGCGGAATAAAAAACAAGGGGAAAGACAAGGTACAAGGTGATGTTGGTCAGTCCATGGGCAATGGTGGCGCCAAGGATCGAGCCGGTAAAATATGTGATCGTGCTAAAAAGCAGGGCAACCCAAAAAACGAATATCGCGTCCAGAACCGAGCGATAACCGAAGTGCAGTACCGCAAAGATAAATGAGACGTAGAGAATTCCCTCGATCGGGCCAATCAAAGTGATAAAGGCGCGTTGCATCAATCCGCGAAAAATGAACTCCTCCAGCAAGCCGGTGAAAATCAACAAAATGAACGCTGGAAGCACGAAATTTCCCACCGTAATTTGACTGATGAGCGGTTTGGGTCTCAAAATGCTGTATTCCAGGTAACCCAAACCGATTCCCCCCACACCGATCAAAATTTGCCAAGGCCAACGCCTGCCTGAAAAGCCGATTTCCCGGCGATCGAAATCTGCATAGCGCATCACCAGAAAACCAGCCAGAAAGAGTGGAATCCCAACGATCATGTACCAATAGATTTGCGGAATCCCCTTTAATGGTATCGAAAGACTCACCATCCGGATCAATGGCGCAAAAGCGAGAGTCAGAAAAAGGCGCTGTTCCCGCCGGCTGACGACAAGGGCGCTATGAACGACCAAGAGAAGCAACACAATGCCATGGAGGATTAACCCTAGGGATAAGGTTTTTACGATCGATGTAAGAATCTCGGCCAGGGCGATCGCGCTGAAATACAGCCCCAACCAGGTTTGCAGCATACGCCGGGAAACTAAAACCCTCCAATAAATCTTCCGGGGGTGGCGAGGGCGAGTCGGGATGTCAAGTCCGCTCGGCTCGGGTTGGTAGGCTTTTTGTAGCTCCCGGACTTCCTCGTTGATATTGGATAGTTCCAGTTTCCCCTGAGGATGAGCAATACGCTCTTTCGCCCAGACAATCGAATCGAGCACCTCCGGGTTTCCGGGTTTGAGGGTCAACGCCTCCTCGAAAAACTCCAGGGCCACTTTGGGATCATCCGAGGTCCAACCAAGCATCAACCAATTGAAATGGTTGCGAGGATCTTCCTGGGTCCTCCGAAGGTAATCCAAGTGAGTAAGGCGGTTTTCTTGCATAATATGCATTCTAGAATTTGAATCTAATCAAACAAGGTGATGAACCAAGCAAAATCCTGTTCGACCAGATATTGGACAAGATTTTGATGCCTTTAGGAATAGGCCATTCATTTTCATCGAATTTTACTTCATTGGTTGAACCAATAAATAATCAATTACTTTCCCATTCGAGTCGAGTAGATTGATGGTTACAGATTGTCCATTCACGTCTGGTAATTGGGCAATCTGTTCCCATGTTTCGTTTTGCTGCAATTTTATGGAATTTGACACGCCGGGTATTGAAAATTCCTGCAAATGGCCCTCGTAATTTGTGATATGCAAAGTAAGACAAATCATTGGGTCACAGGGTGAAATATTTTTTATATAGAACTCTGTGACTTGCTGGTTTTCAATCGGCATCAAAATATTGTCCCCTGCATAAGCATAAGCCAGGAGAGAGAGACAAATCAATGGAAATACAATACATTCAGAAGTTAGTATTTTGATATGCTTTTTCTTCAAAAACACTGTACAAATTATCGCCAGTAGGCCCAGCACAAACAGAGGAAGATAACCGGGAGATTTATACCCTAGGGCATTCGTGATTATATACGTCAGGAAAATCAAGTCAAAGACTATCGTTATCCCCAATCCAATTTCATAAAACTTGAAGCGGGTAAATAATTTCAAGAACATACAACCCAGCCAGCCAATCAACACAAATTCAAGAAAAAGGGCGACCCAGGCATATTCTGGTGAAGCCGGTTCATTCACCGTTTTTTCGATTATCACTTGGGAAATATCGAATGAGTCCTTTTCTTGTGTGCTTGAGATATAGAGGGCAACACGTCCAGAGCTATATACCCGACTCATATTCATTTTTTCTGGAGAAGGGCTGAGAATATTATTAGCGAAGTAAATTTGGGCTCTTTCTCCTGTTAGAAGAGCAAATTTGCCGGTTGGCTCCACAGGCGATGGCCAGGAGAAAGGTGTAATCCCGGAAATGGGTTTTATCCACCTGGACAAAAAGGTGCTGTAATATTTTTCGGAGGGGTTAAATTTGTTGATTAATAAAAACTCTTCTCGGACAGGCAGTGCACGGGCCTCGCCGTTCAAAAAATCCGGCTGGACTTGCGAAAACAAATAAAGCGGCAGGCGATAAACACTTACAACTGCATAAGCGATGAATACAATACTGATCGGCACTATCATCCATTTTTTTGACCGGATCAAAGTGAAAATGCTATAGGACGCCGCGGGAATCAGAAAGGCATAGCCATATAACTCAAACCGGCTGGAAATCGAACTTGTTCCAGGAATGCCGGCGACAGCAAAGAACATGCTTGCCAAACCCATGATCGCGCCCCAAGAGATGGAATTGATCAAGAAGATGCTCTTCTCTTTTCTATCAAATACACCGATAATCGCCAGGAACCCAAAAAATAAGGTCGTTATCACTTGCACGATGAATAGGAAATTGTAACGTACCGTTGTTGGCAGAGAAAAGGTGGTGGAAGTCTCGCCAGCCACGGCATCATCAATAAAAGTTTGAAGAATATTTATTGGCGATTTCTTCAAATATATCCAGAAGGTCAGGAGGGCGACGAGAATAAATATCCACAACGTCCATGACAATGTCGATTGTGTAGAGATCCTAAATATTTTCTTGATACGTTCTGGACGGAAGAATATCTTTACCATGTTGAGGTTCAATAAAAACAGGGACAGCATCAACCCGGTCAGGTGATGGGTAAATACCAATCCCGTCGCAGTGATGATTGCAGCGATCTGGTAAAAATAAACCCATTTCGTTTTGGATAGTCGGTCAATCTTAATCACACAATAAACGACTGCAAAGAAAAAGATGAAGGCGAGCGTTTCCCGAATGTACAAGGAGTTAAACATCAAATACATGTAGGTCAGACCGAACCCGATGCTCCCCAGCAAAGCCACGCGTCTTGATCGGAATAACTCGAAATTTATTGCATAGACGAAGCAGAGGGATAATAGACTCAGAATTACCAGCCCCCATCTGCTCCAGGAATACTGTCCGAAATGGATGGGATCAATTAAGGAGATGGTCAAACCGGAGAGAAAAGGATAATTGGTCGAGTTAATCCAGGCAGACAATCCATTTTGCCAGGGAGAAAGATTAAACCAGCCAACATTGCGAATTTCTATCGTAGCAGCGGTATCGACATAGCTATCAGAGCCGAAGAATGGCACATCGACAGGGACCAGGATCGTTTTTAGTAGCCACACGAGTGCCAATAATACCGGAAAGATCCAACGGATGCTGCTGGTCTCGTCATCATTCTTATACAATAATTGCAGCATGAACATTGCCAGGACAAGGATTAAGG
The DNA here is from genome assembly GCA_035506155.1 of Anaerolineales bacterium. Lineage (GTDB taxonomy): Bacteria > Chloroflexota > Anaerolineae > Anaerolineales > Villigracilaceae > UBA877. Next base: position 118,329 of record DATJPX010000021.1, read on the forward strand.
CGACCCAAAAAATTGCAAACGGCAAAAAAATCCCGATCCGAGCGCAGATCAAATATACAAATAGAACGATACATGCAATTGTGGCAACAATCCCATATTTGGAAAAAAATTTACCGGTTTTGCTCTTCGCTGTGTTCATATGCATCTGTTTTCGATAATAGTCTCGAATTTTGAGAACAATTCCTGACCCGTTTTTTCCAAGCTGAACTTCGTGACAGCAGCCCGTCGGGCAGTCCGAATCTGATCTGTATCTGATGCCGATCCAGATAAAAGTTCAAACAATGCTTGACCCAGGCTTTCGACAGAATTGGGGATGATCCTGCCAAGAATTGCATTATTCTGTAATACATCGGAAGCATCACCCACGTCAGTGCTGATTACAGGCGTACCAACTGCCAGCGATTCTTTGATCACCGTAGGGCTGCCCTCTTCATGGGAACAGAGAACGGTAACATCCGCCGCGGAATAGTACAAACCGATTTCTGATGGCAGCAGTGCTCCCGTAAAATAAATTCGATCGGATGTGTTTCGCGCATGGCGCCTCAGCGTTTCGCCTTCCTCGCCATCGCCTACAATTATTAATCGAGATGGGGAAATCTCCCTTTCGACAATTCCGAATGCATCGATCAATAAAGGAATATTTTTCACCAAAGCCAGACGGCCGACAAAGAGAATAACTTTCTCTAAATCGTCCCAGCCCAACTTGGCCCTGATAACCCTTTTATCCGGAATCGGGAACTGGTTAAAATCGATCGGCGACGGCATGATCTCGCCCAACTTGGCTCCCGGATATCTGGAATCGTAATATTGCTTTGTTTTCCTGTCCGTTGGAATGATCAAGTCCACATTCAAGATACAAGTCTTCTCAATCCAATAATACAACCAGCCAAAATATTTATGGATTTTAGGATACTTCAAGCGAAGATAATAGGCCGGGGCGGCGGAAAGAAATACTTTTGGATTATTTCGTTTAAACAGAACAAAAGCCAGCATGCAATCCATCCGATGGGTTAGGATCACAGCTTTCCTGGGAATTTTGATAAACGGCAATGCAAAGAATAAATTGAACAAATATCTTACCCATTCAGGGACGACTTTCCGCAGGACTGGAATTCCTTTTCGGATAAGGGCGACTTGCACCCAAGCCGGGTTTCTCATTGCCCCGACATTGTTATCGATTCCAAGGACAAGAACTTCCTTATGCCTGGCAAGGGCATAGTTCAATACATTCATCAGGTAGCGAACGCCGCCCCCCTGACCTGGATGATATGAGTTCATTGGATGGGCAATGACTAGATCAGGCGATTTTCTCATGGGTAGGATGGTAAGAGCGATTAAGAATCCAGGCGACCGATGCGGCTACGGATTGGATGAACAGCCAGCTCCAACAAACCCAAATTACGCTTGAAGCAGTCCGGATGTATAGGTTGAAAATGATGCAGAGCATACAAACCAATGAATAAATAAAAACAATTGATGTTACTTGCTTCCTGACACGCATGATCGCGACTTCATTGTAAACATATGCGGCAGGTAAGGCTGCAAGGCAAAGTATTCTTAGCATCAAAGAACCTTGTTTTGCATATTCGGATCCGAAGAAGCCCAAAATTAGCCGACCTCCAAAAAATAGGGCCACAGCCCCAAGAAGAGCAGCCGCTAGAGTAATCAGTCTTACTTTATCCTTATGCTTTTCGTATGTTGCGGGGCGGGACGATCCTTCTACGAACAAGGATTGGGATATCGCATTGCTTACTGTAACCAATAAACCAAGAAAATTCCAGGGGAAATAAAAATAGGCTGCATTCGCGAACCCGGCTCCGTTTGCGACGACCTGTGGTAGCAATTGATATGGCAAGTCGTGAAAAATATTTCCCAGGAAACTTCCAACCGAATAGTTTGCAATCCTTGCCCAGATTTCCCGAACGAATTCGAAGCGTGGCTTGTAACTATCGATACACCTCGGCAAGAGTACGAAAACAATTGCCAGGTCCGCCAGGAGCAACGGCCCCGTGTAGAACAGGACCAATCGGATAGGATCGCTCTTCATGATCGGAATCGCAAATAAGACGAGGCGAAAAATCAGCACACCGATGTTCAGATAGAAATAGAGGTTAAGCTTGTCGATAGCGGTCATGACCGGGTATGACAATTGAAACAGGGCGAGGAGAACAACCAATCCAACGAATAAAACGCCAAGTTGAATGGGGTGTTGGAGCGAACCCAAAGACCGCGAGATAACTGGTCCGATCAAAACAGTCAACAAACCCAAAATCAAACCAGCAGTTGCACAAAAAGTAAGGATGGTATTGACAAATCTATCTTTCTCATCAGAAGAAGCCAAGAATCGAATCACACTGAAATTCAGACCAAAATTCGCCATGGTGGTGATCAATTGAGCCATCGAAACGAGCACAAGCGTCAAGCCAAGCGCATCTGCGTCGAAGCGCCGGGCTGCCAGCCACCAAAATATTGCACTTAGGCCAGTGCTGCTTGCGGTGAAGGCGATCATAAAGAACGAATTCGAGACGAGGAAATTCCGGCCGCCATGCGCTTTCATCGATAGGGGTTCACTGACATCATTATTCGTCATGAGCGCCTTTAATGATCAATGGCTTTTCATCGTCTCGCATCCGCGCCAGGAGGGAAAAATCGTCCTGCATATAGACATCGATCGGGAATCGATTGAGCATCGCCCGGGACCGTTCAATCATTGTGAAAAGGCAAGCCCGTACATGGTTTCCAAAGCCCGGCCGGCTGATCAAACGTGTATCCAGATCAGAAGAGGGTGACCAATCCCCGCGCACCACACTCCCGTAAACCGCCCCAAAGGCCAGACTCGGTTCGGATCGAATTCTTGCGAATAGTCGGTTCGAATACTCCCAAAAACGCTCTTGAGTATTATTTATCAATCCATAATGTTTCAAGAGCGCCCAAGGATGACTGTTGAAAAGAAAGTTAAGTGTATGGGCGATGAACAAACCAAGCAGCCAGTTATACGGAATAGTTATCCACAGATTCAGTACCGATCCGATCAGTACGGTAAGAACAGCGTCGAGTGTCAGCTTAAACCATCTCTCCGTTTTATCCATGTACAAAAGTCCCTGGAAAAGCCAATGCACCGAGATGCCCACGATCGGAAATTTCAACAGCCATTTTAGAATCCGCGTCGGGGCCAGCTCGGCATATTTATTTCTGGGCATGCGGCAATCCTATCATGGTTTGGACTTGGCGGTTGATAGCATCGATCGGTTCCTCGGTTTTCAGCATCCCGATCCCGAGGACAACGGCTAATTTTCTAAACGCCAGCAACCTGGCCTCCAGCCTTTGATCCCAGACGAGGTCTTTCCGCCTTTCCTTGATTTCGGCGGCGTCCAGGTCGAGCAAAACCAGGATACGATTTTTGGGGATCAATCTTATGAATGCAGCAGCAACTCCGGAATCCAGGAAAGACAGGTCATCCATCGCCACACTCAGGTCTACGACCATATCTAAAGTAAAGCGTTCGCACACGACAGTATATCCGAACAATATCGGCAAGTAGATTCGCAGAATCCCTGCCAGGCCGGCATCCACCAACAACAGCCTGGGAAAGACCTTCCGCATCAGCCAGGAGGGGCTGAAATTCCAATAGCCATGTCGGACCAGTCCATTAACTTCATACCAGCTAAGGCCTCTCCAGCGGGCATAAACCAATAAGGGGATACTTAGGAAAAACGGATAGCGCAACCAGACGTGCCGAACCCGAAAACCACTCGCACCCAGCTGATCGAGCAATAATTGCGTTTGGGTGGTTTTACCGGTCCCATCGCAACCGGTGATATAGATCAAAGGCGGAATTCCAACCGGGCGTTGCCTCATCCTTGGTCGACGCCACTTCCTGCTCGATGCGGATTCCAGCCAGATCCCAGCCCTTCGAGCAAGGTTGAGATGCTCCTCCGGCGCAAGCTTTCGCCAGTCCAATCGCGCACAAATTCCTGCCCGTCCCGGCCCATTTGCATCCTTCGCGCGGGATGGGTCGCCAGATCGAGGATCGCCATTGCCAGGGATTGGGAATCCCCTGGCGGGATGACCACGCCCCTGTCGTTCGGAACCATTTCCGGGAGGCAGGCCACCTTGGTGGTAATCACGGGTAACCCTAACGCCATGGCTTCGAGTACGCTCAATGGCACGTCGCTGGGCACAAGCTCGAAAGGCAAGGCAACCATGTCACAGGATGCCAGATGAGCAACCAGCGTCTGGGCACCCAGGAAGCCGCCAATCAATTTCACCCACTGCGGGTTGCTGTCCGCTTCGTTATTTATCTGGCGATGCTGCCTTGTGAACTCGCCAGGACGCTCCCTTGATAGGACAAGGAGTTTGACGCGTGCGTCCCTGGTATGGGCGAGTTGGACCGCACGGATCAAAGTGGGCAAGCCGCGCAAAACCGGCGGTGGTCCGAAGAAGCCAACCACGATATCGTCTTCCCTATAGCCAAGTTCCCGGCGGAGATCCTTTTTTTTCTTCTCCACGACCCTGGCGTCCTTCCAGGCCGCTGCCAACCCCGGCCGAATGTCGATTACCCTCTCGGGCGCGACGCCCAAACGGAGCAGGGCCTGACGGGTCGTTTCGGATTCCGTCACAAGGCAGGTAATCCCGCCGGCCAGGCACCGCGCCACCATCCGCCGGGAAACCAGCAGTCCAGCCAATGGCGAAAGGGTCATGCCGTATTCCGAAATAAGCGACTGTCCGCCCAGGCGAAACAAATCGCTCGCGCGATAGACCGGACTGGTGAAGATACCCACTACCGGTCGATTTATTCCTCGAAGGATCCGGTCCGGGTGAAGGAAACTGGTCAATCCAAGATGCCAGAAAACCACGTCCACACTCGCAGCATCCAACCACCTGGCCCATTTCGCGGGAGTAGCGCGCCGGTCAAAGGGCACGCTGGGAAAGCCCAGCCGGCTGCCAGCCTCGACTTGCAAGGCACCCGGACCGCTGACCAACACTGGCGAATGGCCAAGGCTTTTCAGGAGGTCCGCCAGTCCAAGAAGATAGGACCACGGCTGCAAGCGGGCATTTCGCTCCTCCAGTCCGTCTGATACGATGGCAATTTTCATGGCTGGCCCGCCAGGATGCGTGTGTAAATCTGCAGGTAGCGCTCCCCCATCGTCTTCAAAGAATAGCCCTGAAGGATCGAGGGCCTGCAAGCCGCGCTCATCTGCTTCCGAAGAGTTTTTGATCCACGCAGTAGTTCGATCTTCTCAGCCAACGCATCCGGGGCATGTACCGGAATGACAAAACCCGTCTGCCCATCGACGACCAAGTCGGCCATCAAACCGACAGGTGTACCGATCACCGGGGTGCCGCAACTCATGCTCTCCAAGGCTACTCGCGGGCCAGATTCGTATAAAGATGGGCAAACCAGGGCAAGGCCATTCCGATATAGGTCCCTTAATTCCCTCGGCCCAAGCTGGCCTAACAATTCGACCTTTCCACGCCACCTCATCTCGTCAGCAAATTCCCGGACTGTAGACTCCAAGGGACCGCTTCCGACCACTTTTAAACCTAGCCCTGGGTTTTTCTCCCAGACAAGTTGCATTGCCTTCAGGAGATCCAAAATGCCCTTGCCCTGGTCCAATCGTCCCACAAAAAGAAGGAAGTCTGTGCCGCCGGTGGGATGCGCTCCAGGAGTGAAGTAATCGGTATCGATCCCATTTGGAATTGTGGTGACGGACTTTCGGAGATCCGGAAATAGTCCCCGCAGATCTTTTGCGGTCGCATCCGAAACGGCGGTTAATTCCTGGCTGGCCTCCTCCAAACGTCTCTCGATCTGAAAACTGATTTTCGATTGCGCCCAGATCGCCCATTCGTAGGGGGAATTACGCTTTCGCTTGTGTACGTCTGCAGAGACCATCGAATGGAAGGTGGTCAAAGCCGGGATCGGAGCATCCACCGGAGCAGGCAAAGGGGAATGATAGTGAATCAAATCCACCCCCTCCCCCAGCCTACTCAGGGCGAGTGAGACAAAGATACCATGAAGGTGGACATGAAACGGGTAGATTGGCAAAAATGCCGGACGGAGAACCAGGATTTTTCCATAGCGATCCATCGAATGGGAACCTGGCACACGCCGGGTCAGGATTATGACCTGATGGCGTTCTCGATCCAGGTATTGCGCCAACCCCCAAACATGCGAGGCAATCCCTTCTCGCGGTGGAAAGGGAGTGGAACAAATGAAGCAGATCTTCATGGCCGGATGTCTGCAATATCAAAGGGTGAGGAAAGGCGCAATCGGTCGGGCATCAACTTTGGCCTTTCCCTAAGCGATTCTGCCAATCACTCAACTGCAAAGCTAGCGCGTTCGTAAGGCGGCTCGAATCGACGGCTGTCTCTGGAAGCTCCTCCGCAAGCTGGACCGCCCTCAGGAGGGCTTCGCCGGATAATTCCAGGACAGCAATCGCCCGATTCTGTCCTGCAAGGGCAGTGGCCAACTGCACTTGGTGATCATTATAATGCTCGCCGAAGGCAGCCAGGCGAGGACAAACGACCAATGGTTTGTGTCTCTTCAGAACGGTAATGATGGTGCCGGCCCCAGCCTGGGCGACAACGATCCTGGCTTGTTCGATCCATTCTTCCATTTCCTGCATCGATGCCCATTGAAAGTGCTTTGCCCGGAGGGGACGATAGTCGCTGAATCCACCCTGCACCACCACCTGCTCCTCTGTCAAACCCGACAGCTCATCGGCCGCCCGGGTGAGGCGGTTGAAATTTTGATCGTGGGTACCGACTGTGACCAGGATCATATTACCGCACCGTTATACTTCGCCTTGGGACCACAAATCTGTGCAAGCTGAGGCCATTGGACCCAGAATTCGTCCGCCAGCGGATAGACCAACCGGCCGGTCCGGGACGGACCTTCGACCCGGCACCAGCTTTCCAGGAAGATCGTCTTGATTTTATACAGCTTCCCCCAGAAGAAAAAAGGCAGGGCAATTTCCGCGCCTGTGCTAAAAATGACTTGAGGGCGTTCCCGCCGAAGGATCCGCCTGGCTTCGAAAAAGGCTCGCGGCAACAAATACCAGCGTTCACCGATATTCCTGGAAAAATACGCCGGGGCGATCTTGCGAATTTCCTCGTCCCGGGCGCTGGTATGGGTCACGAAAAATATTTCGTGACCATCGAAGGCCTCAAGGACCTGGAGAGTCTCCGTCAGGTGACCCCCGTGTGTGCACACCAAAGCAATTTTCATCGTTTTTATTAGTGCTGATTCAACCACTGGACGGTTGCACGAATGCCGTCTTCAATCGAGAATGGCAGGGGGCCAACAACGTCCTCGAGCGGGCGAAGATCCTGGATTTCATTCATGATAATGTTTCCAAGCCGAAAACTCGTTAGCGGAGGTGCCGACCAACCAACACGCTGAAGGACGTCTCCGCCGATACCCGCTGCCTTGAGCAGGCCATAGGCGATCTGGGGGATCTTTCGTGCACCCAAGGCTTCCTGGACCTTGTCCGCAAACTCCCTGAGTTCCACAGGCTCATAGTCAGCCATGTAAAAAATCCGGCCCCGAACAGCCTCCCTGGGAGCTTCCAATAGCCGCCCGATTTGATGAACGGTGTTCCCGACGTAGCCCCACTGTTTGAGCGTCTGCACACCCTTGGGGTGCACATACATTCCCCGGCGGATTGTATTAAAAAATGTGCGGTAGGGGATATCGAACCAGGGGCCCCAAAGCGAGGTCGGCCGGACGATCGTCCAGGTGGTATTGAACTCCCCGCACGTTTTGACGATCTTTTCACCCAATACCTTGGAACGGCCGTAAAGCGTACCCGGCAGGTAATCATCCATATCCGTTGGCCGGTAATCCAGCCGGCAGACCAGTTGGCTGGAAAAGAAAATCGTCCTCTCGACAGACCCCAGTCCCCGGACGGCCTCGATCAAGTGACAAATCCCATCGATATTGGCTCTGTACCCGTCCAGGTTCTTTTGCTCATTCAGATCGGTACGCGCAGCACAATGTACGATCATCTCAGGATGGAAAGCATGCACAGCATCGATCAACTGTTTCCGATCCCGGAGGTCCACTTTCTTCCATAAAGACGAATGCCCCGGGTCCCGCGGCGGGAGAATATCGAAATTACATACGACCTCGCCTGCAGCGCGAAATTGCTCGACAAGATTCGTGCCAATAAATCCGGATC